>JAAYBZ010000072.1 GCA_012744445.1 Myxococcales bacterium | reverse complement strand
GCGCCTCGTCGTCATCGAGATGAACCCGCGCGTGAGCCGCTCCTCCGCGCTCGCCTCCAAGGCCACGGGTTATCCGATCGCCAAGATCGCCGCGAAGCTCGCCGTCGGGTATCGCCTCGACGAGCTCCGCAACGACATCACCGGCACGAGCGCGGCCTTCGAGCCGACGATCGACTACGTCGTCACCAAGGTCCCGCGCTTCGCCTTCGAGAAGTTCCCGGGCGCCGATCCGCGGCTCACCACGCAGATGAAGTCCGTGGGCGAGGCGATGGCGGTCGGCCGCACCTTCAAGGAGTCGATCCAGAAGGCCTGCCGCTCGCTCGAGACCGGCAAGGACGGGCTCAGCTCGCTCCTCGATCGCGTCGACTACCGCGACTTCGTCCAGCAGGTGCGCCAGCTCGTCTCCGACGGCCCCGGCCAGTCGCTCACCTACAACGCGCCCAAGGAAGACCTCCCGCCGGCCACCGAGGAGGAGCTCCGCGCCGCCATCCTCGAGGTCGTGCGCACGCCGCTCGGGGAGCGCCTCTTCTACCTCGGCGACGGCCTCCGCGTGGGCCTCACGGTCGACGAGCTCCACGCCGCGACCGGCATCGATCGTTGGTTCCTCGTGCAGATGAAGGAGATCATCGACGAGGAGCGCGCGCTCGCCGCGTCCAAGGGGCGCCCCCTCACGGCCGAGGAATTCCGCCGTGCCAAGGAGATGGGCTTCTCCGACTCGCAGATCGCGCGTCTCCGCGGCGAGGACCCGGTAAAGGTGAGGGCGGCCCGCAAGGCGGCCTCCGTCACGCCGATCTATGCGCGCGTGGACACCTGCGCGGCCGAGTTCCAGGCGCTCACGCCCTACCTCTACTCGACGTGGGGCCGGGACTGCGAGGCCGATCCCACCGACCGCAAGAAGGTGATGATCCTCGGCGGCGGTCCCAACCGCATCGGTCAGGGCATCGAGTTCGACTATTGCTGCGTCCACGCCTCCTTCGCGCTCCGCGAGATGGGCTTCGAGACCATCATGGTCAACTGCAACCCCGAGACCGTCTCGACCGACTACGACATCTCGGATCGCCTCTACTTCGAGCCGCTCACGTACGAAGACGTGATGAACATCGTCGAGGTGGAGAAGCCCGACGGCGTCATCGTCCAGTACGGCGGCCAGACGCCGCTCAAGCTCGCCGTCCCGCTCGCCCGCGCCGGCGTGAAGATCCTCGGCACCAGCGCCGACGCGATCGACCGCGCCGAGGACCGCGAGCGCTTCGACGCGATCCTCGAGGCGCTCGGCCTCCGTCGTCCGCGCGGCGGCATCGCCCGCGGCGTGAAGGAGGCCTTCGACGTGGCCGATTCGATCGGCTACCCGGTCGTCGTGCGCCCGAGCTACGTCCTCGGCGGCCGCGCCATGGAGATCGTGCACTCGCGCTCCGATCTCGCGCGCTACATGAAGACCGCGCTCGAGGCCCTCGAGGGCGCCGAGTCGCAGACCATCCTCATCGACGAGTTCCTCAAGGACGCGATCGAGGTCGACGTCGACTGCGTCTCCGACGGAACGCAGGTCGTCATCGGCGGCGTGATGCAGCACATCGAGGAGGCCGGCGTCCACAGCGGCGACTCGGCGCTCGTGCTCCCGGCGCACGCGCTCCCCGCGGGCGTGCTCGCCGCCATCCGCTCCAGCACGCGCGCGCTCGCCCTCGAGCTCGGCGTCGTCGGCCTGATGAACGTGCAGTACGCCGTCCGCGGCAGCGCCGTCTACGTCATCGAGGTGAATCCGCGCGCGAGCCGCACCGTGCCCTTCGTCTCCAAGGCCATCGGCAAGCCGCTCGCCCGCATCGGCGCGCAGGTGATGGCCGGCAAGAAGCTCGCGGAGCTCGGCTTCACCGAGGAGATCGTGCCCACGCACGTCGCGGTGAAGGAGAGCGTCTTCCCGTTCGCCAAGTTCCCCGGCGTCGACACCATCCTCGGCCCGGAGATGCGCTCGACGGGCGAGGTGATGGGCGTCGCGGAGACCTTCCCGGAGGCCTTCCACAAGGCGATGCTCTCGGTGAACGCGATCCTCCCCGACGCGGGCAAGGTCTTCGTCTCCGTCCGCGACGACGACAAGCAGGCCGCCTGTGAGCTCGGGCTCCGGCTCTCGCAGCTCGGCTACACGATCGTGGCCACGAGCGGCACGCGCCGCGCGCTCGCCCGCGTCGGCGTCGACGCCGAGCTCGTGTACAAGGTCGGCGAGGGGCGCCCGCACGTGGTCGATCGCATCCGCGACGGCGAGATCGTGATGGTCGTGAACACGACCGAGGGCGCCGAGACCATCCGCGACAGCCGCTCGCTCCGGCGGCAGACCATCCTCGCCGGGGTGCCCTATTTCACCACCATCGCGGCGGCCATCGCGGCGGTGGAGGCGATCGTGGTCAAGCGAAAGAAGCCCCTGACGGTGAAGCCGCTTCAGGAGTATCATCGCTCGTCATGAACTCCGCTCGCACCGGGAAGGCGATCCGGCGTTTGCTGATCGCCGCCTCTGTGGCGGCCCTCTCGTGGGCCGTGATCGGCGCCGCGCAGCCGGGCGCCGAGTTCGTGCACCATCGCCGCGTCAGCGTGAAGGGGCTCGACGGGGATCCGCAGACCGTCGCGGTCATCATCCCCCGTCGACCCGACCGTGCGATGGCGCCGCCGGAGGGCCGGTACGCCATGGTGGTCGCGCTCCACGATCTCCGGGGCGCCGAGCGCGGTCCTTCCAAGGGCCCGATGATCTGGAGCGTGAACTTCGAGCTCCCCGTGGCCTACGGCGCCTTCGAGCGCGGTCGCCTCGAGCGGCGCGACTTCAACGGCTTCGTCTCGGCCGAGCACCTCGCGGCCATCAACGCGCGCCTCGCCAGCACGCCCTTCGCGGCGCCGGTCGTGGTCAGCCCCTACGTCCCGAACCTCTCCGCCGCGAGCCCCGAGGAGCTCTCGCGCTACGCCGATTGGCTCGTCGACGTGGTGCTCCCGGCGGTGCGCGAGGCCTTCGAGGGCGTCGCGCGCGGTCGTGAGGGGACGGGCATCGACGGCATCGGCCTCGGCGGCCGCGTCGCGCTCGAGGTGGGCCTCCGCAAGCCCGAGGCCTTCGGCGCGGTCGGCGCCATCCAGCCCTCGCTCGAGGAGTCGATGGTCGCCTCCATCGCGCACCTCGTGAAGCCGGAGGCCGGTCAGGCGATCCGCCTCGTCACGAGCGAGGAAGATCCCGCCCGGGCCGCGACGCTCCGGTTCTCGCAGGCGCTCCGCGAGCGCTCGGTGCCGCACGCCTTCGTCGACACCCCGGGGACGCACGACATCGAGTACGGTCGGGGGGCCGGGGCCATCGAGCTCCTTCGATTCCATACGTCCGAGCTCGTCCGCGAACCCGCGGACTGAGGGGGGCCGGGCCAGGTATTTCGACACGCCCCGGTCTTCGCCGGGGCATGGAAGGTATTGTCATGGAGAAAGTCCCGTTGACTCCGGAAGGTTTCGAGGCGCTCAAGCGTGAGCTCGCCGCACTCAAGGCCGAGATGCCGAAGATCTCCGAGGAGATCGGCACGGCGGCCGACCACGGCGACCTCAAGGAGAACGCCGAGTACCACGCGGCGCGCGAGCGCCAGGGGCTCGTGGTGGCGCGCATGCGCGTGATCGAGGATCAGCTCGCGCGCGCCGAGGTCATCGATCCGAAGACCTTGAGCGGGACCCGGGTGAAGTTCGGCGCCACCGTCGTGCTCCAGGACGAGGACGGCGTGGAGAAGCGTTACCGCATCGTCGGCTCCGAGGAGGCCGACGTGAACGCGGGCAAGATCTCCGTCACCTCGCCCGTGGCCCGCGCGCTCATCAACCGCGAGGTGGGCGACGAGGTGAAGGTCCGTACCCCGGCGGGGGAGCGGGTCTACGAGATCGTCGACGTCCTCTGGATCTGAGGGGGATCAGCCGCCGCCGGTGGCCGCGGCCATGGCGGCGTCGCAGCGCGATTGCGCGCGCTGGCAGCGCTCCTTGGCGTCGGCCTCGCGCGATCGCTTCGCCGCCTTGCACACGTCGCGGGCGGCGTCGCAGATCGCCCGAGCGGTCTCGAGCGGCGTGACGTAGGGGGAGGACGAGGCGGCGTCCTGTCGGGCCTCTCCCTCCTGCACCGTGCGGTAGAGCTCGTGCTGTTCGGCCTCGCCGGGCTTCCGCCCACCGCAGGCCGCGAGGAGCGTGAGCGCGGCCACCAGGGCGAGCCCGTGGGGCGATCGCCGTTGACGCTTCTCGGGGTATCGCGTACTCGTATCCCGAGCCCCGTCCTCATGCCGCTCATCGACCACAACCGTAAGGAGCTTCATCTCAAGCTCGTTTACTACGGCCCCGGCCTGTGCGGGAAGACGACCAACCTCGAAACCATCCATCAGCGCTCTCGCCCCGATCTGCGCGGGAAGCTGGTCTCGCTCAAGACCGAATCGGAGCGGACGCTCTTCTTCGATCTGCTCCCCGTGAACCTCGGGAGCTTCCACGGGTATTCGGTGCGCATCCACCTCTGCACCGTGCCGGGGCAGGTGGCCTTCGACTCCACGCGAAGGCTCGTCCTGCGACACGTCGACGGCGTGGTCTTCGTGGTCGACTCGCAGGCGACGCGCCTCGAGGACAACGTCGACTCGATGGAGAACCTCGCGACGAACCTGCGCCTCCAGGGCGACGATCCCGATCGTCTGCCGCTCGTCGTCCAGTACAACAAGCGCGATCTCCCGGGCGTCCTCCCGGTGGACGACCTTCGTGAGGCCTTGGCCATCCCGGGCACGGTGCCGCAATTCGAGGCGGTGGCCACGACGGGCGTCGGCGTCTTCGACACCTTCAAGGCGATCACCAAGGAGACGCTCCGCACCGTGGGCAACCCGGCGGATCTCCCGGAGGGACGCACGGCGCCGCGCGTGCCCTCGCGCCGGCCTTCGCTCTTCCCGAGGCCGATCTCGTGAGGAGGCGGGTGGCGCTCCTCGCCGTGGACGGCGAGGGGCGGGTCGGGACGAGCAAGCGAGCCGGCGAGGGCGTCCACCGCGGCGAGTGGATCGAGCTGCCGGAGATCGCCATCGAGAACGACGCCGACGGAGCGGTCGAGGCGCTGCTCGAAGAGCGCTTCGGCCTCGCGCGCGACGACGTGGAGGTCCGCCATCGCGGCACCTTCGTCGGGCGAGGTGACGCGTTCTCGGCGAGCGTGGAGATCCACGAGGTGAGGGGCGTGCCGCACGCGGCGCGCGGCCTCGACTTCGTCACGCGCGAGGCGCTCCGCGAGGCATGGCGACGCGGCGAGGCGCTCCTCTCGCCTTCGCTCGCCACCTACGTCGCGCTCGGCGACGAGGCGCCGCTCGATCGCGACGGCGCATACGAGATCGCCGAGGGCTTCTTCATGCTCCCCGTGCGCACGCCGACGATCCTCCCGGCGACGCACACCAACGCCTTCCTCGTCGCGGGCGACGAGGCGGTGATCATCGAGCCGGCGAGCGCGGATCACGCGGAGCTCGAGCGCTTCGTCTCCATCGTCGAGGCCGAGAGGGCGCGCCTCGGGTTCCAGCTTCGCGAGATCCTGGTCACGCACCATCACCCCGATCACGTGGGCGGCGCGCGCTACCTCTCCGAGCACTTCGGCGTGCCCTTGCGCGCGCACCGGGCCACCATCGCGCGGCTCGAGGGAAGCGTCGACTTCCACGGCGCCATCGACGAGGGCGAGCGCATCGCCCTCGGCCGAGGGATCGAGCTCGAGGCCATGCACACGCCGGGGCACGCCCCGGGGCACCTCTGCTTCTTCGAGCACCGCACGCGCGCGCTCGTCGCGGGCGACATGGTCGCCGGCATCGGCACCATCCTCGTCGAGAAGCACGACGGGGACATGTCGCTCTACCTCGAGTCGCTCGAGCGCATGAAGGAGCGCGCGCCCTCGATGCTCCTCCCCGCGCACGGCGGCGTGATCCTCTCGCCCAAGGAGCTCCTCGACTTCTACCGCGCGCACCGCCTCATGCGCGAGGCGAAGGTCCTCGAGGCGCTCCTGCGCAAGCGGGAGGCCACGGTCGAAGAGCTCCTCCCCTTGGCCTACGACGACACGCCCCAGGCGGTATGGCCGCTCGCCGCGCTCAGCCTCGAGGCGCACCTCCTCAAGCTCGAGAAGGACGGCCGCGCGGCCTGCGACGACGAAGTCTGGCGCGCGGTCTGAGCCGGCTCAGGGCGGCGTGAACGGCTCGGGCTCGATCACGAGCTCGAGCGTGCGCGCGCCGCGGGCGATGCGGAGCGTGCGGCGCTCGCCGGCGGAGGCGCGGAGCAGCGGCCGCACCTGGGCCGCGATGAGCACGGAGGCGCCGTCGACGGCGAGGACGCGATCGCCGGGGCGGAGGCCCTTCTTCTGCGCCTTGGAGCCGGGCGCGACCCAGTCGACGACGACGCCGCCGTCGCGATCGACGACCGTCGCGGCGATGCCCACGCGGGCGCTGGGGGAGGCCGGCGCCACGTCGACGGCCTCTCCGCGCGAGCGCGCGACCAGGCGGAGCCCCTCGCGCACCTCGCCCTCACGCAAGGAGAAGATGGCGCTCTCCACGCGCTCGCCCGAGTCGAGGAGGGCCGCGACGCGGAGGCGTCCCGGCGCGAGCCGCGTGACGGTGAACCGCCCGCCTTCGTCGGTCTTCACCTCCGCGTGCGCGCCGTCGCCAGCGACGATCCTGGCGCCGTAGATGGGCTCGCCCAACGAGTCCACGAGCTCGCCCGAGACCGTCGCGCCCTGGAAGAGATCGATGCGGCCGAGATCGACGCGCGGAGGCCGAGCGCCGTCGCGCGCGAGCTCCACCGGCTGCTCGAAGGGCACGTAGCGCGGATCGTCCACGCGGAGCGTCCATCGCCCGAGGGGGACGTGGTCGATCTCGACGCGGCCGTCGGGCCACGCGCGGCGGACGATGTGCCGATCGCCGCGGACGAGCGTGACCTCGGCGGGGACGGGGCCGAGCGTCCGCCGGTCGCGCAGCTCGAAGACGATCGCGCCGCCGGGATCGAGCGTGACGTTGAGGGGCTCGCCGCGCGCGTCGACGCGGATCGGCTCGCTCTCCGCGTAGGCCGGATGCCGCACGACGACGCGGTAGGGTGGGGCCGGGAGGTCTTCGAAGCGGAAGGTGCCGTCGGGCTCGGAGCGGCGCGCGGCCTCGAAGGGCGAACGTTTGGAGAGCGTGGTGAGCTCGAGCGTCGCGCCGGCGATGCCGAAGCCACGCGCGTCCACCACGCGGCCGAAGAGGGCGTCGCGCGCTTCGGTGAGCGTGAGGGTGAGGGTGTGGTGCTCGCCTTCGCCGACGGAGACGCGCTGGACCACCGGGGGCGTCGCGCCGCGCGATGCGCGGACGGTGAGCGCGCCGAGCAGCCCGGAGAACTCGGCCTCGCCGTTCTCGTCGGTGCGGGCGTAGGCGCCGATGGGATCGCCCTCGAGGTGGACGGCGAGATCGGCGTCCTCCGCGCGCACGCCGACCGAGTCGAAGACGCGCACCGAGAGCCTCCCGCCGTAGGGGAGCGTCATGCGCGCCTCGCGCGTCTGGCCCGGGCGGAGCTCGATGGGCTCGCCGATGACCGTGGGCCTTCCGTCGGCCGAGAGCCGCACGCGCACGGTGGCCGCGGCGAGGCCGTCCATCTCGACGAGGCCGCGCTCGTCGCTCGAGGCGCTCGCGAGGATCGACTTTCGCGCGTCGGGGACGGCGCCCGCCGCCGCGGGGATCGGCGGGACGGGGCCGGGGACCACGAGGAGCCGATCGCGCGGCGCCGGGATGGGGGTGGCGGCGCGGTCGATGGAGCCTTCGACGAGGAGCTGCGCCTCGGCGTCGGTCACGGGGCGGCCGCGCGGATCGACGACCTCGATGCGGAGGCGCGCTTCGGTGCCGAGGCGGATGAGGAGCTCGTCCCCGCCGGGCATGACCTGGAGCGGTCCGTCGTGCACGAAGCCCTCCTTGTGCACGCGGAGGATCTTCTCCCCCGGCGTGAGCCCGTCGATCACGAAGGTGCCGTCGGCCGTCGTCTCGACGACGCGCGCGGCGACGTCGAGGAGCTCGCCGCTCACCCGGACCTCGGCGCCGCGGAGTCCTTCGCCTGTGCGTGCGCTCACCACGCGCCCGCGGATCGAGACGCCGGGGACGAGGTCGAGCGTGATCTCGGTGCTCTCTCCGGCCTTCACCTGGATGCCGCGCGCCGCGTGCGCCACGTGCGCGCCACGGAAGGCGTGCAGCTCGTAGAAGCCGGGCGGGAGGGCCGGGAAGGCGAAGCGTCCCTCGTCGTCGGCGCCCACCTCGAGGAAGCCGAGCAGCGCGCTTCCGAAGACGCGGACGCGCGCGCCGCTCGCGGGCGCGCCGCCCGGCAGGCGGACGAGGCCGGAGAGGGCCGCCGAAGGCGCCTCGGGGCCGTCGAGGTCGGGCGCCGGCGCCGGCTCGCTCGAGGGCGTGTGCATCCCCTCGGTGGGAGGGATCTCCTCCGCGATGGGCGTCTCGCCTCTGGGGATGACGGGGACGAAGACGAGGAGGAGCGCGAGGAGGCCGACGAGCGCGCCTTGGAACTCGAACCGATTCTCTCGCGGCGCGGGGGTCACCGCCATGCAGTTTGCCCTCCGCCGCGCGCGGAATCACGCCCCATCGAGGTGCGATTGATCCCGCGCCCGCCTGCTGATAGCCAATCGCCCATCGCCCAGAGAAAGACCATCCCGATCCCCGAGGGCTGCCACCCGCAGTCCATCATCCTGAGCTTTCCCGTCGCGCGCGAGCAGGCTGGGCAACGCCTCGATCGATTCATCCAGGGGCGGATCCCGCGGCTCTCTCGCACGCGCGCGAACGCCATCGTGCGGGCGTGCGCCTATCGCGAGGACGGGACCAAGCGGATGCCGAGCGATCGCGTGCGCTACGGCGAGACGGTCTACATCATCCGCCCGCCCTTCGAGGAGCCCATCGCCCCGCGCGAGTTCACGGTGCTCTACGAGGACGAGGACGTGCTCGCGGTGGACAAGCCACCGGGGCTGCCCGTGCACCCCTCGGCGACCTACCACAAGAACACGCTCTCCCACCTGCTCCGCGAGCGCTACGGCGAGAACCCGCCCCAGATCGCGCACCGGCTCGACAAGGAGACGAGCGGCATCGTGGTCTGTGGCAAGCACGCCGAGGCCGAGCGCCGGCTCAAGCGCGCCTTCGAGGATCGCAAGACCTCCAAGACCTACCTCGCCGTGGTCCGGGGCCACCTCGCGCCCGACCAGGGCATCATCGATCTCCCGCTCGGTCGCGCGGAGAGCGGGCTCCACCTCCTGATGGAGCCGCGCCCCCTCGACGACGGCGGGAGCCCGGCGACGACGGAGTACCGTGTGCTCGATCGCGCGCGCGCGCTGAGCCTCGTGGAGCTCAAGCCCGTCACGGGGCGGCAGCACCAGCTCCGCGTGCACCTCGCGGCGCTCTCGCACCCGATCGTGGGCGACAAGCTCTACGGCCCCGAGGGCCCCGCGCCCTTCTACGAGCACATCGAGACGGGGATGACGCCCGAGCTCGAGCGGAGGCTCGGCCTCGCACGCCACGCGCTCCACGCGCACCGGCTCGTCGTGCCGCACCCGCGGACGGGCGAGCCGCTCGAGCTCGTGGCGCCGTTGCCCGAAGACATGGAATCGCTCTGGATGAGGGGGCTCCCGGAGGACGCGCCGGACGAGCTCCTGGAGGACGTCTCATGATTCGCATCGCCACGCTCGCCTTCGCGCTCTTCGCCTGCGTTTCTTGCGGCGGGCCGAGCAAGGGATCCGTGACGAGCCCGTTCTCGCCCGAGGACGAGGCCCTCTTCGACGGGAGCGTGGAATTCGTCGAGGATCCGGCGAAGCTCTCCGGCCGATGGCGTGACGATTGGGAGCGCGAGATCGGCGCGCGTGCGGCGCGCGCGGACGTGGTCTTCGTGGGCGTGCTCAAGACGGCGCGCCAGGGCGGCGACTCCAAGGGCCGCGCCTTCGTCGACCTCGGCTTCGAGGTGGAGAAGACCCTCAAGGGGAAGATCGACGCGAGCGTGGACCTCCGGAGCCGCGCCGATCACCCCGGGCATCGCACGCTCGGCCGCGCCGGCGACCGCGTCCTCGGCGGGCGCTTCGTGGCCTTCGTGAAGTGGATCGAGGAAGACGGCGTGGTGCGTGGGCGTTTCCACCTCGCGCACGCGAGCGACTTCGTGCTTTCCGCCGTAGAGTTCCAGCTGAGCAAACCATGACCACCTCCCGACGCCTCCTCCTCCTCTCCCTCCTCACTGCGCTCGTGGCCTGCGACAAGGCGCCGACGCCGCCCGCCCGGAGCACGTCGGACGCCCCCGAGGCCAAGACGGCCCCGAAAGCGAAGGACGAGGTCGTGGACGCTCCGTCGTCGATCGAGCGCGGGACGTACAAGCTCGCCCTCACGCGCATCGAGGGGGCCGACGACGCCCAGCAGGCCTTCGAGGTGAGCCTCCAAGGCGTGGGTGAGTGGCACGTGAACACCGAGTACCCGATCGCCGTGACCATCGCGGCCGACGGCGCGTTCTCGCCCGAGAAGGCGCGCCTCGACCGCGAAGACGCCGCCACGCTCTCCGACGACGTGGCCCGCTTCGTCTTCGTGGCCCGGAAGTCCTCCGAGGCGGCCGAGGGGAGGGTGAACGCCCACGTGAAGTTCGCCATGTGCATCCCCACGAGCTGCACCTTCCACGACGAGACCCTCGGATATTCCCTCCGCGAGGAATGACGCTCCGGAGTTGCCCGACGCCCTCCCGGACCGCTACGTTCGTGGTGTGGCGGTGGGGAATCTGGGGGAGGTCGTCGAGAGCGTGAGGGAGCGATTCGGCGCGCAGCGTCGTGTGCTCTCGTTTTCGGAGTTCCTGGCGATGGCCGAGGCGGATCCGGCGCGTCACACGCGCGACGCGGCCCGCTACGTCCTCGGCGCCATCGAGCACTTCGGCAGCTACGAGCACCGCCGCCCGTGGGGGACGGAGCGCCGCTACCGGATCTTCGATCTCGCCTTCGCAGGCGATGGGCTCCCGGCCAACGGCCGGCGTCGGCGGAGCGATCACCTCCAGGGGCACGAGCGGGTGCAGGAGGCGGTGGTCCAGGCCGTCTCGGCCTTCGCCCGCGAAGGACGGAGCAACCGGCTCGTCCTCCTCCACGGCCCCAACGGCAGCGCCAAGAGCACGCTCGTCGCCTGTCTGATGCGCGGCGTGGAGGTCTATTCGGAGACGGACGACGGCGCGACCTATCGCTTCTCGTGGGTCTTCCCGAGCGGGAGCGACGGCAAGGGCATCGGCTTCTCCTCCGAGCGGAGACCCGCGAGCACCGACGAGTCCTACGCCCACCTCCCCGAGGAGCGCATCCAGGTGAAGATCTCGCCGGCGCTCCGCGACCATCCCTTGCTCCTCCTGCCGCGTGAGGAGCGGCGCCGCTTCCTCAACGCCTGCTACGAGCGCGCGGGCCTCTCGACGAGCCCGCCGGATCTCCTGTGGGACGGCGAGCTCTCGCACCAGAACCAGCAGATCTTCGAGGCGCTCCTCCGCGCATATCGCGGCGACCTCGCGCGCGTGCTCGCGCACGTCCAGGTGGAGCGCGAGTATTTCTCGCGGCGGTATCGGCGCGGCCTCGTCACCATCGGCCCCGAGATGGCCGTCGACGCGCACGAGCGGCAGATCACGGCGGATCAATCGCTCGGGCGTCTCCCGGCCTCGCTCAGCGCGCTGACGCTCTTCGAGGCCGTGGGCGATCTCGTCGACGGGCGCGGCGGCATCCTCGAGTTCAGCGATCTCCTCAAGCGCCCGCTCGACGCGTGGCGCTACCTCCTCCTCGCCATCGAGACGGGGGACGTCGCCCTCCGCACCTCGCAGCTCACCATCGACTCGGTGCTCCTCGCGACGTCCAACGATCTCCACCTCCAGGCGTTCAAGCAGCACCCGGAGTTCTTGAGCTTCCAGGGGCGGCTCACCTTCGTGCGCATGCCCTATCTCCTCGACGTCGAGGCCGAGCGCGGCATCTACGAATCGCAGATCGTCCCGCAGCTCGGCGTGGCCGTGGCGCCGCACACCATCTACGTGGCCGCGCTCTGGGCCGTGCTCACGCGCCTCCACCGCCCGCGCCGCGAGAACTACCGCGATCCCGCGCTCGGCCACCTCGCCGCGAGCCTCAGCCCCTACGAGAAGGTCCGGCTCCTCACCTACGGCGACATCCCCGAGCGCCTCTCCGAGAACGAAGCGAAGCTCCTCTCGGCCAACGTCCGCGCCATCCTCGAGGAGCACGACGACGGGCCCTCCGTGGAGGGATCCGTCGGCGCCTCCCCGCGCGAGATCCGCGCGCTCCTCCTCGGCAGCGCGGCGCGTGCCTCGCGCGGCGTGCTCACGCCCATCGAGGTGCTCGACGCGCTCGAGGAGTTCTGCCGCACGGCCGACTACGACTTCCTCAAGCGCAACCCCGACGGCGGTTACTACGCCCACGAAGACTTCGTCCTCGTCGTGCGCGAGGCCTGGCTCGATCGCGTGGAGGACGAGCTGCGCGACGCGAGCGGGCTCTTCGACGTGGGGCGCCCGAGCGAGCTCTTCTCGCGGTACATCATCCACGCCTCGCACGACGTGAAGGGTGAGCGCGTGTGGAATCCGGTGACGGGCAAGGACGAGCCGCCCGACGCGGAGCTCCTGCGTCGCGTGGAGGAGGCCATCACCGACGAGGGCGGCCCGGACTTCCGCAAGGACCTCATCAGCCGCATCGCGAGCTACGCCATCGACCATCCGGGCCAAGAGGTGGACTACGGCGAGGTCTTCCCCGATCTCCTCCGGCGGCTCTCCGCCAGCTACTTCCGCGAGCACCGCGCGCAGCTCGCCGAGATCGGGCGCGCCATCGTGGCCGTCGTCGAAGCGCGGGAGAAGGACCTCGAGCCCGATCTCGCCTCGCGCGCACGCGGAGCGCTCCGCGCCCTCGAAGAGCGGCACGGCTACCCGACCCATGCCGCGGTCGTGGCGCTCCAGGAGCTCCTCTCGCGGCGCCTGCTCGACTATACCTGAGCCGAGATGCGCCCCCTCTTCAGCCGAGCCGAGAGCCGCGCCTTCGATCGCGACGCCGTGGAGCGCCTCCGCGTGCCGAGCCTCCTCCTCATGGAGAACGCGGGCCGTGGCGCGGCGGAGGCCATCCTCGAGCGCTTCCACGATCGCCTCGACCTCGCGGTCGTGGTGGGCGGGCCCGGCCAGAACGGCGGGGACGCCTGGGTGGTGGCGCGACACCTCCTCTCGGCCGGCGCGCGCGTCGTCTCCTTCGTGACCGTCCCGCCCGAGCGGATCACGGGCGACGCCAGGGTGAACTTCGACGCGCTCGTGGGTATGGGCGAGGCGCCGCGCCCGCTCGAGCGGCTCGACGAGCTCGAGGCGTTGCTCGCGCGCGCGACCCTCGTCGTGGAGGGGCTCTTCGGCACCGGCCTCACGCGCGAGATCCAGGGGAAGGATCGCGCGGTGCTCGAGGCCATCGACGCCGCCGGCGCGCCCCTCGTCTCGCTCGACCTCCCGTCGGGCGTGGACGCCGACACCGGGCAGATCCTCGGCTTTGCGCCCACGGCGGCGCTCACCGTCACCTTCTTGGGTGAAAAGCGCGGGCTCCACCAGCACCCCGGGCGCGCACGCGCGGGCGAGATCGTCGTCGCGGGGCTCGGCGTGCCCGACGACGTGGAGACCGGTGCGTGGCTCCTCGAGGCCTGGGATCTCGCCGAGTCGCTCGTCGCGCGCTCGGCCGACGCGCACAAGGGCACGGCGGGGCACGTGGCGCTCTACGCGGGCTCGGCCGACAAGCCCGGCGCCGCGCTCCTCGCCGGCCGCGCGGCGCTCCGGGCCGGGGCAGGGCTCGCGACCCTCGTCGCGCCGCCCGAGGCCGCGCACGCCATCGCGCCGCGGTGCCTCGAGCTGATGTTCGCCCCCCTCGAGGGGGCCGAGGCGCTCTCGCGGAGCTTCCAGGGCAAGACCTCGGGCGTGCTCGGCCCCGGGCTCGGCGAGGACGACGCGACGCGCGCCGTGGTGGAGCGCGTCGCGCTCGAGGCGCCGTTCCCCGTGTGCGTCGACGCCGACGGCCTGAACCTCCTCGCCCACGGCGTCGGGATCGGCGCGCTGAGGTCGGCCACGGCGCCCCGCGTCCTCACGCCGCATCCCAAGGAGGCCGCGCGGCTCCTCGGCATCTCCACCTCGGAGGTGCAGCGGGACCGATACGCGGCCGCGACGCGCCTCGCCGCGGAGAGCGGTCACGTGGCCGTGCTCAAGGGCGCCGGCACCGTCGTGGCGAGCCCCGACGGCCGTCTTGCGGTCTGTCCGCGCGGGACGCCGGCCCTCGGCACGGGCGGCACGGGCGACGTGCTCTCGGGGATCGTCGGGGCGCTCCTCGGCACGCTCGAGGACGCCTTCGAGGCGGCGTGCACGGCCGTGCTCTGGCACGCGCTCGCGGGGGAGTGGGCCGCGGCGACCGACCGCGGGCTGCTCGCCTCGGAGGTGGCCGACGCGCTCCCGACCGTGCTCCGCTCGATCCGCGGCTGATTATTTGCAGCGGCTGCCGGCGACGTGGGCCTTGGCCCCGTCGCACGTCGCGCGCGACTCCTCGCAGCGGCTCGCCACGGCCGAGTCGTCGGCGACGAGCGCGCAGATGCGCTCGCTCACGAAGCAGACCTCGTCGCGCGTCTCGCGCACGGAGGCGCAGGAGACGTCCTTGCGGCCGAGCTGCGCGTCGAGCTGACGCTTCATCCGCGACTGCTCCTCCCGGAGCCACTCCGCCTGGTGGAGGGTCTCGGAGGCCTCCTCGTCGAGGGCGTGCTTGTTGGTGGTGTGGGCAGGCGCCGCTTCGTCGGCCTCTTGCGCCTCGTGGTCGCCCGGCTTCTCGACGACGACCCGCTCCTCGCCGGACGAGGACTCCGGCTCGGCGGGGGAGGTGCCTCCGCCGCAGCCGAGGGCGAAGGTAAGACAAAGGGCGACGAGGCCTCGCGTGTGCATGTTTTCTCTCTCCCTCGGCGAGCCTCGCTCACGTTCCGGGCCCCCCGAGGTGCGTGACTTCACCATGCCTCGCGCCGCGTCGGAAGGGGGGAAGTGAGGCCCGCGCGCCGTGGCTTTGATTCTTTACTATTCCGACGCATGAATTGAGGGACGCGACGTAAGGGCCCGTGATGCCTTGACGACATGGGCTGGGTATCCATACTCGCGCACCTCAGGAGAACCCCATGGCGAAGACGTACTCAGAGCTGCTCCAAGAGACCAAGGCCGCCATCAAGCAGGTCTCGCTCGAAGACCTCAAGGCCCGGCTCGAGTCCGGCGAGAAGATCACGCTCGTCGACGTGCGCGAGAAGGACGAATGGCGTCAGGGGTACATCCCGGGGGCGATCCACCTCCCGCGCGGCTTCCTCGAGATGCAGGCGACGAGCCGCCTCCCCGACAAGAAGGCCAAGATCATCACCTACTGCGCGGGCGGCATCCGCTCGGCCTTCGCCGCCAAGGCGCTCATGGACCTCGGCTACGAGGACGTCGAGTCGGCCAACCCGGGCTTCGGCGACTGGAAGGACAAGGGCTTCCCCACCGAGGTTCCGTTCGCCTTCACCAACGCGCAGCTCGACCGCTACTCGCGCCACCTCCTCCTCCCCGAGGTGGGCGAGAAGGGCCAGGAGAAGCTCCTCAAGGCGCGCGTCCTTTGCCTCGGCGCGGGGGGCCTCGGCGCGCCCGCCGCGCTCTACCTCGCGGCGGCCGGCGTGGGCACGCTCGGCATCGTCGACGGCGACACGGTCGACGCCTCGAACCTCCAGCGCCAGGTCATCCACGGCATGGATCGCCTGGGCGAGTCCAAGGTCGACAGCGCCGCGAAGACGCTCCAGAACCTCAACCCCGACGTCAAGATCGTCCCGTTCAAGGAGCGGCTCGACAGCTCCAACATCGACCGCATCTTCGACCAGGGCTGGGACGTGATCGTCGACGGCCTCGACAACTTCCCCACGCGCTACCTCGTCAACGACGCGAGCGTGTGGAAGGGCATCCCCGTCGTCCACGGCTCGATCTTCCGCTTCGACGGTCAGGTCACCACCTTCTGGCCGGGCAAGGGCCCCTGCTATCGCTGCCTCTACCCGGAGCCGCCGCCCGCGCACCTCGCGCCGAGCTGCGCCGAGGCCGGCGTCCTCGGCGTCCTTCCTGGCGTGATCGGCGTCATCCAGGCCACCGAGGCCATCAAGATCATCCTCGGGCAGGGCGAGCCGCTCGTCGGTCGTCTCCTCCAGTACGACTCGCTCCCCATGGTCTTCCGGCAGTTCCGCCTCCGCCGCGACAAGCAGTGCGTGGTCTGCGGCGACTCGCCGACCATCACCGAGTACATCGACTACGAAGGCTTCTGCACGCGCTGAGCGCGCTCGCGAACGCAAGAGGCGCCGTCCCCCGCGGGCGGCGCCTTTTTTTGCGCTCTCAGTCGAGCGTGCGCCGGTAGAAGCGCGTGGCGATGCCCATCACGACGAGCATGAAGAGGGCGAGCGGCCAGAGGTGCGGCACCATGTCCGCGAAGGTGTTGCCCTTGAGCACGATGCCACGGACGATGCGGTTGAAGTGCGTGAGCGGCAGGAGCTGGGCCAACCACCGTGCCCAGCGCGGCATGCCCGCGTAAGGGAACATGAAGCCCGAGAGCAGGATGTTGGGGAGGAAGTAGAACGTCGCCATCTGCATCGCCTGGAGCTGGCTCGTGGCGAGCGACGAGAGGGTGATGCCGACCGTCAGGTTGCACGCGATGAAGAGCAGCGTGGCGAAGTAGAGCGCGACGGGGCTCCCGAGGAAGGGCACGCCGAAGATCCAATGCGACGTCACCAGGATGATCGTCGCCTGGACGAGCCCGATGGCGACGTAGGGCACGATCTTCCCGGTCATCACCTCGAGCGGGAGGACGGGCGTGGCGAGGAGGTTCTCCATCGTCCCGCGCTCGCGTTCGCGCGTGATGGCCATGGCCGTCATCATCACCATGGTCATCGTGAGGATGACGCCCATCAGGCCCGGCACGATGTTGTAGCGCGTGATGTTCTCCGGGTTGTAGAGGCGGTGGACGCGGATCTCGAACGCCGGCGGCTCGTTCTCGAGCGCGGCGTGTGGGCCGCGGAGATCCTTCGCGAGCACGGCGGAGACGAGCGGCTGCACGGCGCCGAGCGCCATGCCGGTGGCGGCGGGATCGGTGGCGTCGGCCTCGAGGAGGATCGCGGGCCGCTCGCCGCGGAGGAGGCGCACGGTGAAGTCGGCGGGGATGTTCAGCACGAACTGCACCCGCCCGCGCGCGAGCGCCTCGCGCGCCGCTTCCTCGTCGGGGAGCTCCTCCACCACGTCGAAATAGGTCGAATGCTCTAGCGCCGCGACGAGGCTCCGCGTGAACTCGCTCTGCTCCGCCCGCACGACCGCGGTGGGGAGGTGCCTCGGATCCGCGTTGATCGCGAAGCCGAAGACGGCGATCTGCATGATGGGCACGACCACGATCATCGCGAAGGTGATGCGATCCCGCCGGAGCTGGATGAACTCCTTGCGCACGATCGCGCCCCAACGCGAGAAGGAGAACCGGCTCACGACCCACCTCCCGCATCTTCGGACGCGTGCGCGACGAGGTGGATGAAGACGTCTTCGAGGCTCGTCTCGATGCGCTCGATCTGGACGTCGGGTCGCGAGGCGGCCAGCTCGCGGAGGCTCGCCTCGAGCGCCGCCGCGTCGCGCCCTGTGACGTGGAGGACCGAGCCGAAGGCCACCGTCTGATCCACCCCCGGCATGCGCTCGAGCTGGCTCGCGAGCGTGGTGACGCCCTCGCCACGGACGGAGTAGGTCGAGAGCCCTTGGAAGCGGACGACCTCGTCGACGGGCCCTTGGGCGAGGAGGCGGCCGTTGGCGATGTACGCGAGCTTGTGGCAGCGCTCGGCCTCGTCCATGTAGTGGGTGCTGACGAGCACCGAGATGCCGCGCGCGGCGAGCCGGTGCAGCTCTTCCCAGAAGTTGCGGCGCGCGTTGGGATCGACGCCCGCGGTCGGCTCGTCGAGGAGGAGGAGCTCGGGCTCGTGGAGCATGCAGGCGGCGAGCGCGAGGCGCTGCTTCCAGCCGCCCGAGAGGGTGGCGGTGAGCTGGTGTTGTCGCGCGGCGAGGCCGAGCCGTTCGAGCGCCTCGTCGACCACGCGGGTGCGCTGCGGCATCTCGTAGAGACGCGCGACGAAGTCGAGGTTCTCCCGGATGGTGAGGTCTTCCCAGTACGAGAAGCGCTGGGTCATGTAGCCGACGCGGCGACGGATCGCGTCGGCCTCGCGGAGGATGTCGTAGCCGAGGCAGGTGCCGCTCCCCGAGTCCGGCGTGAGCAGGCCGCACATCATCCGGATGGAGGTCGTCTTGCCGCTGCCGTTCGGGCCGAGGAAGCCGAAGATCTCGCCGCGCCGCACCTCGAGGCTCAGGTCGCGGACGACGTGCTTCTCGTCGAAGAATTTGTTGAGCCCGCGGACCGCGATGGCGAGCTCGCGCGTCCTGGGATCGCTCATGGCTGGACCGTCACCGGTTGGCCGGGGTGGAGGCTCGGCGCCACCTCGGGCGAGGGCCACGCCTCCACCATGAAGACCAGCTTCTCGCGCGTCTCCTGGCTGTAGATCACCGGCGGCGTGTACTCGGCCTCCGCGGAGACGTAGCGGACGGTGGCCGAGAGCCCGGGCGCGCAGCCGTCGCATTCGACCTTCACCACCTGGCCCACCCGGATCGAGGAGAGCGCCGCCTCGGGCACGAAGAAGCGGATCTTCACGTGGTCCTCGGGGAGGAGGCGGAGGACCGGGCGCCCGGCGGGCACCCACTCGCCCTCGCGGTAGACGACGTCGAAGACCCGCGCGGCCTCCTCGGCGCGCGGCGACTTCTCCGCGAGGCGCCACTCGGCCTGGGCGAGCGTCGCACGCGCGGCCTCCACCTGCGCCTCGGCCGCGGCGATCTGCTGCGCGCGCCCCGGGAGCGCCGCCACCTCGAGCTGGCGTTCGAGCTCGGCGACGCGCGCGACGGCGCTCTCGGCTGCGGCGCGGCTCTCGTCGAGCTGGGCTTCCGACACCGCCCCCGCCTCGAAGAGGCGCCGCGTGCGCTCGAGCTGCTCCTCGGCGTTGCGCGCCATGGCCCTCGACTGCGCGAGCTGGGCGCGCACCACGGCGCGCTCTTCGGGGCGCCGGCCCACGCGCAGATCCGCGAGCCGGGCCTCGGCGGCGGCGAGCTCACGCGCCGCGTGATCGAGCGCCTCGGCCTCGAGCGTGGCCTCGAGGCGGAAGAGGGGTGCGCCGGGCTCCACCTCGTCGCCGCGCTCCACGAAGACGGCTTCGAGACGGCCCGCCTGCGACGACGCCACGTAGACGAACTCGCCCTCGACGTAGCCCTGATACCCGGTCGACGAAGGCCCGCAGGCTCCGAGCAAGCACAGGAAGACCACCGCCGACGCACACCGACCCCCCGTTTCGCGGCGCATGTCTCAACCTACCGCGCGGGGCGGGGAAGGGGTACGTCGCGGACGCGTCGGCCGGCGAGGGCAAGGCTCAGGCCGAGGCGGGCGCGGGGCTCGTCTCGAGCGAGGCGAGGAAGGACTCCGCCTTGTGGAGGTCGTCCACCTGCCAGGGATGGAAGTCCGGCCGGAGGTACTCGAGGATCCCCTTGAGCAGGACGTCGCGCATGAAGTCGTGGTTGGAGCGCTGGCGGAGCGCCTGGATGCGCTCGCGCGCCTCGCGCGCCGAGATGCCGTCCTGGCGGAGCAGGGTGCGGATGCCCTGTCGCCAGAAGTAGACGAGGGCCGACGCCGCGATGAGCATCCCCGCCGCGCGCACGAGCCAGCTCGGGTTCACGTCTTGGAGGACGTCGTAGGCGACGGCCTTGTGCTCGATCTCCTCGGCGGCGTGCCAGAGCATGAACTTGCGCATCTCCGGGTGCGCCTCCTCGGTGAAGACCGGGTTGTCGAAGGCGTTGCGCGCCATGAGGGCCGTGAAGTGCTCGGTGGCCGCCGTGGCGCTGAGCGCGAGCACGTCGGGGAGGCGCTTCTCGAGGAACTCGAAGCAGACCTTCTCGAAGCGATCGAGGTGGTCGCGGACCTGGTAGCCCTGCTCCTCGAGGATGCGGATGGCCTCGTCGTGGACGGCCGCGTGCGCGCCCTCCTGGCCGTAGAAGCCGCGGAGCTCCTTCATGCGCGCGGGATCGTCGCGGTAGCGCGATTCGTAGCGGCGCACGCTGCGGATGAAGAAGCGCTCGCCCGCGGGGAAGAGCATGAAGAGCGCGTTCGAGAGGTGGGTGGCCACCGGATCGCCGCTCTGCCAATAGCGCGGGACCTCGCGAAGCTTGAAGTCGGGGCGGCGCGGCTTGATGGTGGGGTGCTGGCGCATGGCCTCTCCTCGTTGAACCAGGTTCAATAAGATTGCGACTCGGGTGGGCCGGTGTCAACGCGACCCAACATTGGGGTATGCTCCGAGGACGATGAACGCCACACGACCCTACGGGCTCTTCGCGCGGACCACCTCCGCGCTCGTCCTCCTCGCCTCGCTCGCCCTCGTCGGCTGCGAGTCGGAGACCAAGAGCGAGCGGGCGCTCTCGGCCCTCCACGAGGGAGGCGACGTCGAGCGCATCCGCGCGCTGGTGAAGGAGAACTTCGAGAAGCACGTGGAGGCGGTGCAGAAGGTCGCGAACCGGCTCACGCCGCTCTTCCAGTCCGAGACGCCGCCCTCCGAGGAGCAGCTCCGATCGGCGCTCGCGGCCACCACCAAGCCGCCCGAGGTCATCCAGGCGCTCGTCTTCTCGCCCGTCGACCTCATGGTCGTGCTCGACACCGACGGCGCGGTGCTCGCGCGGGACCGCGACACCGACGGGAACCGCTTCTTCGAGGGCCGGAACCTCTTCGAGGAGAGCCCCGAGCTCCGCGCCGCCTTCGAGCGAGGCAAGCCCACGCACGTGGTGGGCAAGCTCGGCCGCGGCGAGAAGGCCGTGCCGTACATCTACTTCGTCGCGCCCATCCAGCGCGACGGCGAGGCGGTCGCCGCGGCGGTGATCGGCTATGGGCTCTGGAAGGAAGGCAACCGCATCACCCTCCAGATGCGCCGCGAGGCGGAGCAGGGCAAGGAGCGCGTCCTCGTCATCTGGGCCTTCGCCTACCTCGGCGACGAATTCTACAAGCTCCCCAACTCTCCGCTCGAGGTGGAGGATGTCATCCCCGACGCCGCCACGCGCCGCGCGGATCTCGCAAAGAACCCCAACGGCTACGTGACCAACGCGCGCATCCTCAAGCGCGACGTGGCCATCGCGGTGATCCCGTTCCCCGAGATCGCCGAGGACTTCGGGATCATCTACCTGCGCTGAGGCGCGGCGCTCAGCCGTCGCGGCCTTCGAGGCGCGCGATCTCGTCGAGCACCTCGTCGGGGCTCAGCGTGCGCCTCCACGGGCCGACGCGCGTGGGCTGCTCGAGCGCGTGCCGGAGCCGCGCGAGGAAGCGCCTGCGCGGCTCTTCGACGGCGCCGAAGCGCGCGAGGTGGTCGGTGTAGACCTGGCAGTCGACGAAGTGGAAGCCCCAGCGCGAGAGGTGCGCCACGAGCGTGGAGAAGGCGACCTTGGAGGCGTCGGGGCGGAGGGCGAACATGCTCTCGCCGAAGAAGGCCTTGCCGAGGCTCATCCCGTAGAGCCCGCCGACCAGCTCGTCGCCCTCGTAGGCCTCGATGCTGTGCGCGAAGCCCGTCTCGTGGAGCGCGGTGAAGCCCGCGATGAGCTCTTCGGTGATCCACGTGCCGCGCTGGCCGGGGCGCGGGACCCGGCTGCACGCGCGCATCACGTCCGCAAAGCGCGTGTCGAAGCGGATCTCGTAGCGGCCCTTCCGGATCGTCTTCCGGAGCGAGCGCGGGATGGTGAAGCTCGTGAGCTCGAGGACGAAGCGCGGATCGGGCGAGAACCAGAGGAGCGGATAGCCCTCGTGCGGCCAGGGGAAGATGCCCTGGCCGTAGGCGAGGAGGAGACGCTCCGGCGAGGCGTCGCCGCCGAAGGCGACGATCCCTTCCGGGCCGGCGGTCTCCGGCGGCGGGAAGGCCAATCGCCCACGGTCGATTCTCGAAGGGAGGCTCATCGTTCGTAGCGGAGGACCAACCCGTCGTCGTTCACGTCGACGAGGGCGCGTCCACCACCCTCGGAGAGCTCACCGAAGACCATCGCCTTGGCGATGGGCCGTTTGAGCTCGCGCTCGACGAGCCGGGCCATGGGACGCGCGCCCATGCGAGCGTCGTAGCCGTGCTCCGCGAGCCAGCGGCGCGCGGCGTCGCTGACCTCGAGCACGACGTCCTTCTCGGCGAGCATCTCGGCGAGGAGACGGATCTCCTTGTCGACGACCTGGAGGATGATCTCGGGCGAGAGCCCGGAGAACTGCACGATGGCGTCGAGTCGGTTGCGGAATTCGGGCGGGAAGGTGCGCTCGATGGCCGCCTTGGACCGGCTCTCCATCGTCTTGACGTCGGCCTGTCCGCTCTTGCCGAAGCCCACCACCTTCTCCTGCGCCTCGAACGCACCGGCGTTGGTGGAGAGGATGAGGATCACGTTGCGGAAGTCGGCCTCCCGACCGGTGTTGTCGGTGAGCTTCGCGTGGTCCATCACCTGGAGGAGGATGTTGAAGAGATCGGGGTGCGCCTTCTCGATCTCGTCGAGGAGCACGACGCTGTGCGGGTGCTTGCGGACGGCGTCGGTGAGCATCCCGCCCTGATCGAAGCCCACGTAGCCGGGCGGCGCGCCGATGAGCCGCGAGACCGAGTGACGCTCGCTGTACTCGCTCATGTCGAAGCGGATGAGCTCGACGCCCATGATGCGCGCGAGCTGTCGCGCGAGCTCGGTCTTGCCGACGCCGGTGGGGCCGGCGAAGAGGAAGGAGCCGATGGGCTTGTCGGGCGCGCGCAGGCCGGCGCGCGAGAGCGTGATGGCCGAGCTGAGCGCCTCGATGGCCTCGTCCTGCCCGTAGATGACCTTCTTGAGTTCGGGCTCGAGGTCGCGGAGCCGATCCCGCTCGGAGGCCGAGACCGACTCGATGGGCACGCGCGCCATCTTGCTCACGACCGCCTCGATGTCGGTGGTGGAGACGACGCGCTTGCGCTCGCTCTCCGGCTTCATGCGGTCGTAGGAGCCCGCCTCGTCGATGACGTCGATGGCCTTGTCGGGGAGGAAGCGCTCGACGATGTGCTTGGACGAGAGCTTGGCGGCGGCCTCGAGCGCGCCGTCTTCGTATTGGACGCCGTGGTGCTCCTCGTACTTCGGGCGAAGCCCTTCGAGGATCTTGATGGTGTCCTCGACGCTCGGCTCGGGGACGTCGATCTTCTGGAAGCGCCGGGCGAGCGCGCGATCGCGCTCGAGGTGCTTGAAGTCGGCGTAGGTGGTGGAGCCGATGCACCGGAGCTTCCCGGAGGAGAGCGCGGGCTTGAGGATGTTGGAGGCGTCCATCGTGGAGCCCGTGGTGGCGCCCGCGCCGACGATCATGTGGAGCTCGTCGATGAAGAGGATCGAGCCGTCGATCTCCTCGAGGCGCTTGAGCACGCCCTTGAGCCGCTCTTCGAATTCGCCGCGGTATTTGGTGCCCGCGAGGAGGCCGCCCAGGTCGAGCGCGAAGATGCGCGCGTTCTGGAGTACCTCGGGGACCTTGCCCTCGTGGATGCGCATGGCGAGGCCTTCGGCGATGGCCGTCTTGCCCACGCCGGGCTCGCCGACGAGCACCGGGTTGTTCTTGCGGCGCCGACAGAGGACCTGGATGGTGCGCTCGATCTCGTGGTCGCGGCCGACGAGCGGATCGATGCGCCCGGCCGCGGCCTCCGCGTTGAGGTCGGTGCAGAAGGCCTCGAGGGGGTCTCCGTCGGGCGAGGGTGCCTCGGCGTCGGCCTCTTCGCCGCTCTCGCGGCCGCGCTTCTGCAGGCCCGTGTTGCGGCCGTGCGAGACGTATCGCTTGAGCGCGAAGGCCTCGACGCCCTCGGACGCGAGGACGTAGACCGCGAAGGAGTCCTCCTCCTTGAGGAGCTGGATGAGGACGTTCGCGCCGTCGATGGTGTCCATCTCCGACGAGATGGCGTGGAACGCGGCGCGCTGGAGGACGCGCTCGACCGCGAGCGTCTGCTGCGGCTCGTAGTGATGTGCGCCGGGGACGCGGGGCGCGTGCGCCTCGATGTGCTCGGTGAGGGCCTCGCGCATCCGCCCGAGGTTGGCGCCCACGTGCTCGAGCGCCGCCTTGGCCGTGGGATCGTCGAGGAGCGCGAGGAGGAGGTGTTCGAGCGTGACGAGCTCGTAGCGGGCCGCGCCTGCGTCTTCGAACGCGCGGCGCAGCGTCATCTGGAGCTCCTTGGCGATCATCGGTCCGGGCATGTCGAACTATTCCTCGTCCTCGGTGGGCTCCATCGTCAAGAGGAGGGGGAACTCCTCCCGCGCAGCGAGCTGCTCGACGATGTGGATCTTGGTCTCGGCGACCTCGCGCGTGAACACACCCGCGACCCCCACGCCATTGTGGTGAACGTGGAGCATGATGCGCACGGCGGAGGCTTCGTCGTGGTGAAACACCGTCTCGAGGACGTACACCACGAAATCCCGCGTGGTGTAGTCGTCGTTGTGCATCAGAACGCGGTAGAGCGGCGGCTTCTTCGGCTTCTGACGGGCTCTCTCTTTGACGACGGTTCCCGTCCCGCTGTCGGGTTCCCTGGGCATGCGAAGAGAGTAACCCTCAATTCCGCGTCACGCATCGTGTCCGATCAAATGACGACGGCGGAATCCGTCGATGCGGTGGGCGAGCGCCTCCACCCCGAGCCCTCCGTAACCGGGGGGAAGCTCGACGCGCTCTCCGTCGCGGAGGACGATGGCGACGACGAGGCGCTCCTCGTCGGCTTCGACGCGCTCGATGGCGTCGTAGCGGATCTCGCGTGCGACGTGCGTCCCGTGGAGAAGGAGGGCGTCTTCGACGAGGTCGATGCGCGCGAAGAGCGGCGGGGCCGGGGCCTTCGCGGCGCGCCGCATCCACATGACCGAGACGAGCGTGCCGGCCACGCCGAGGAGCTTTCCGAGGAGGCCGCCGCGGAGCAGGAGGAGGAGCGCGGCGGGGAGCATCACGAGCGCGGCCATCCCACGGAGGCGGGCGTGGGAGCGCTCGGCCGACGCGTCGAAGTGGAGCGTATGAGGCGCGCGGCTCACCGGAGGACGACGCGCACGAAGAAGTCCTGCTCGGTGGTGTTCTCGACGACCACGCGGGTGTCGTCGGCGCCGACGATGCGCCCGGCGTCGCCGCTCGCGATGGTGCCCGACGCTCCCGTCCGCGAGAACGCGACGTAGATCACCACGTCCGAAGGCGTCCGCCCGAGGTCGTGTTGGATCTCCACCACCGTGCGACCCGGGAAGCGCACCCACTCGCAGCCGGGCGCCACCTCGCCGTCGAGGCCGGGGAGCGGCCCGCTCTCCCAGAACGCGTCGTCGCCCTGGGCGCAGGGGAGGTCTTCGGCGTCGTACGCGATGGAGCGCGTGGGATCCTTGGACTCACAACCGACGAGCGCGACGAGGGCGAGGACGAAGACGAGCGGGAGGCGCATCACGATCCCCCTTCGTAGGACGCCTCGAGGGCGTCGACCAGCGCCTCGAGCGTGCTCTCGGAGGCCTCGGCGGCGACCTCGAAGCCGTGCTTCTGGATGGCGTCGGTGGTCACGGGGCCGATGGAGACGAGCTTGGCCGCGCGCAGGCACGCCGGATCGCGGAGCGCGTCGACGAGGTGGTCGAAGGTGGCGCCGCTCGAGACGAGCACGGCGTCGACGCCTTCGTCGACGGCTGCCTGGATCTCGCGCCGGCCCTCGTCGTTGGGCGGGAGCGCGCGGTAGGCCACCACGAGATCGACCTCGGCGCCGTCGGCTCGGAGCCCCTCGAGGAGGACGGGACGGGCGGACTCGGCGCGCGGGAAGAGCACGCGCTTCTTCGCGAGATCCGCGTGCCGGCGGCGGAGCTCCTCGAGGAGCCCCTCGGCGCGGGTGCTCTTGGCCACGAGGTCGGCGCGGACCCCGTACTTGGCGAGCGCCTCGGCGGTCTTGGGGCCGACGGCCGCCACCTCGGCCGTACCGAGCGCCCGCGCGTCCTTGCCGCGCGAGGCGAGGGCCGCGAAGAAGGCGTCCACGGTGTTCCCGCTGGTGAAGAGCACGAGGTCGTAGGTGCTCGCCTTGGCGGCGGCCTCCGCGAGCGCTTCGGGATCCTCGGGCGGCACGATGCGGAGCGAGGGCGCGACGACGGCCTCGGCACCCCGATCACGGAGGAGGCGGACGAGGCGCTCGCTCCCCTCGGCCGTGCGCGGCACGAGCACCCGCTTGCCGAAGAGCGGGCGCGCGTCGTACCACCGGAGCTGTTCGCGGAGCGAGACGACGTCGCCCACGATGGTGAGCGCGGGCATGCCCACGCCGGCGGCCTTGGCCTTCTCGGCGATGTCGGCCACGGTGCCGATGACCGTGCGCTGCTTGGGGAGCGAGGCCCACTGGATGACGGCCACGGGCGTGGACGGATCGCGGCCGTTCTCGGCGAGGATGCGCATGAGCGTCTCGAGCTTGCGCACGCCCATGAAGATCACGAGCGTCTGCGTGGCCGTGGCCAGCTTGGGCCAGTCGTGGCTCGTGCGATCCTTCTCCTCGGACTCGGTCGCGGTGACGTACGCCACCGACGACGAGCGCGTCCGGTGCGTGAGGCTGATGCCGGCGTACGCCGTGGCCGCGAGCGGGGAGGGCACGCCGGGCACGACCTCGAAGGGGATGCCGTGCTCGGCGAGGAATTCGGCCTCCTCGGAGCCGCGCCCGAAGAGGTAGGGATCTCCGCCCTTGAGGCGGACGACGCGCTTGCCGGCCGAGGCGTGCTCGAGCATGAGCTCGTGGATGGCCGCTTGTCGGGCGCTCTCGCGGCCGGCGCGCTTGCCCACGAAGACGAGCTCCGCGTCCTTGCGGCAGACGGAGAGGGCCTCCGGGTGGACGAGCGCGTCGTAGAGGACCACGTCGGCCTCGGCGAGGCGACGCCGCGCCTTGACGGTGATGAGATCCGGATCGCCGGGGCCGGCGCCGACGAGATGGACGATGCCTTTCATCGAGGATCAATCCTCTTGGTCGTCGTCGTGGCGGCGCCGTTTGGCGCGCCGCGCGGAGACCTTGGGACGTGCCTTGGAGCGCACCTCGGCGCGCGGGAGGCCACGTTCGTTGGGGACGAAGCGGATCTCGGTGGAGATCTCGAAGGAGAGGCTCGTGAGCACGCGCTGGAGCTCGTAGGCGATGTCCGTCTCTTCGAGGAAGCCGCGGACCTCGGAGGCGATGGCGCCGACGAGGACGTTCTTGCCCTCTTCGATCTGGCTGAAGAGCGCGGAGGCGAGGTCCTTGGGCAGATCCTTCGGGAGCTTCACCTCCTCGATGACCTCTCGCACGCTCTTCACGCGCCCGCGGCCGACCTCCATGCTTCGCTCGATGACGTCGACGCTCTGCTCGATGGCCCCCACGCCCGCGTCGACGCCCTTCTCGACGGCCTTGCGGATGATCTCGCGGAGCGTCAGCTCGAGGCGTTTGCGCTGTTGACGAAAGAGATCCGAGTCGCGGAAGCCCTTGGACTCGCGCGGCGGCGGCTCGCTCCAGTACTGGCTCCGAGGCGGGGCCTCGTCCTGCTCGTCGTCGTCGTCTTCGTCTTCCTCGTCGGACGCTTCGTCCGCGGGATCATCCGCCGGATCTTCCGCGTCGGTGTCGGGTTCGTGATCTTCCTCGTCGGGCGCGTCGGTCGCGTCGGGGGTCGGCGACGCAGCCGAAGGCGAGGGCTCGGGGGAGGACGCGGGCTCGTTCGGCGTCGCCTCTTCGTCGTCTCGTTCCAGGTCGTCGCTCATTTGCCTGGAACTCTGACACGTTTCGACCGTGGCCGGAAATCCTGAGGGGGCGCGGCTTTCGCTCCTCACCTCGGCCGTGGTAGACGGCGCGAGCGCACGATGACGAAGGTCCTCTACGTCTCGAAGCCGGTGGAGCCCCCGTTCCGCGACGGGAGCAAGAACCTCGTCCGCGCGCTCTCGACGCACCTCTCGCGCTACGACGCCCAGGTGCTCGTCACGCGCGGAAAGGGCGCGCCCGTCGCGCGGGGAGGCCGCGCCGTCGAGGCCGTCGACGTGCTCCCGCCCAAGGGCATGGGCTACGCGCCGCGCCTCTACGATCACGTGCCCGTCTTCGTCCACCTCCTGCGCGAGCGCGAGGCGGCGATCCACCACCACTTCTTCGCGCCCAATCCGAGGAGCAGCTTCGCCGCGCGGCTCGTCACCCGACTTCGTCGCGTGCCCACCGTGCACACGCTCGCGAGCGCGCCCAAGGAGGATCTCGACGTCCGCGGTGTCCTCTTCGCCGACGTGAACGTGGTGCTCTCGCGGCATACCGAGACGCGCCTCCTCGAGGCGGGCGTCCCCGGCGAGCGCGTGCGGCGGATCCCGGCGTTCATCGAGCCCCCGACGCCTTCCGGCGTCTCGCCGGCGGAGACGCGCCGCGCGCTCGGGCTGCCGCTCTCGGGTGCGCTCGTCTGCTTTCCTGGCGACCTCGAGGTGGGCGGCGGCGCGCAGCTCCTCCTCCGCGCGCTCGCCGCGCTCCGGCGCGAGGAGGTGATCGTGGCCATCGCCCATCGGCCGAAGACGCCGCTCTCCAAGCGCTTCGAGACCGATCTGCGCGCGATGTCGGCGGCGCTCGGCGTGACTCCGCGCGTGCACTTCGTCGGGGAGACGCCGCGCATCCACGCCTTGCTCGAGGCGTCCGACGTCGTGGCCTTCCCCTCGACGTCCCTCTACGGCAAGACGGATCAGCCGCTGGTCCTCCTCGAGGCGATGGCGCTCGGGCGTCCCGTGATCGTAGCCGAGGGATCGCCGGCCGAGGAGCTCGCGGAGGAAGGCGCCGCGCTCGCGGTGACGCCCGCCCCCGAGGCGCTCGCGCACGCCATCCGGCAGCTCGCCTCGGACGAGGGGCGGCGCCGCGCGCTTGGCGAGAGGGGCGCCGCGGCCGTCGCCTCACGGCACTCGGTGGAGGGGGGCGTAAGGGCCTACGAAGGGCTCTACGACGAGCTGCTCGGGAGCTCGAGCGGCGGCTGACCGGCGCGCCTCCGGATGGCGTTCAGGGCCGGGAGGGCGCGGCTCTTGTCGAGGAGCTTCCGCTCGAGCTCGCGCTTTCCGGGGAAGGAGGCGAAGCCGAGGCCGGCGAGGATGGTGAGCACGCCCTGGCCCGGGAGGAAGAGCATGGCCACGCCCGCCGCGACGAGGACGGCCGCCACGAGGTTCCGCGCGAGGCGCAGCCAGAACGGCCGCTTGGGCTCCGGCCGCACGAAGTAGTCGCGCGGCATCTTGATGACGAGGTAGGGCAGCGCGAGGAGCGAGCCTACGAAGGCCACGATCGAGAAGACGCTGAGCGTGAGCAGCCACGACATCTCGAAGGGCATCACGTCTCAATGTAACCACGCCGAGAGGGCGTGCCTCATGGGGAGGACACGCCCTCGTGCGCGGCTCACTCGACGAGGGTGACGAACTCGACGCGGCGGTTCTGGGCGTGCTCCTCCTCGGTCTGCGCGTTGGGCACGATGGGACGATCGGAGCCGAAGCCGTGCGCCGAGAGCCGATGCGACTCGACCCCGCCGTGGCGGACGAGGTGGCGGAGCACGGCGTCCGCGCGCTTCTGCGAGAGCTGGCGGTTGACGGTCTTGGAGCCCGTCTCGTCGGTATGCCCCTCGATCCGGACGTGCGCGATCTCGGGGTGCGCGTTGATCACCTTGGCGAGCTGATCGAGGAGCTCGTAGGAGCGGCGCTCGATCACGTCCTTGTTCCGCTTGAAGTAGATCGAGTCGAGGATCCGGATCCGCGTCTCCTCGATCTGGACGAGCTGCGGGATCGGGCAGCCCATGTTCTCGTGGGAGCCGGGCTCGTCGGGGCAGTTGTCGAAGCGATCCGCCACGCCGTCGCCGTCGCGGTCGGGGATCGGGCAGCCCTTGTTGATGCCGGCGCCGGGCTCGTTCGGGCACTCGTCCTGCTCGTCGGGGACGCCGTCTCCGTCGTTGTCGCGCTCGGGGCAGCCGTCCTCGTCCTCGAAGCCGTCGAAGTCCTCGGGCTCCATCGGGCAGCGATCGAGCTCGTCGGGGATGCCGTCGCCGTCGTTGTCGGGATCGGGGCAACCGTCGAGGTCCTGATAACCGTCGATGTCCTCGGGCTCGCCGGGGCACTGATCGCGGTCGTCGGGGATGCCGTCGCCGTCCTCGTCGGCCAGGACGGACTGTGCGACGGTCTGCGTTTCGACGACCTCGCGCTCGGCCTCGCCGAAGGTGATCTCGACGCCGCCCGTGACTTGGAGGCCGAAGGAGAAGTCGGGGAAGAGGGTGTAGAACTCCGGCGCGCCGAAGATGCCGAAGTTGCGCGTGAAGCGATGACCGAGCTTGGCGCCGATCTCGAGGCCGCCGAGGCCCGTGCGCGCCCACGGGCGGTCGATGTCCCCGCCGGGGAGGGTGGGGCGCTGCTTGGGGCGCACCTGGATCTGGCCGAGCATCGCGCCGCCGTAGATCGACGCGTGGAAGCCGCGGAGCTTCTGCTCGGTGAGCTGATAATAGGCGCGCACGCCGAGGAGGAAGTGGCTGAGCGTCCCCTCGCCCGCGTTCGGGTTCCAGCGGAGCCGCGCGCCCAGCGCGAAGCGCTCGGAGATGAAGTAGCCGCCGCCGATGTGGAGGCCGTGCGCGAGCGCCGTGAGGCCCTCGGTCTTGCGCACGCAGTAGCCGCCCTGGGGCGCGCTGCAGCCGTGCGTGCCCGAGAGGATGTAGCTGTCGTTCTCGGGGATCGCGTCGAGCTGCGGATCGTCGCCGGGGTTGGCGATCACCGGATCCGACGCGGCGCGCATGTTCTCGTGGGCCGACGCCATGGTGAGCGAGTAGCCCGCCTCGAGGAAGACGCGGTGCCACTTCACCTTGCGACGGATGACGCGGGTCTCGCTGGCCGCGCTCTCCTCGGCGGCGTCGAGGTCCTCCGTCGCGTCGGGCTCGTCGGCCGGCGCCTCGTCCCCTCGCGCGCGCGTCTCCTCGAAGACGCGATCGACCTTGGGGTTGGAGAGCATCGGATCCGGGCGCACCTCGGGATCGAGGGCGAGGGCGTCCTCGAAGTTCTTCCGCGCCTTGGCCTCGTCGTTGCGGGCGACGAGCACGATCGCCCCGCGCATCACGAGGAGCTTCGCGCGCATCGCGTCGGAGCAGCCCATCACGCACAAGCTGAGCGCCTGATCGAGGCTCGAGATGGCGTCGTCCATCTCCATCTCGAAGTAGGCGGCTTCGGCCTTCTGACGTAGCTCTTCGGCGCGCTGGTCCATGCTCTGCGCGTGGGCGCCGGAGCTGCAAATCAGGACGAAGACGGCGAGGGCGAGCGAGGCGAGTCGAGACATGGGTGGCCGCGACTATACCAACGTTCCGCGACTTCTTATCCACCTTTACGGGTGGAATTGACTTTTGACGCGGCCGGTCATAACGAGGCTCGGATGAGCGACGATGCGCGGGTCCGCGCGTACTACGACGATTTCGCGGCGCGCTACGAGCGCGGGCGGGACGTCGGATACCACGCGCTCCTCGACGCGCTCGAGCTCTCGATCCTCCTTCCACATTGCGAAGGCCGCGAGGTGCTCGAGCTCGGCTGCGGGACCGGGCTCCTCCTCGAGGAGGTGGCGCGGGTCGCCTCGCGCGCCGTGGGCGTGGATCTGAGCCCGGGGATGCTCGAGAAGGCGCGCGCGAAGGGGCTCGACGTGGTCGAGGGGAGCGTGACGTCGCTCCCGTTCCCCGACGCGTCGTTCGACGTCGTCTATTCGTTCAAGGTCCTCGCGCACGTGGAGGCGATCGACCGCGCGCTCGCCGAGGCCGTACGCGTCACGCGGCCGGGCGGGACGATCGTCCTCGAGCTCTACAACCGGTGGAGCCTCCGCTACCTCGCGAAGCGGCTCGCCGGGCCGGGGAAGGTGAGCGCCTCGCGCGACGAGTCGGAGGTCTTCACGCGGTGGGATACGCCGAGAACGGCGCTCGCGCGCATCCCCCAGGGCACATCCGTCGTGGAGACCTACGGTGTGCGCGTCGCGACGCCGGCCGCGTTCTTCCACCGGATCCCGCTCGTTCGCGAGGCGCTCGCCGCCGCCGAACGTAAGCTGATGCGCTCCCCTCTGCGACGTTTCGGCGGGTTCTACGTCCTGGTGCTGAAGCGCCTGTGATTTCGCGCCCAAAGAACGCTGTTGCCGAGAAAAACGCGAAAAGGTACAAGGAGCCGCGATGCCCAGATTGAGGGAGCCCTCGGTCCCGGAGCTCCGCCAGAAGGCGGAGAAGGCGCTCTCGTCCAATCACATCGGCGCGGCGCGGACGCACCTCGAGGCGCTCCTCCGGGTGGCGCGTGAGGTCGACGATCGGCTCTTCGCCCATCGCCACCTCGCGGAGCTCTGCCTCGAGCACGACCCCTGGAACGCGGCGCTGCACGTGCGGCAGATCCTCAAGCTCGAGCCCGGCGACGACGTGGCCGAGGCGTTGATGGGGCTCTGTCAGGCGCTGCTCGGGAACTACGAGGCGGCCGTCGCCTACTACCGTCGGGCCGCTCAGGCCAACCCGGACATGCCGTGGTACCACCACAACGTCGGGCACCTCCTCGACGTCGCGCTCGATCGCCCGGCCGAGGCGCGCCCGCACCTCGAGCGCGCGCACCGGCTCGAGCCCGAGCACGACGAGCTCACCGCCTCGCTCGCGCATTGCGTCGCGCGGCTCGGGGACCTCGACGAGGCCCGCAAGCTCGCCCTCGAGGCGGCCGAGCGCGCGCCCCACCACGACGAGCACCACGAGCTCCTCGACTGGATCGAGCAGGGCGCGCCCGATCCGAGCGAGCCCCGCGATCGCAGCCGCGATCACCTCACCTCCATCGAAGGCGGCCACGACCGCGACGACGAGGTGCGCCTCGCCTTCGAGCGCGGGATGGAGAGCGCCGGCTTCTCGCGGGCCGAGCTCGAAGCCGCGCGCCGCATGTGGCGTGACTTCACGGCGCGGCGCGCGGTGCGCACGCACAAGCCCGCGGTGCTCGCGGCGGCCGTGGAATACGCCGTCGCCCTCGTGCACAAGCGGCAGGGCTCCACGCAGGCCACCATCGCCAGGCGCTACGGCGTGAACCCCAACTCGCTCTCGCAGCGCTACAGCGAGCTGCGCGAGGTGCTCGACCTCCGGCCGAGCGATCCCCGCTACTGCAGCGCGCGCTGAGCGCTCCTCGAAGCGTCGCGCGGCCCGTACGGGCCGCCGAGCGGCGCGCGGGCTCAGTTGGAGTCGGCCGCGGTGACGCGCACGACCTCTTCGATCGTGGTCACGCCTTCGACGACCTTGGTGAGGCCGCTCATGCGGAGCGTCTTGATGCCGAGCTTGATCATCTCGATCTTGAGCTCGGCCGAGGAGCAGCCCTGGAGCACGAGCTCCTTGAGGCGATCGCCGAAGGGCATGACCTCGTAGAGCGCGATACGGCCCTTGTAGCCGGTGCCGCCGCAGGTCTCGCAGCCCTTGCCGCGGAAGGTGCGCACCTGGTCGAGCTCGGACTCCTTGAAGCCGACGTCGAGGAGGGCCTGCCGCTCCGTCTTGATCTCCTCGCGGCAGCCCGCGCAGATCTTCCGCGCGAGGCGCTGGGCGAGGACGAGGTTCACCGACGAGGTGACGAGGAAGGGCTCGACGCCCATGTTGAGGAGACGCGTGACGGTGCTCGGCGCGTCGTTCGTGTGGAGCGTCGAGAGGACCAAGTGGCCGGTGAGGGCCGCCTTGACCGCGATCTCGGCCGTCTCGAAGTCACGGATCTCACCGACCATGATGATGTCGGGGTCCTGACGGAGGAAGCTGCGGAGCGCGGCGGCGAAGTTCAGGCCGATGTCGTCGTGCATCTGCACCTGGTTGATGCCCTCGAGGTTGAACTCGACCGGGTCTTCGGCGGTGCTGATGTTGATGCCCGGCTTGTTGAGCTCGGAGAGCGCCGAGTACAGCGTGGTCGTCTTACCCGAACCCGTGGGACCGGTGACGAGCACCATGCCGTAGGGCTGGTGGATGGCGCGCTGGAAGTCCTCGAGCGCCTTCTGCTCGAAGCCAAGCTTGGTCATGTCGAGCTGGAGGTTCGACTTGTCGAGGAGACGAAGGACGATCTTCTCGCCCCAGAGCGTGGGGAGGCACGAGACGCGGAAGTCCATCTCGCGGCCCTTGCCGAGCTTGAGCTTGATGCGTCCGTCCTGCGGGAGACGACGCTCGGCGATGTCGAGCGACGACATGATCTTGAGGCGCGAGGCGATGGCGTTCTTGAGCTTGGCCGGCGGGTGCATCTCCTCCTGGAGGACGCCGTCCACGCGGTAGCGCACGCGGAAGGACTTCTCGTAGGGCTCGATGTGGATGTCGGACGCGCCCTTCTTGATGGCGTTGAGGAGGATGGCGTTGCAGAGACGGACGACCGGCGCGTCCTCGGACGCGCGCTCGAGATCGACGAGGTTGGTGTTGTCCTCCGAGCCGGCCTCGAAGCCGATCTCGTTCTCGTCGAAGCCCTCCATGATGTCGTCGTAGGAGATCTCCGGAGCCTGGTAGGCCTTCTCGAGGGCGGCCAGGATGGACGTCTCCGACGCGACGAAGGGCTGGATCTGGAGGCCCGTGAGGAACTTCAGATCGTCGATCGCGTGCAGGTTCGACGGGTCGGCCATGGCGACCTGCAGCGTCGAGTTCGTGCGCGAGAGGGGGATGATCTTGTGCCGGTGGCAGACCTCGCTCGAGACGAGCCGCACCACCTCGGGCTGGATCTGCGTCTTGGTGAGGTCGACCGCCTGGACGCGATAGTGCTGCGCGAGGAAGTCGGTGATCTCGGAGTCGGAGATGTAGCCCATCTTGGCGAGGGCGTACCCGAGGCTCACCTTCTGGGTCTTCTGCGCGTGCTGAGCTTGCCGGAGCTGTTCGAGGGAGATGCGTTTCTCGCGGACCAAGAGCTCGCCGAGCCGATTGCTCATCACTTCACCACGGGGTTCGAAGACGGGGTGTGCATCATAACCGCTGCGTCCACTTCATAGAAGTGAAGCCTTGATGAAGGCGTGCTTTCGGGGTAACTGCGCCCACCGTGGCCAAGCCCAAGAGAAAGGCGTCTCTCGACCCTAGCGCGGCGCTCGAGCAGATGGAGCGTCCCAAGATGAACTGGAAGGTGATCGCCCAGATCGCCGTCGGCTTCGCCGTGGTCTGGGTGCTCGCCGCGATGGCGTCGCCCTACATCGGCATCTGGGGCTTCGTGGTGGCGGGCGTGCTCACCGCCGTGGCCCTCGGCCTCGGATTCTACGTGTGGCGGCTCACGAGGAAGTCGGCCGCGCTCCTCGACATCCTCAAGGACGCGAAGGACCCGGCGAGCCGCAAGGCCGCGCTCGAGAGGCTCCAGGCCGCGCAGACGGGCGAGGGCAAGGACGCGATGAACGCGCTCGCCCAGGCGCAGCTCCTCGCCCAGGAGAACCCGCACAAGGCGATCGAGGTCCTCGAGAAGGTCGATCTCAAGAAGGCGCCGGCGATGATCGCCGACGACATCCGCGCGAACCTCGCGCTCTTCTACCTCGCGCAGGGGCGCGCCCGCGACGCCCGCGCGCTCGCCGACGAGATCCGCCTGGACCGTCAGCCCCAGCCCAAGGCCAAGGCCATGTACGCCGCGGTGATGGCCGAGGCCTTCGCCCGGACCGGGAAGGCCGACGAGGCCATGAAGCTCCTCGAGACCTACAGCCCGGACGATCCGAGCTACGGCGAGGTGCGCATCCTCCTCCACCGCGCTCGCGTCTACACCTGCGTACAGCAGAAGAAGCGCGGTCTCGCCACCAAATCGCTCGAGGTCCTCGTCGAGGAGGCGCCCGAGGTCGTCACGCAGCTCGCCTTCGCGGAGAAGCGGCCCGAGGTCGCCAAGCTCGCCAAGCAGGTCCTCGGCGCGGCCGGGCGGATGCCCAAGCCCAAGTTCAGGCCTCATTGACGGCGGGCCCGTGAGCGAGCGCTGGACGATCCGTCGGGTCCTCGCCTGGGCCACCGAGGACTTCAAGAAGCGCGGGCTCAGCTCGCCGCGGCTCGACGCCGAGCTGCTCGTCGCGCACGGGCTCGGGCTCTCGCGCGTGGGGCTCTACATGGACCTCGACCGCCCGCTCGACGACGAGGAGCGCGCGAAGCTCCGTGAGCTCGTCACGCGGCGCCGCGCGCACGAGCCCATCGCGTACATCGTGGGCTTCCGCGACTTCTACAAGCACCGCTTCGCCGTTCGCCCCGGCGTCCTCGTGCCGCGCCCCGAGACGGAATCCCTCGTCGAGGCCGCGCTCGGCTTCCTCCCCGAGGGCGAGCCTCGCTGCGTCGTGGAGGTCGGGGTGGGGAGCGGCGCCATCGGCCTGAGCCTCCTCGCCGAACGCGCCGCCGCCACGCTCGTCGGGATCGATCTCTCGGACGTCGCGCTCGAGGTCACGGCGGAGAACGCGCGCGCGCTCGGCGTCGCCGACCGCGCCGATCTCCGGAAGGGCGATCTCTTCGCCCCCCTCGCCGCGGACGAGCGCTTCGATCTCGTGGTCTCCAACCCGCCCTACATCCCGCGCGCCGAGATCGAGACGCTCGATCCCGACGTGCGCGACCACGAGCCGCGCCTCGCCCTCGACGGTGGCGAGGACGGGCTCGACCTGCACCGCCGGCTCGCGCGCGAGGCGCCCGCGAGGCTCGTCTCGGGCGGCGCCATCCTCGTCGAGGTGGGCGACCACCAAGCCGAGGCCGTGACGGCGCTCCACCGCGAGACGGGCGCCTACCGCGAGACGCGCGCGGTGTCGGACCTCGGCGGGATGCCGCGCGTGGTGGTCTCGGTCCGGGCCTGAGCCCCGGCGGCGCGCGTCCGGATGAAGCCCTCGATCGCGAGGAGGAGCGCGGCGAGGAAGGCGAAGAGCGGCGTGAGGTCGGCGCGGGCCGTGTCGCCGGCCGCGCGTCCCTCGCGCGCGGCGGGGGGCTCGGGCACGGGGCCCTCGCCGAGCGCGGTCTCCTCGACCGGCGGGACGACCACGAACGAGGCCCTCGGGGCCCCCGCCTCGAGCACGCGGTGGAGCCCGGCTTCGCCCGTGTCCACGAAGCGTGGCTCGGCGCGGCGGACGGTCACGCGGCGGCCCGCCGGCGTCTCCACCCAGAGCTCGTCGCGCTCGCGGAAGAAGGGCTCGAGCGCGACGGCCTCGCCGGCCGTGAACACGCCGCGGCCGAGCGAGGGCGGCGCGAGGCGCGAGACCATGGCGACCATCGTGGGGAGGTACGCCGGGAGGTAGGGGAAGTTCGAGAGCGTGTCGTCGAGCGGGACACCGAGGAGGACGACGGTGCCGCTCCCGTAGGCGCGCTCCACGGCGAGCGGGGTGCCCGCGAGCCGGAGGAGGACGGTGGCGTCGCTCGCCGGCTCGAGCGGGAAGTGCTTGGTCGCGCGGAGGTTCCCGAGGTCTTGATCCAGGATCTCGCTCTCGGCGCCCAGCTTGGCGCCTTCGCTCGCGGCGAGGATGCGGGCGGGGGCGGCCGCGCCGAGGAGGCCGGCGTAGGCGAAGGGATCGCTCGCCTCTCCGAGCGCCACGAGGAGTCCGCGCCCTCGCTCCACCTGCGCGAGCACCCGGGCGAAGCGCGCCGGATCCGGGGCGTGCACGTCGGCGTAGACGATGACGTCGGCCTCTTCGATGGCGCGCTCGTCGAGCCCCTCGTCGTCGACGAGGCGGACCGCGAAACGTCCGTCCCGCGCCGGCGCGTTGCGGAGCGCGGCGCGGAAGAAGCCCGCGGCCGAGTCGAGGAGCTGCGGGCGGGGCCGACCGTCCACCACGAGGACGCGTGTATGCGCTTCGTCGCGCGTGAGCACGGGGCGGACGTCGTCCTCGGGGAGGAGGTCGTCGCCGTCGAGGATGACCGCCTCCACCACGTCGCCCGCGGCTTCGGCGCGGACGGTCAGCGAGACGCGCCCCTCGCCGCCTTCGTCGAAGGTGCCGACCTCGCGCGCGAGGATCTTGCCGGCCTCACGCAGCCCGATCTCGAAGCGCGCGCGCTCGCTCTCGTCCGAGCGCACGAAGACGTCGACCGCGAGGTCCTCCCCGTCGGCGTCGAGCGGCCGGACGCGGGCGTCGACGATGCGGCGGTTGTGCGTGGCCTCCGGCCGGAGGACCTCGAGGTGGACGCGCGCGCCGGGCGGGAAGCTCGGCGGCTCGCCGGCGGCGTGCGCGGCGAAGTCCGAATAGACGAAGAGGTGACGGTCGAGGCCGGGCTCGAAGGTGCCGTGCGCCTGCTCGAGGGCCGGGACGAGCGCGCCGCCGCGCGAGGAGCCGCCGCGCAGGGAGCGGAGCGCCGCCTCGGCGAGGTCGCGCGCGCGGGTCCGCCGCACGAGGACGCGAGGCGGCGCGCCCGCGGCGATCACCGACACCGAAGATCCCTCGGGGAGCGCGGCGAGATCGGCGAGCGCGCGATCGATCGCGAGGTCGACGAGCGCGTCGCCGCCCTTGCGTGCGCGCATCGAGTGGGAGTCGTCGACCACGAAGGTGGCGCTCACGGCGAGCGCGCCGAGGCTTCCCTCGGGGAGCGCGCGGAAGGGCTGCGCCGCGGTGAGCGCGAGCGCCACCACCGCGAGGATGCGCACCGCGAGGAGGAGGAGATCGATGAGGCGCCGTTTGCGGCTCGAGGCGGAGAGCGCCTTCTGGAGGTAGCGCACGGTGGGGAGCGTGCGGACGTCGACGCCGCGCCGACGGACGAGGTGGGCCACGATGGGGCCGGCGACGAAGGCGAGGGCGAGGAGGGCGGCGGGGATCGCGAAGCCCATCACGACGCCTCCCCGCGGCGGCCCGTCGTCCCGCCGACGATCTCCGCGACCGCGGCGACGGCGTCGACCGACGTCTCGAAGAAGTGATGCGCCGCGCCGAGCGCGTGGGCCGCGCGGCGCACGTCGACGCGCAGGCCGTCGATGGCCTCGCGGTAGGCCTCGGCGAGCGCGGGATCCGGCGTGACGTCGAGCGGCGGCTCGCCCTCGAGCCCTTCGATGCGGGCCGGGACGTCGAGCGAGAGGCGCGTCTCCGCGGGGTCGAGGACGTGGACGACGTGGATCTCGTTCTGCCGGAGCGCGATCGGGCGCAGCGCCGAGAGCGCCTTCGCGGGGGAGTCCTCGATGAAGTCGCTCACGAGCACCACGAGCCCGCTCGGCTCGACGCGGGTGATGCCCGACGCCGCGCGCGCGAGGTCGGTCTTCCGGCCGGGGACGGGATCGTCGAAGAGCGGCGTGACGGCGGCCTCGAGGGAGCGCGCGCCCCGCGATTCGCGCGCGAAGGTCACGGCGGCTTCGTCGTAGGAGGCCGAGGTGACGCGGTCGCCGAGGCGGAGCGCGAGGAAGGCGATGCCGGCGAGGAGGGCGCGTCCGAACTCGAGCT
>JAAYBZ010000071.1 GCA_012744445.1 Myxococcales bacterium | reverse complement strand
CTGATGCGCTCGACCGAGCGCGACCTCTCGATCGCGCGAACGCGCGTCGGCGAGATCCTCGGCGCAGGGCACGAGCTCGTCGCGCACCACATGGCCGACTGCGCGGAGGGCTCGAGCCTGCACTACCTCGAGCCGATCCTCCGGGTGTAGTCGTGGGCGCGTCGCAGCGAGGAAAGGGTCGCGTGGGTCGACCGAGGACGTACGATCGCGAGGCGGCGCTCGCCTCGGCGATGGAGGCGTTCTGGGAGCGGGGCTACTCGGCGACGTCGATCCGGGACCTCGTCCAGGTCATGCAGATGGTGCCGAAGAGCGTGTACGCCGAGTTCGGTGGCAAGGACGCGCTCTTCGTCGCGACGATCGAGCACTACGTGGCGGAGCAGTCGGCGCGCTACCGCGTGCAGCTGGGCGAGGCGCCGTTCGGGCTCGAGCGCATCGAGGGCTACTTCGAGAGCCTGCGCGAGGGCCAGGAGCACCGGGGCTGCTTCCTCGTGAACACGCTCGCCGAGTCGGCCTCGATCCCGGCCGAGGCGCTCGAGCGCGTCCAGGGATTCTTCCGCTGGCTCGAAGGGCTCTACGCGCAGAACCTCGCGGCCGCGGACCGCGCGGGGACGCTGCGCCCCGGGCTCGACGTCGCGCGCGTCGCGTCCGCGCTCGTCGTCTACGACCAGGGGCTCGCGGTCGCCTCGAGATCGAGCGCGCAACGCGGCGTGCTCGCCGACGGCGCCCTCGCGCTGCTCGACGCGTTCCGGGCTTGAGAGGCTGCGGGGCATCAGTCCAGCGACGCGCGTGTCATACTGGGCGTACGCTTCTTCGACTCGACTTGCTTACCAGGTAACGCTCATGCCCCAGCACGAAATGGCGCTGTCGGCCGCGCAGATCGAGCAGTTCGTCTGCGATGGCTTCGTTCGCATCGACGGGGCCTTCTCCCGCGAGCTCGCCGACGCGTGTCGGCGCATCCTGTGGCTCGCCACGGGGTGTGCCGAAGACGATCCTTCCACTTGGACGCGACCCGTCGTGCGCATCGGAGAGATCCCGAATCCGAACTTCGTGGAGGCGGCCAACACGCCGAAGCTTCATGCGGCGTTCGATGCGCTCGTCGGGGAGGGGCGCTGGCTCCCTCGCCTCAGCCTCGGGACGTTTCCGATCCGTTTTCCCTCGACGGAGGATCCTGGCGACTGCGGTTGGCATGTCGACATGAGTTTCGGCATGGAAGACGAGCCCGACTTCCTGAAGTGGCGCGTGAACGTGCGCTCCAAGGGACGCGCGCTGCTCATGCTCTTCCTCTTCTCCGACGTGGGAGAAGACGATGCGCCGACCCGGCTGCGCGTGGGATCGCACCTCGACGTCGCGCGGAGGCTCGAGCCGAATGGTGAGGAGGGGCTGTCCCTCGGCGAGCTCGCGAGCACGGGCTTCGCCGAATCGGCGCATCGAGCCGAGGTGACGGCGACGGGGCCCGCGGGCACCGTGTACCTCTGCCATCCCTTCCTCGTGCACGCGGCACAGCCGCTCCGGCCGGGAAGGCCGCCGCGCTTCCTCGGGCAGCCCGCGCTCTTGCCATCCGATCCGCTCGACCCCTGGCGGGAGGACGCGTCCCCCGTCGAGCGCGCGATCCGGATGGCGCTCGGCGACGGCTGACGAGGAAGCGAGCCGTCTTCCCCATCGGACACGATCCGCCACGCGCCTTCGGCCGCGGTCAAGGCGTGACTACGACGCGCTCGGCCGCGTTTCCGGCTTCGCGCCAGGCGCGATCGATCTCGCGGAGGGGGATCGCCTTGGCGTCGATGTGGAGCGAGCCTTGGGCGAGCACCTCGAGGAGAGAGGGGAGCGCCTCGAGGAGCTCCGGCGTGGACACCGAGCCGAGCCCGCTGCCGAGGAGGTGGAGCTTGGAGCTGCGGAGCAGGGCGGCGGGCACGGGCGAGGTCTCGCCCGCCATCGAGCCGATCTGGATCCACGTGAGCGGGCGGCTCCGATCGGCGCGGCCGCGCACGAGGCGCTCCATGATCTTGGCCGCGATCTCGCCCCACACGAAGTCGAGCACGACGTCCACGTCGCTCGCCACCTCGCCCATCCGAGGGTCGTCGAGCACGAGGACGGCCGTCGCGCCGAGCGAACGGAGCGCCTCGAGCTTCGCTTCGTTGCGGCCCGAGGCGATGATCTTCGAGGCGCCGAGGTGCCGGGCGACCTGGACCGACATGCTCCCCGCGTGCCCCGTCGCGCCGAGGACGAGCACCTTCTGGCCGCGCTCGAATTGCATGCGGCATCGGAGCGCGAGCCACGCGGACATGGCCGGGTTCACGGCGGCGGCGATCGTCACCGGATCGACGTCGGAAGCGATGGGGATGGTGCGCCAGGCTTCGACGACCGTGCGTTCGGCGAGCGAGCCGAAGCGCGTGTTGCCGTGGAGGAAGTAGCGGAGCTGGCCCTCGGGATCGCGCCCGACGCCGTCGATGCCGGGCACGAACGGAGGCTCCAGGGCCGCGGAGTAGTGCTTGCCCGTGGCCCTTCCGATGGTGAGGCGGTGCAGCGGGGCGGCGAGCACGGTCAGCGGGACGGTGCTCGTCGCCTCCGAGGTGGGCTCGTCGAAGTCCTGGTAGCGCGGCGGCTCGTCGAACGAGGTGATGACGGCGGCTTTCATGGTTCGCTCCTCCGTGGCTCGACGGCGGCGATACGACGATTCGCATCGTCGCTCGACGGGTGTTCGAGAAGTCTACGACGTCGAGCCGCTCGGTGCAGCGAGGTGCGCGGCGGGTGGTGTCGGCGGGGCACGGCGCCCCAGGCGGGGCGGACTTGCACAAAGTTATAGATGGATCTAAAGTTTTAGGTGACTCAAAAAATGACCAAGGGCACCGAAACGGCCGAGCTGTCTCGGCGTGAACGAAAGCTGGCCCAGACGCGCCTGGGCTTGCTCGAGGCGCTCCTCGCGCGGCTCGCGGAGCGTCCCCTCGAGGCGATCGCCGTGCGCGAGCTCTGCGACGCGGTGGACATCTCCGAGGCGAGCTTCTTCAATCACTTCCCCAGCAAGCACGACCTGCTCGTCTACTACGTGCAGCTCTGGTCGCTCGAGGCCGCGTGGCACGCGAGGCAGGCGGCGTGCGAGGGGCCGCGCGCGGCCATCGAGGCGGTGTTCCGCTTCACCGGGAAGGAGGCCGCGCGTCACCCGCGCGTGATGGCCGAGGTCATCGCCTTCCAGGCCCGCATGGCCGAGGCACCGCGGCCGCGGGAGCTCACGCGCGCGGAGCGGATCCTGGCGTTCCCCGATCGTCCGGGCATCGAGGCGATCGAGGTGCTCGGCATCGAGGAGGTGCTGAGGCCGTACGTGCGTCAGGCGATCGCGGGCGGTGCGCTCTCGTGCGCGCTCGAGCCGCGCACCGTGATGCTCTCGCTGGCTTCGGTCTTCTTCGGCGTCCCCCTCCTCGTCGGCCCGAGGTCGCCGCGAACCATCGAAAAGGCCTATCTCCAACAGCTCGAGATCGTCTGGCAGGGGCTCGAGCACTTCGCGAGGTGAGCATGAGCCACGTCGATCTCGAACGAAGCCCGTCGCGCGCGCCGGCCGACGTCGTTCCATCGCTCGCGCTCCTCATGGCGGGCGCGATGCTCACCGCGGGCTACGCCAACCGCTGGGGCGCGCCGCTCTTCGGGTGGATCGCGCCGGTGCCCTTCCTCCTCTACGCGCGGCGTGTGCAAGGGCGGGGGTGGTGGGCCTTGTTCGCCGCGGTGACGGCTGGATCCTTGGCGCAGACGGTCAAGGTGGTGACCGATCCGATCTCGCCGCTCGTGATCCTCCCGTTCGGCTTGACGGCGGCGCTCGGGACCTTCGTGGCGATCGGGGTGTGGCGCGTGATCTTCCGGCGCCGCGGGGAGGTGGCGGCGCTCTACGCCTTCCCGGCCGCGACCGCGCTGAAGGAATGGGCGCTCCTCGAGCACACCGAGCTCGGGATGTGGGGCACCTACGCCGCCGGCCAGGTCGACAGCCTCGAGCTCTTGCAGCTCGCGTCGCTCGCGGGCGTGCCGGGGATCGGCTTCCTCATGGCGTGGGTGGGGAGCGCGATCGCGCTCGTGCTCGGCGCGCCTGGCGCCATGCGATACCGCGCGCACGTGGCCGCGGCGGCGGTCGCGCTCCTCGCCGCGAACCTCTGGGGCGGCGTCCGCGTCCACACGGTGAGCCGCGGACCCACGGTGGCCGTCGGGGCGGTGACGACGAGCCTCGGGCTCACGGCGAGTGGGCTACCGAGCGCGGCCGAGCTTGCGGAGAACGAGGACGCGCTCTTCCGGCGAACGGAGCTCGCGGCGGAACGCGGGGCGCGCGTCGTGGTGTGGAACGAAGCGGCCACGCTCGTGCCTCCGGCCGAAGAAGCGCGCCTTGTGGATCGAGGTCGCGAGCACGCGAGGCGCCTCGGCGTGGACCTCGTGCTCGCCTACGGCACCATCGAGTCGGAGTCGCCGCTCCTGCTCGGCAATCGGTACGCATGGATCTCCTCCGAGGGCGAGGTGCTCGAGACGTACGAGAAGCACCATCCGGTCCCGGGAGAGCCTTCGATCCGCGGCGACGCGCCGCTCCGCGCGCTGGATCGGCCGTGGGGACGATCTGCCGGCGCCATCTGTTACGACTACGACTTCCCGGCGATGGCGCGCGAGCACGCGCGGCTCGGCGTGGGGCTCGTCGCGGTGCCCGCCTCCGATTGGCTCGGCATCGACCCGTACCACACGCAGTTCACCCGCATCCGCGCCATCGAAGGTGGCTTCTCCGTCGTGCGCCCGGTCCGCGACGCTACCTCCGCCGCCTACGATCCCTACGGCCGCCTCCGCGGCGCGATGTCGGCGTGGGAGGACGGCGAACACGTCATGGTGGCGGCGGTGCCGGTGGAGCGCGTGGAGACGGTTTATGCGGGGGTGGGGGACTGGCCGCTCGTCGTGCTGTGCGTCGTGATCTTGGCGGGATGCGTGTCGCACCGGGGACGACTACGAGGCCGCCGTGTAGGTGACGCGAGCGATGGTCAGGCGCGCCGCGTATGTGGCGTCCTCCGCGAGGATGGCGGCTTAGACCGCGCTTAGCCCAAGAACTCCCCGCCACGCCTCGAGCGCCTGCTCGCGCTGCCGCGCTCCCGTGAATCCAAAGGGAAGGCCCACGAGCATGAGCCTCACACGCCTCCGCCCGGAGGCGACGGTGGCGATGGCGGCGCGGCCTGTGTCGTCGGGGGAGAGCTCGGGGTAGACGAGGAGAGAGTCCACGTGTTCGACGTCTTCGAGCGCGGCGTAGGCGAGGGCTTGATGGAGATCGGCGCGGTGGGCGTCGCGCGTCAGTTCGTCGAGCCCGGCCCAGCCCTTTCGGGCGAGGAGCTGGAGGTGCGCCTTGTATTTGGCGTCGACCCAGATCACGCGGTTCGCGCCACGAAGCCCGGTATCGGGCAAGAGGAAACGCATCGAGCTCGTGCGCGTGGACCAGTTCAAGCGGCGCGTGGTGTCGCCACGGGGGATCACACGAAGACCGCATCGGGGCGCGAGCTCGGCGACGAAGGCTTCGACCCAGGCCTCCCAGACCTCGTCGATGGGGAGATCCCAGCTCATCCCGTCGAGGATGCGCGAGCCGCCGAGGCCTCGGTGCTCGGCGACCCAGCCCATCGCCTGCATGGCCTCGAGGGTCCAGCCGTCGCCGTGGGGTCGCGCATCGCCCGAAGGCCGCCGCGCAGGCCCCTCGCCGACGCGAAAGCGGAGATCGGCGATGCGACCGAGGAGCGCTCGCGCGACCGCAGCTTCCTGGTAGCTCGCGAGCTCATCGTCGAGGCGCTGGAGCGTCCAACGGATCGAGGCCAAGAGCTCGGGGTCGTCGTCGGGTTCCGAGAAGCGACAAGGGAGCGAGGTCCATCGTCCGGAGGGGACGTGACGCGTGGCCCAGCGCGACCACCGCACCTGCCCGCGAGGGCTCAAGCGTTCTTCCTCGCGCTCGTAGAAGCCGCGCTTTCGTCTCTGGAGGAACGCCTCGAGCCTGCGGATCACGGGCGCGGCGAGGAGCCACGCGGGCACCTCGCGCGCGGAGCCTGGGACGAGCGGCGTGCCACCGACGGTGGGCTCCGTGGCAAAGCCGGTCGCGCCAAGCACGGCCCCGAGCGAGCTCCACTGAAAGCGCGGTGAGACGAGCAACCCCGCCGCGACGCGGCGCGTGGAAGGCGAGAGCAAGGGCACCGCGCCGATCCGCGCGCCCGGCGTGAGGCGCACACCAAGCCCATCGCGAACCTCGATGTCCGCGCGGATGTCGAGCCGCTTCAAGTGCGCGCGGTTGGCGTCGAGAAAGGGCTCGATCCAGCGGTCCCCCACGGCGCCGATCGACTTGCCCTCGAGGCGAATGGCGGGACCATGGTCGACGGCGCGCAGGAGCGGGCGCGAGCTCGGCACCTCGAGCAGCGCACGACTCGCGCGCTCTCGCCCACGCTTGGTTCGTCCCCGCGTCATGCCCTTTCCAGGAGCCGCGCTTCGATGCGGTCCGCGAGCCCGGCGATGGCCTCGGAGGCGCTCCCGCACATGCGCTCGTCGAGGTAGTCGCGGAGCAAGGGCAGGAGCTCGAGCTTGAGGCGCCGCGCGATGCGCTCGGCGCGACCGTCCGCGGGCAGGTCGGGGCGCGGGTCGAGGAAGTACGCATGGCCAGGGACGAGGCGGAGCGTCTCGTCGTCGGCGTACTCCGCGAACGTGTGGATCGTGTCGGTGAAGAGCGCGGTCGCGAAGTCGATCTTTTGCGACGCGACGGCGTTCAGATCGGGCCAGACCTCGACGAACGCGAAGCGGCGGCGGATCGCGACGTCCATGCGCGCGATCGAGCGATCGGCCGTGTTCCGCGTGGCGAGCACGCGGAGGTTTGGGTGAAGGCGAAGCGCGGGCGGGTGGCCGTCGGGGACGTGGGGCAGGCGCACGGCGCGGTCAGCCTCTCCCGCTTCAAAGAGCAGGATGGACTCACCGAGGACGCGCCCGAGGTCGGCGCGGTTGATCTCGTCGACGACCAAGACGTGCTCGGCGCGCTCGGCCTCCCGATTGGCGAAGAGCAAGTCGCCCGGGCGGACTTCGAAGGCGAGCCCGCTTTCCACCGGGCGCGGAAAGAGCCCGACCACGAAGTCTTCGTACGTGCGCGCAGGGTGGAACTGAACTCGCGTGGACGCGCCGATCCGATCCGCGATGCGCCACGCCATGCGCGTCTTGCCGGTGCCGGGCGGACCTTCGAGGATCACGAAGCGCCGCTCGCGGAGCAGCGCGAGTACCTCGTCTTCGGTCCATTGCGGGAAGATCGCCCCAGCGATCGCCTGCGTGCGCGCGTTCCAGCGCTCCTTCGCTCCGCCGGTGAGAGGCGTCCGGTGCTCGTCGAAGAAGAGGTCGAGGAGATCTTCGACGCGCTCACGGTCGGCCAAGCTGCGCACCGGCGTCGCCGCGTAGATGACGCGCGAATACGACTTGAGCGCGGCGGGAACGTCCGGCCACGAAGCGGAGACGGCTCTTGGGACCTCGGAGACGAGGTCGAGGAGGTCGGGCTTCACCCAAGTGCGCCCCCCGTGGAGGCGTGAGAGGGCCTTGAGTCTTCGGCGATGACCCGGGCGCCCGAGGATGTGTGCGTCGGCGCCGAATCCATCGGTGCCGATGACGAGCACGGCCACGCTCCCACCCTCGCCGGGAAACCAGACGAACGAGGTGCCTTGATAGGGCCCCGAGGTGGGGTTCTCCGCGGTGATCCACCCGGCATAAGACGCTGCGTCGTCCTTCTTCTGGAGGTTCACCCGGAGCTGATAGGCGTCCCGATGGTGCCGCGCGCCGTGGCAGCGCTCCTCGTAGACGCGGTCGAGCAGGGCGCGTACGGCATCTCCGTCGCCCATGAGCGACCAATTTCGCCCGGCCGCCATGCCTTCCACGAGTTCGTCGAATGCGCTCAAGACCTCACTCCTCTTGCGGCGGAGACTCTATGCCGACGCTGCGCCGAGGCTCAACGGAGGATGGACGGCCATCCAAGATCGCCAGCGAATCGGGGCAGCGCTGGCCTCCTCCGCGAGAGCGCGGAGCCGACGGCGATCCCGGGGATCACGTCGAGCCCCGACGCCGCCATCGCGTGCACGAGGCGCGTCGACGTCGGGGGTTCGAGCTGCTAACGGTGGGCGCGGAAAATTCCGCACAGACGGTCATGCTCGAGGGCGCCGCGGTTCGTCGCTTCTCGAACACCCACGACGGCGGGCGTTTGCCCGCAAGAAGAGCGACGAGCGATGCGTACGGTCCACTTCTTGCGAGCCATTTCGGTTCTTGCCGTGGTGCTTGCGGCGGGATGCGGGGACGATGGTCCCAACGACGGCCCCGGGGGCCCGGTCGAGCCCCCCAGCATCTACGGAAGCTGGACGAGAGCCTGCGAGCAGCTCGCCGACGAGGCGGCGGTCGAGCCCTGCCTCGCCGCGCCCGAGAACTTCGTGTTCGGGCCCGCGGTGCTCCTCGACCCCGCGTCGTACGCGGCGTCGATGGGCTTCTGCGGCGGCCACGAGGACGAGGAAGAGGAGATCTGGGCGCTCGGGACGTTCACCCTCGAGGGGGATATCCTCACGCTCTTCAACTGTCCTCCCGAGGCGCCCGCGCGGGTCTTCGAGGCCAGGTGGGAGAACGAGGGCGAGCAGCTGATCCTCACGGGCGAAGGGACGACGTACGTCTTCGCCCGCAAGCCGCCCGCGGAGATTGAGTCGATCTCGAGTCGCGTCACCGATGCGTTCCGAGGCTGCGATACCGACTCGTACCTCGATGGGCAGATCAGCGCCGAGGGCCCGCATTACGGGTGGCTCTCGACGCTCGTCATCCAAGACGGCGAGATCCTCATGGACGAGTTCTTCTGGAGCTCGGAGGGGCCGAACTCCTTCGGCTGGGGCTTCTACTCCGCGAACGATCGTGGCGCGCAGACGAAGGACTTCCCCCTCGATCCGGGGATCCCGACCACCTTCTACCGCATCTTCCGCAACGAGGATCTCACGCCGATCCACGCGACCGGTTTCGAGGTGAACGAGTGCACCGCGGAAGAGATCGCGGTGCGGGTCTTCGAGCACGACTTCGTGCGAGGCGTGACCTTCCGGCGCTTCTGGGCCACCTCCGGCGATCTTTCGGCGAGCCTCGAGGTGGATCTCGAAGGGACGGTCGAGGAGGTGATCGTCACGGTGGGCGGCGTCTTCGAGAGCGCGGCCGGGGTGACGATCATGCTCACCTCGCCCGAGGGGACCACGGTCGAGCTGGTCTCCACGGGGACCTTCGGAGCCGATGATGACGTGCAGCTCGACTACGCTTCGTTCGGGGATGTCGCGATGAAGACGCTCCCCGACCCCGACGATTCGAGTCCCGATCAGCTCTACGTGCCCGCCGAGTCCCTCGCCAAGCTCACGGGCGAGACCATGGCCGGCACGTGGACGCTCACGCTGAGCCGTGAGTCCGTCGAACCCGGAGACGCGATCTACTACTTCGGGCTCTCGCTCCGCTGAAGCGCCTCCCGAGGATCATCGACCACGGGTGTCGGCCCATCGGCAGCACGGAGCAAGCATGCGTGCCCTCGACATCCTACGAGCGATCGCGATCCTCGCGGTCGCCTTCGCGGCCAGCTCCGGCGGCGGGGGCGACTGCCTCCTCGATGGCCCCGACGCGGGGGGCGATGGGGGCGATGGCGGCCCCATCGAGCCTCCGCCCAATCTCGAGATCTACGGATCCTGGACGAGGGCGTGTGATCTCCTCACCGACCAGGACGCGATCGAGGCGTGCCTCGGCGCGCCGGAGTCGTTCGTGTTCGGTCGCGCGGTGCTCGACGAGCCTGCGACGTTCGTGAGCGAGGGCGGCTTCTGCGCCGATGGCACGGGCCGCGGGACGTTCGCCTTCGAGGAAGACGTCCTCGAGCTCTTCCATTGCGGCGACGGCGATTCGCAGGTCGGGCCCGACGCCGTCGGGCTCGTCTTCCAGACGCGGTGGGAGGCCGCGGGCGAGCGCCTCATCCTGAGTGACGGCGACACCGAGTACGTCTTCACTCGCGACTCGCCCGCCGCCGCGCCTTGGGTTTCGGCTCGCGTCATCGAGATCGGGCGCACCTGCAACAGCCGGGATGCGTACCTGCGCGGGCACACCGTCCTCGAAGGAGAGGCCCCGGGTTGGTTCTCGACGCTGGTCTTCCAGGGCGGCGAGACCCTCATGGACGAGCTCATCCAGGACGTCGAGTCCACGCAGTCGTTCAACTGGAGCTTCTACGACGCCGACCACCGCGGCCTCCAGACGAAGAGCTTCGCCCTCGAGCCAGGCGTGCCCGCGTCCTTTTGCCGGATCTTCCGCGACGAGGACCTCACGCCGATCCATGCGATCGAGTTCGAGATGGACGACTGCGACCCCTCGAACGAGTCGGATGTGCGGGCGTTCGAGCACGACTTCGTGCGAGGCGTGACCTTCCGGCGCTTCTGGACGCAGTCGGCCGGCACGACGGCGACGGTCGACGTGGATCTCGCAGGAACGATCGAAGAGGTGCTCGTCACGCTACGGACCAGCACGCTCGCGAACGCGTCCGAGCTGGCGTTCACGCTCACCTCGCCGGGAGGGACCACGGTCGAGCTGCTTTCCGCCGGCACGATCCCGAGCGAGGACTTCGCGCGGTTCGAGTACACGTCCTTCGCGGATGACGCGACCAAATCGCTCATCGATCCCGAGTTGTCGAGCCTCGAGGACCGCTTCGTGCCGGCTCAGCCGCTCGCGGCGCTCGCGGGCGAGCCCATGGCAGGCACCTGGACGCTCTCCGTGACGCGCGAATCCGGCGATGTCGGAGGGGCGCTCACCTACTTCGGGCTCTCGCTCCGCTGATCGCGTGGGCGGACGCGTCGTCGCGGAGCGCCGTCGCGAGAGCGCGTGTCCGGTCGCTCTACGCTGAAGACGGAGAGCGGCGCGTGATGCGGACGAGCCACCTGGGTGCTCGACGCGCCGCGCCTGAGCGCCTACGCCTCGACGTCCATGCCCCTGCTCGACTCCGAGACCCCGCTATCGCATCGGCCCGCGCGCGTGGTCGTGGCGGGGACGACGGGGGCGGGGAAGTCGACGCTGGCGCGGCGGATCGGCGAGCTCCTCGGGCTGCCGTACACCGAGATGGACGCGCTCTTCCACGGGCCGGGATGGACGCCACGCGCATCGTTCGTGGAAGACGTCCGCGCGCTCGTCGACGCGCCGCGGTGGGTGACGGAGTTCCAATACGACGCGGCGCGGCCTCTGCTCGCCGAGCGCGCGGATCTCTTCGTATGGCTCGATCTCCCTCGATCGCTCGTGATGGCGCGCGTCGTGAGGCGCACGCTCGGGCGGGCGCTCCGAGGCGAGGTGCTCTGGAACGAGAACCGCGAGCCGCCGCTCCGCACCTTCTTCACGGATCGCGATCACGTGGTGCGCTGGGCGTGGCGTACGCACGGGGACAACCGAGCTCGGATGCGCGCGCTCGTCGCCGCGAGACACGACTTCCCCGTCGTGCGTCTCCGGACGGCGCGCGAGGTGGAGCGCTGGGTGGCGGGGCCGCTCCATCGCCTGCGCGCGTGAGGACGCCTCCGCGGTGGCTCGCGGCGCTCAGAGGTGCACGGCCTCGAGCCCCGTCTCGGCGAGGGCCTTCGCCACGGAGCGGCGGTGGCATTCGCGCGGGTCGTGCTCGTAGCAGGTGAGGGCGACGCGCTCGCCCTCCGCGATCCACGAGCGGATCCTGTCGAGCGCCGCGCTTTGCTTTGGCAGCCAATCGCGCTCGTACTTCAGGAAGAGCGCGTCGTAGTCCTCGCGCGTGTGCACGCCCTTGCGCTTCTCGGTGGCGATGCCCAGCTCGGGGAGGTGCTCGTAGCGGATGCCGACGGTCTCGCAGCCGTGCGAGAGCGCACGTTTGGCGAAGCCGAATTTGCGGCTGTTGGGGTTGGCGCGGACGTCGCAGAGGAGCGTGACGCCGTGCGAGAGGAGCACGTTCAAGTAGCGCTCGAGGGAGAGGCCCTCGTAGCCGATGGTGCTGAGGGCGGGCGCGTCCTTTTCCTTTCGCGCGCGCTTCACACGAGAGAGCGCCGCGCCTTCGAGGAGCCTTTCGGCGTCCGTGGCGCGGAGGGCGACGAAGGAATCGCGCTCGAAGGCCTCGGCGAGGAGCGCGTCGCCGCGGAGGTCCTGGTGGTGCTCGACGAAGTCCTGGATGGTGGCGTCGTGCGAGCGTCCGAGGAGCGCGCGGCCTTCCTTGGTGAGGTGGAGGCCCCCGTCGCGGCGCACGAGACCGCGCGCGACGAGCTTTTCGAGATCGGCCTCCGCCGTGAACGAGACGGGGCCCTCCTTCCCGGCCGTGAAGTCGTAGGGCGAATCTCCCTCGGGCTGAGTCCTTCCGTAGAGGAAGAGCAACACGGCGAGATCGCGCGCCTCGAGCGAGCCGCCGCACGCGCGGAGGAGCTCGAGGATCGCCCTCGCCCCGGCTTGGAGCCTGGGTGTCGAGCGCGCGGTCGGACCCCTGGACGTGGTCGGCATCTCGGCCTCCTCGCTCGACGAGGCGAGCGTCGTGGCCGCGAGATCGAGCCGCGGCCACGACCCCAACCTAGCCGCGTCGGCGCGCGAG
>JAAYBZ010000070.1 GCA_012744445.1 Myxococcales bacterium | reverse complement strand
TCATCTCGCTGACGTGGATGAGGCCCTCGACGCCCTGCTCGAGCTCGACGAACGCGCCGTAGTCGGTGAGCGAGACGACCTTGCCCTTGACCTTGGTGCCCGGCGTGTACTGCGCGGACGCCATGTTCCAGGGATCTTCCTGGGTCTGCTTGAGACCGAGGGAGACGCGCTCGGTCTCCGAGTTGTACTTGAGGACCTTGACGGTGACCTCGTCGCCGACGTTGAAGACCTCGGACGGGTGGTTGACCCGGCCCCAGCTCATGTCGGTGATGTGGAGGAGGCCGTCGATGCCACCGAGATCGACGAACGCACCGTACTCGGTGATGTTCTTGATCGTGCCGGTGACGACCTGACCCTCTTGGAGGTTCTCGAGCGTCTTCTGCTTGAGGCGATCGCGCTCGCGCTCGAGGAGCACGCGGCGGGAGAGGACGATGTTGCCGCGCTTCTTGTTGAACTTGATGACCTTGAACTCGAAGGTCTGCCCGAGGAGCTTGTCGAGGTTCCGCACGGGGCGGAGATCGACCTGCGAGCCGGGGAGGAACGCCTTGACGCCGCCCTTGATGGTGACGCTGAGGCCGCCCTTCACGCGCTGCGTGATGGTGCCCTCGATGAGCTCGTCACGCTCGCAGGCTTCGCTGATCTCGTCCCAGACCTTGAGCTTGTCCGCCTTCTCCTTGGAGAGGCTCACGAGACCGGCTTCGTTCTCCTTGGTCTCGATGAAGACGTCGACCTTGTCACCGGCTCGGACCGTCACCTCGCCCGAGGCGTCCACGAACTCGTGGATGGGGATCACACCCTCGGACTTGAAGCCGATGTCGACGATGATGTTGTCGCGTCCGACCTTGAGGACGGTGCCGCTGATGATGTCTCCCTCGCGCAGCTTCTCGGAACGAGCGATCGACTCCTCGAAGAGCTCCGCAAAGGATTCTTTTTTCGACGACGTGGCGTCGGTTTGGGTAGGTTCGGTCATGGATTTGGGCCGGGCGTAGGCTCGGGATGTTCCGCCTGGCCGGGGCGAGAGGTTGACGTTTCCCTCCTTCCACAACCCGAGTCGAGCGGTCGGAGGTCCCCCTTGCATTAGAGGGCCGCTCCCTTTAGCAGCCCAGGGGCCACGTCGCAAGGAGGCGTCCCTCCCCCCCGCTCGCTCGCCTCAGCCGCGCTTCGTCGCCGATTCGACGATCGCCACGAGCTCTTCCACCACTTCGTCGAGGTCGTGGTCCGTGGTGTCGAAGAGGTGCGCGTCGGGCGCGGGCTTGAGCGGCGCGATCGCGCGGTTCGCGTCGGCCGCGTCGCGCTCGCGGATCTCTGTCGCGATGACGGCGGGATCGGCCTCGATACCGCGCGCGGCGAGGTCCTGGACCCTGCGCTTGGCCCGCTCCTCGGGTGAGGCCGTGAGGAAGATCTTCACCTCGGCGTCGGGGAAGACCACGGTGCCGATGTCCCTGCCTTCGAGCACCACCCCGCCCTTCTCGCCGAAACGGCGTTGGAGGCCGAGGAGCGCCTCGCGGACCTCGGGGTGGCGGCTCACGACGCTCGCCCAGGCGGCCACCTTCTCCGTGCGGATCTCGTCGTCGCGATCGACGCCGCCGAGGACGAGGCGCGAGCGGCCGTCCTCGCCGCGCGCGAAGTCGAAGTCGAGCGTGCGGGCGAGCGCGCCCACGGCGGCCGCGTCGGTGAGATCGAGGCCCGCCTCGGTCGCCGCGAGCGCGAGCCCGCGGTAGAGCGCGCCCGTGTCGACGAGCTTGTAGCCGAGCCGGAGCGCGAGCCGCCGCGCCGCGGTGCTCTTGCCGGCGCCGGCCGGGCCGTCGATGGCGATCACGGGGGCCGGTCGGCTCACACGACCTCCTCGACGATGTCGGCGCCGAGCTGCCGGAAGAGCGGGACGAAGCTCGGGAAGCTCGTCCCGACGCAGTCGGTGTCGTTCACGATGGTCTCGCCCTCGGCGATCATGCCCAGGAGCGCGGCCGTCATGGCGATGCGGTGATCGTGGTGGCTCTCGACCGTGGCGGCGCGGAGCGGGCGCCCGCCCACGATGTCCATGCCGTCGGGGTGCTCTTCGCACTCGACGCCGAAGGCGCGGAGCGTCTGCACCATCACGGCGATGCGATCGCTCTCCTTCACGCGGAGCTCGGCGGCGCCGCGGATGCGCGTCTTGCCCTCGGCCACCGCGGCGAGCGCGGCGAGGACCGGGATCTCGTCGATGAGGCGCACGATGAGCGCCTCGTCCTCGATCTCCGTCGCGCGCGCGGGGCCGTTCCGCGTGGTGAGCGCCGCGACGCGCTCGCCGCTCGCGTTGGTGCCCTCTTCCTCGTCGATGTCGAGCTGGAGGCCCATGGCCTTCACCACGTCGAGGAAGCCGGTCCGCGTCTCGTTCACGCAGACCCCGCGGACGGTGACCTCGCTGCCCGGGACCATCGCCGCGCCGACGACCGCGAAGGCCGCGCTCGAGGGGTCGCCGGGGACCTGGAGGTCGAAGCCGCGCCAGCGCAGCTTGCCCTTGCTGGGATCGAGCGTGACACGGAGGCCGTCGCGCTCGACGGAGACGCCGAGCGCCGTGAGCATCCGCTCGGTGTGGTCGCGGCTCGGCCCCGGCTCGATCACCTGGGTGAGGCCGTCGGCGTAGAGGCCGCTCAGGAGGAGCGCGCTCTTCACCTGCGCGCTCGCCACCGGCGTCTCGTAGACGAGCTCGCGGAGCGACTCGCCGGGCTTGAGCCCGTGGATGTAGAGCGGCGGATAGAGGACGCCCTTCTTGGCGCCGGCGGAGCCGTCGAGGTGCGCGCCGCGCATGCGCAGGGGCTGGATCACCCGGTCCATCGGGCGCTTGGTGAGCGAGGCGTCGCCGATGAGGCGGCTCGGGAAGCGTTGCGCCACGAGGATGCCGGAGAGCAGCCGCATCGTGGTGCCGCTGTTCCCGCAATCGAGGGGGCGCTTGGGCGCGGAGAGACCGCGGAGCCCCTTGCCGGAGACGCGCGCCGCGTTCCCGTGGAGCTGGATGTCGATGCCCATCGCGCGGAACGCGTCGGCGGTCGCCAGGTTGTCGAGGCCGCCGGAGAGCCCACTGATGCGGCTCTCGCCCTCGGCGAGCGAGGCGAAGATGAGGGCGCGGTGCCCGATGGACTTGTCGCCGGGGACGCGGGCTTCGCCGCGGAGAGGGCCCGAAGGCCGCACACGGAATCTCTTCACGGGCTGGGGCATAGCAAGGGTCGGGGGGGAAAGCCACGACCGGCGATCCGCGCCCTCAGCCCAGCATCGACTTGAGGCGATGGAGCGCGACGAGCGCGTCGAGCGGCGTCATGCGATCCAGATCGAGCGCCGCGAGCGTCTCCTCGACGGGGCTCGGCTTCGGCGGCTCGGGATCGAGCGCGGCGAAGAGGTCGAGCTGCGCCCTCCCCTCGGCGTCGATGCGGCGCATCCGCGAGGTGCCTCCCGAGGGGAGCGCGCCGCCGCCCTCGAGCTCGGCGAGGATGGCCTTGGCGCGCGCGAGGACGATGGCCGGCAGGCCCGCGAGCCGCGCGACCGCCACGCCGTAGCTGCGGCTCGCCCCTCCGCGCTGGAGGCGGTGGAGGAAGACGACGTCGTCGCCGATCTCCTCGGCCGCGACGTTCATCGCCGCGGCGCCCTCGCGCGTCGTCGCGAGCTCGCAGAGCTCGTGGTAGTGCGTGGCGAACATCGCGCGGCAGCCGATGGCGTCGTGGATGTGCTCCGCCACGGCCCAGGCGATGGCGAGGCCGTCGTAGGTGCTCGTGCCGCGCCCGATCTCGTCGAGGATCACGAGCGAGCGCTTGGTCGCCCCGCGGAGCATCGCGGCCGTCTCCCGCATCTCCACCATGAAGGTGCTCTGCCCCGAGGCGAGGTCGTCGCGCGCGCCGACGCGCGAGAAGATCTTGTCCACGAGCCCGATGCGCGCGCGCGAGGCGGGCACGAAGCTCCCCATCTGCGCGAGGATCACGTTGAGCGCGACCTGGCGCATGACCGTGCTCTTGCCGGCCATGTTGGGGCCGGTGACGAGCCAGAGCCGCTCCCCGTCGGCGTCGAGCGCGGTGTCGTTGGGCACGAAGGCGCCGGCCGCGGCGAGCTTCTCCACGATGGGATGGCGCGCGGCCACGAGCTCGAGCGAGCGGCTCTCGTCGATCTCGGGGCGCGAGTAGTCGTCGTGGACGGCCACCTCGGCGAGCGTCGCGGCGACGTCGATGGCGGCGACGCGCTCGGCGAGCTCGCGGAGCCTCCGCGAGTGGCCGGCCACGAACGTTCGCAGCTCGACGAAGCGCTCGGCCTCGAGGGCCTTGGCGCGCTCCTCGGCGTTGAGGATCTTGTCCTGGAGGTCGGCGAGCTCCTCGGTGACGTAGCGCTCGCCGTTCGCCACCGTCTGCTTGCGCTGGTAGTCGGGCGGCACCGATGCCAGGTGCGAGCGCGTGATCTCGATGTAGTAGCCGAAGACGCGCGTGAACTTGATCTTGAGCGAGGGGATGCCGGTGCGCTCGCGCTCGCGCTGTTCGAGCGCCTGCACCACGTCCTTGCTGTCCTCGGAGAGGCGGCGGAGCTCGTCGAGCTCGGGGAGATAGCCCTCGCGGAAGATGCCGCCCTGCTTGTCGAGCACGGGCGGCGCGTCGACGAGCGCGCGGGCGAGCTCCTCGGCCACGTCGGCGCAGACGTCGCCGGGGAGGATGCTCGCGAGCGGATCGTCGAGCGTGGCCTCGCGCCCCTCGAGCACGCGCGCGAGCTCCGCCACGGCGGAGAGGCTCGTGCGGATGACGCCGAGGTCCCGCGGCGTGGCGAGCCCGAGCGAGGCCCGCGTCGCCACGCGCTCGAGGTCGCCCACCTCGGCGAGGACCTCGCGCACGCGCGAACGGAGCGAGGTCGCCTCGAAGAAGGCCTCCACCTGATCGAGCCGTCGCCGGATCGCGGCGACGTTCGAGAGCGGCGAGAGGAGCCGGCGGCGGAGGAGCCGGGCCCCCATCGGCGTCTTGGTGCGGTCCAGGTGGTGGAGGAGCGAGCCGCGGCGCTCGCCCGAGAGCGTCTTCACCAGCTCGAGGCTGCGCACGGCGGTCTCGTCGAGGACGAGCTGCGCGGCGGGGTCGTAGGACTCGACGCGCTGGAGATCGAGCGCGGCGGCGGGCTGCGTGGCCTTGGCGTAGGCGAGCGCCTCGGCCGCGGCCCAGCGCGCCTCCATGGGCATCGCCTCGAGCTCCGTCACGAACGCCGCGCCGCGCGGGCCGAGCGCCTTGCGGGCGAGCGCGAGCGCGTCGCCGTCGGTTTTCTCGGGGAGCGTCTTCCGCGCGGCGGTGGGGAGCGCGCGCGCGACGAGATCGAGGACCGCCGCGTCGCCGCGCGCGATCACCTCGCGCGGCGAGAGCCGGACGAGCTCGGCGAAGAGGCTGCCCTCGTCCTCGATGGCGCAGGCGCGGAGCTGGCCGGTGGAGAGCTCGAGCGCCGCCACCCCGAAGCGCCCCGCGTGCGCGATCACCGAGACCAGGAAGTGCTCCGCGCGGGCGTCGAGCGCGTCGAGGTCCACGCAGAGGCCGGGCGTGATCACGCGGACCACCTCGCGCGGCACCACACCGCGGACCTTGGAGGGATCGGCCATCTGCTCGCAGATGGCCACGGTCTGCCCGAGCTCGAGCAGCCGCTGGATGTAGCTCGCCACCGAGTGATGCGGCACGCCCGCCATCGGGATGGGCTCCCCGTCCGGGCCCGTCCCGCGGCTCGTGAGCGCGATGTCGAGCATCTCCGCGGTCTTGATCGCGTCGTCGAAGAAGAGCTCGTAGAAGTCGCCGAGCCGGAAGAGGACGATCGCGTCCGGGTACGCGTCCTTCGCCCGCAGATACTGCTGCATCACGGGCGTGTAGGCGTCTCGTCTCGGCTGCCCCGTCGCCTTCGCCATCTCAGTCGAGCCGCTCGGTCACCTGGAGGCGATCGGCGCGGATGCGGAGGAGCGTGTTGCCCGAGGTGTCGATGGCGTAGAAGCGCTGATCGATCTCGCTCCACGCGAGGTCGCGCACGTTGCCGTTCCCCGAGAGCGTGAGGGCGCCGGGCACGCGCCCCACGTCCACGATGAGCTCGGCCTCGGTGGTGGAGCCCGGGACGAGATCCTCGCCGCCGCCGATGGTGAAGGCCACCGCGGGGTGCACGAAGGGCTTCCCCTCGCGGGCGCGGAAGTTGCGCGCCGAGGCCGGATCCGCGGGATCGAAGGGCTGGTTCGCCACGTCGATGGTGCAGCGACCGTCCTCATCCTCCACGACGCGGTGAGCGCCCCGCGAGACGGTGGTGCGGACGACGAAGGCGTCGCGCACGTGGACCTCGCCGCCGAAGGGCTCGGTGAAGCAGGCGCGGACCTCGTCCACGGTGACGGTGGGGCCGTCGCCGAGGTCGAGGCGACCGCGGCCCGCGTCGAGGACGCGGAGGAGGACGGGATCGCGCGAGCCGCTCTCGGGGATGCGGAATCGCGCGCACTCCGGATCGTCCAGACGCGAGAACGGGAGCGGCGAGGTGACGAGGACGAAGTCGCCCTCGTAGCCCGCCTCCGGCTCGTCGCTCCCGAGCGCGGCGTCGACCACGTTGTCGAGGCCGAGCACGCCCGCGCGGCAGAAATCGAAGTCGGGCACCTCGAGGCTCGGGCGGCCGTTCGGGCCGTCCACGACGCGCGCGTTCTGGAAGCCCGCGCCCGGGATGGCGCCCTCGAAGGTGGCCTGCACGCGTTGGATGGCGCCAGACCAGGGATCCGCGGCGACGCAGACCACGGGCGAGGTGTTGGGGAAGTCGACCGGCGAGGGGTAGCCCTGGAGGAAGTAGTCGCCGCCGGGGCAGCCGCCCTCGAAGGGCAGCAGGCCCGGGCCCGCGCCCGACGAAGGCTCGCCGGTCTCGGTGATGCGGCCGGGGCTCGAGCCGTATCGCAGCGTCGGCGTGCCCGTCACCCGCGGCAGGGCGCTCACGAAGGACGCGAGGCGCGGGCGGTTCCGGCGGATGGAGACGTAGACGTCGTCGCCGAAGACCGGGTTCTGGCAGGCGTTGCCGCCGCGGCAGGGCGCGTCGAGATCCCAGACGTCCACGAACTGGATCTGGCCGTTCGCGAGCGCGACGCCGAGGAAGACACCGCGCATCCGATCGGGGCGCGCGAGCTCGGCGCGGCTGAGCACCGTGGGCTGGCAGAGGCCGAAGTCGCTCTCGGCCGGATCGATCGAGCGGGCCAGGCCGGGCGTGAGCACCTCGATGCGCCGGGCGCCGCTGCGGAAGAAGATGCGGTCGGCGCGCCCTTCTCCGCTCTGCACCGCGAGGAGATCGCCGAAGGTCGGCGAGGTCTCGTCGTAGTCGAGCGCGAGGACGGAGCGATCGACCGCGTCGATGCCGTAGAGCACGCGATCGCTCGAGGGCGCCGAGGGCTCGTCCTCGAGCGTGCGCCCCAGCCGCGGCGTGAAGGTGAGATCGAGGATCGGCACTGGCGTGGCGATGGGATCGAGCTCGGTGAGCGCCCCCGCCGCGAGCTCGAAGCGATGGACGAAGGGCATGCCCTCGTCGGCCACGAGGAGGATCGGCGCGTCGCCCTCCGTGTCCACGCGCAGCCGGTGCGGCGCCGGATCGCCGAGCGCGATGGGTGCCGGGAGATCCGTGCGGGCGAGGCGAGGCGCGCGATCCGGGGGGCAGATGCGCTCCCACGGATCGGCCTCGTCGACGACGCCGCCACCCACGGGCGAGGCCGGCGCGTCGGAGACGGGCAGGATGGTGAGCGAGGCCTCGTCGAGCGTGCCGTCGTCGAGGATGGCGACCGTGCCGATGCTCCCGATGCCGGGCATCGCCACGACGGCGAGGCCGCGCGCACCCGGGATGTCCTCGCTCGGGATGAAGACCACGTCGGTGGGCGCCTCGGGCAGCGTGATGGCCGAGCGCAGGAAGCGCCCGTCCCCGCTCTCGGCGGCGATGTCCGGGTGGAAGACGCCCGTCTCGAGCGTCTCGAGGCGCCGCGCGCCGTAGCTCGAGACGAGCGTGACGGCCGGCCCCGACTCGCTGGGGTCCACGTGCGCGATGCCCGTCGGGCTCACGCCGACGTTCACGTAGGTGTAGCCGGGGATGAGCTTGCTCGCGTCGACGGGGCGGCCGAGCTCGACGTCGACGGCGGCGACCTGCCCTCGCGCCCATTGCGTGACGAGCGCGAGGAGGCCGAGCTCTTCGCCCTCGGCGTGGGCCTCGCAACGGGCCATCTCGACGATGCGCTTCGCCGCGCGGTCGTAGCAGGCGAAGTCCACGGCCTCGGGCCGGAAGAAGCTGTCGACGCCGAGGAGCGAGGTGGTCTTCTTGCAGCCCGGCGTGATCGCCGCGAGCGCGAGCAGAAGGACGAAGCGTTTCATCGGAGCCCCTCCAGCGCGTTGGGGACGCCGAGGAAGCCGAGGAGCTCGGGCGTGCACTCGGACGTGGAGGTCGCGCCGCCTTCGAGGCAGGCGAGCATCGGCGCGAGGTCGACGAAGCGCACGACCGAGGTGCGGTACTCGGCGATATAGATGCGCTCGCGCGCCGTGTCGACGACGAACGAGAACGGCCCGCTGAGGCCCGCGGCGACGCTGAGCAGCTCGCCGCGATCGAGGTCCACGACGTAGAGGTCGCGCGAGTCGAAGCTGGTGATGAAGGCGAAGAGCGAAGGCTCGCCGCCGACCTCGAAGGTGGCGAGCTCGAGGCGCGAGGGCCCCGTGCCGAGGTCGATCACGCGCTCGGCGACGAGGCTCGGCGTGGGATAGCTCGAGAGGTCGCCGTAGCGGTTGGCGATGATCAGCGCCGCGGGGGCGCGCGAGAGGATGTAGACCTCGTCGCGATCGGGGCGGGGATCGAAGGCCACCTGACGGAAGTCGGCGGAGGCGCCCGAGCTGAGGTCACGCACGGAGAACGCCGGGTGGACGGCGAGGCGCGCGTCCTCGAGGAGCGCTGGATCGGTCGAAGCGTCGATCGCCGGGGAGAGCCGCGCGACGCGCGCGCCCGAGACCGTCGGCGCCCACACGATCTTGGAGCGGGGCTCGAAGGTGAGCGTCACCGCGCCTCCCGTGACGACGCCGCGCGCCACGTCGGTGAGCGTGGGGCGGGCGCCGTCCTCGAGGCGATCGACGAAGAGGCTCACGGACTCGTCGCGATCGGTGACGAGGAGGTAGTTCCCGGTGCCGACCGGGAGCCCCAGCTCCTCGAGCGCGCCCGCGTAGAGCGCCATCGGGCCCGGCGAGAAATGGATGTCGCGCGACGCGGCCCTCTCGCGATCGGTCGTGGTGAAGTGATCGGTGCAGGCCTCGCCCGCGCCGAAGCCCGCGCCGCAGTCGAAGCGTCCGTCGGGCGCCACGTCGGCGTGGGTGATGTCGGCCACGCCCTGCACCGTGAGGTAGAGGCGCGTCCCGCCGGGGCCGAGCTTCATCGTCTGCGTGTACGAGCCGATGAACGCCTCGTCGATGAGCAGCTCCTCGCCCTCCTCCGGCTCGATGAGCTCGAGGTCGCCGAGGTCGAGGCTGAGGTAGACCGAGTTCCGCGGGATGACCGAGCAGAGCTCACGTCGCTCGCTCGTGCACCGGGTGTCGAGGATGCGGTTGATGACCTCGAGATCGTACGCCTGGAGCGTCGCCGAGTTGTAGAGGAGATCGAAATTGGAGTTGGCGACGTAGAGCACGCCGGGCGCGCTCTCGCCCTCACGGGTGAAGGCCTCGAGCTGCACCGGGAAGTTCAAGACGCCCCGGGGCGGGTTCCGGCCTTCGTTCATGAGGCACCCTGCCGCGAGCAAGCTCGCGAGCACCAGGAGGCATACGCCGCTCGGGCGGGTTCGTCGGCGTCGCTCGGGCATGGCGGGCGAAGTTAGACAGAGGGCCGCTTGGAAGCAACCGGCGGGCACGCGCCGCCGGTCGTCAATGCGCCCAGGGATCGAGCACCTCGACGCCGACCGGCGTGCGCCGCGTGGGCTTCTGCTCGGTGTTTTCGGTCATCGAGGACGCGGTGTTGGCGCGCGTCGTGGTGGTGCGCGTGGCCTTCTTGGGCTCGGCGGTGAGCTTGATGCTGAGCTTCTTCGCGATCGTCGCCGAGGAGATCGGGAAGGTCTTGGGCTGGTAGCCCGGATAGCGCAGCTCGTACTCGACCGGATCGCCCTCGGTGGGGACCGGGAGGTCGATTGGCGTGTTGCCGATGAGCGCGTTGCCCTTCCAGACCTCGGCGCCGTCGGGATCCGAGGAGATCGCGATCGTCCGCATGGGCGGCGGCTCGGGCGCCGCGGGCTCGGGGTCGGGCTCGGGGGCGACCTGCGCGCCGGCGCCGG
>JAAYBZ010000069.1 GCA_012744445.1 Myxococcales bacterium | reverse complement strand
GGCGTGTTCGCGCCGCACGCGAGCCCCGAGTACGGCGGTCACGGCCTCGACATGCGGGATCGCGCCGGCGTCTTCGAGGCCGCGGGGTATTCGCTCTTCGGCCCGCTCGCGCTCAACATCGCGGCCCCCGACGAGGGCAACGTGCACCTCCTCGAGCGCGTGGCGAACGACGCCCAGAAGGCGCGCTACCTCGCGCCGCTCGCGCGCGGCGACGTCCGCTCCTGCTTCGCCATGACCGAGCCGGCCCCGGGCGCCGGCGCCGATCCCACGCTCCTCCGCACCACGGCCAGGCGCGTCGACGGCGGCTACCTCATCGAGGGCCGCAAGTGGTTCATCACGGGCGCGAACGGCGCCGCCTTCGCCATCGTCATGGCGCGCACGAGCGGCGAGCCCGGCGATCGCGGGGGCGCCACCATGTTCCTCGTGCCCGGCGATCACCCGGGCATGAAGCGCGTCCGCGACATCGAGACGCTCGACGACGGCTTCTTCGGCGGGCACGGCGAGCTCGTCTTCGAGGACTGCGTCGTGGGCGAGGACGCCATCCTGGGCGAGCTCGATCGCGGCTTCGAATATGCGCAGGTGCGCCTCGGACCCGCGCGCATGACGCACTGCATGCGCTGGCTCGGCATCGCGCAGCGTGCGCAGGACATCGCCGTCGCGCGCGCCGCCGAGCGTCGCGCCTTTGGCTCGCGCCTCGCCGATCTCGGCATGATCCAGCAGATGATCGCCGACTCCGAGATCGATCTCGAGGCGAGCCGCGCGCTCGTGCTCAAGGCCTGCTGGGAGCTCGATCAAGGCAGCTCGGGCGCGCAGATCACCTCCATCACCAAGACCTTCGTCGCCGAGGCCGTGCACCGCGTCGTCGATCGCGCGCTCCAGATCTGCGGCGCGCTCGGCATCTCGGGCGACGCGCTCCTCGGCCGCTACTACCGCGAGGTGCGCGCCTTCCGCATCTACGACGGCCCCTCGGAGACGCACCGCTTCGCGATCGCGCGCCGTGTCGTGAGGCAGCTCACGCGTGAGCGCGGCTGAAATTCCTCGATTTTCTGCGAGAAACCACGATTCCCGACACACCGACCCCCTTACGGGTTATGGTCCGCGGTCGAAGTCTCACGTCCTCGAGGTAGCTCGCACATGGGTAACGGCGCCAAAGCACTCATCCAAACGCTGGTGAACGCCGGCGTGGACATCTGCTTCTCCAACCCGGGCACGTCCGAGATGCACTTCGTCGCGGCCCTCGACGGCTCGGCGATGCGCGGGGTGCTCTGTCTCTTCGAAGGCGTCGCCACCGGCGCCGCCGACGGTTATGCGCGCATCAAGGGCAAGCCCGCGGCGACGCTCCTCCACCTCGGCAGCGGCCTCGGCAACGGCCTCGCCAACCTGCACAACGCGCGCAAGGCCCGGACGCCCATGATCAACATCGTGGGCGACCACGCGACGTACCACACCAAGTACGACGCCCAGCTCCAGTCCGACATCGAGACGGTCGCACGCAACGTCTCCACGTGGGTGCGCACCTGCCCCGCCACGAGCCAGCTCGCGGCCGACACCGTCGAGGCGCTCCGCGTGGCCATGGGTCCGCCTGCGCAGATCGCGACGCTCATCCTCCCCGCCGACGTCTCGTGGGGCGAGGGCGCCACGCCGCTCGAGCTCCCGCCGCTGCCCGCGCCGGAGCCGGCCTCGCGCGAGACCATCGAGAAGATCGCCTCGATCCTCGACGACAAGAAGAAGAAGTGCGCCATCCTCCTCGGCGGGCGCGTGCTCACCGAGCGTGGCCTCCTCGCCGCCTCGCGCATCAGCGAGAAGACGGGCGCCAAGCTCTTCTGCGAGGTCTTCCCCGCGCGCTTCGAGCGCGGCGCCGGGCTCCCGCACGTCGAGCGCATCGCCTACCTCGCGGAGATGGCCTCGGTGCAGCTCTCCGGGTACGACGCGCTCATCGTCGTGGACACCAAGGATCCGGTCTCGTTCTTCGCCTACCCCGGCAAGAAGAGCTACCTCGTCCCCGACGGTTGCACGCCGCACCACCTCGTCACTCCCTCGCAGGACGCCGTGCGCAGCCTCGAGCTCCTCTGCGAGTCCGTGGGCGCCTCGCACGTCGCGCCGCGCCTGCAGAAGGCCGAGCGCCCGGGGCTGCCCACGGGGGATCTCACGGCGAGCAAGGTCTGTCAGGCCATCGGCGCGCTCCTCCCGGATCGCGCGATCATCTGCGACGAGGCGCAGACCTCGGGCCTCAAGCTCCCGGTCTACACGGCCGGCGCGCCGCGACACGACGTGCTCACGCTCACGGGCGGCGCCATCGGGCAGTCGCTGCCGCTCGCGGTCGGCGCGGCCATCGCAGGCGGCGATCGCCCGGTGCTCGCGCTCGTGGGCGACGGCTCGGCGATGTACACGATCCAGGCGCTCTGGACGATGGCGCGCGAGAACCTCGACGTGACGACGGTGATCTTCAACAACCGCTCGTACGCCATCCTCAACATCGAGCTCCAGCGCACCGGCGCAGACAAGCCCGGCCCCGAGGCCAAGGCGCAGCTCGATCTCTCGAGCCCGCCGCTCGACTTCGTGGCGATCGCGCAAGGCATGGGTGTCCCCGCCCGCCGCGCGACCACGGCCGAGGAGTTCAACGACGCCCTCGCGCGCGCCTTCCGCGAGCCTGGCCCGCACCTCATCGAGGCCGTCGTCCCGAGCGAGTACCAGGGCCTCAAGCTCAAGGCGCTCCCGCACGTCCTGAACGCCCTCGACGCCATTCCCTCGGGGATGGCCAAGGCCATCAAGAAGAAGATCGCGCCCTGAACCGCGCCTGTGCGCTCAGCCCGCCGCGGCGAGCGCGCAGGACGCCTCGAGCCGCTCGAGCGCGTCGGTGGTGAGGCGGCCCTTCATCTCGCGGCAGAGCGTCGCCACCTCGGTGAAGCCGAGGAGGGCGCTCGCGCCGACGAGGCCGTGGAGGATGTCGTCGCAAGTTGCGTGATCGCCGACGTCGAGCGCGCGACGGAGCGCGGCGATCTCCTTGGGGTAGGTCTCGGCGAAGACCGCGACGAGGCGCGCGTCCCTCGCGGTCGCCTTCGGCGAATCGGACTGCGCACGCCGGAGGACGCGCGCGAGATCGCTCGCGTCGGCCGGCTTCCGCAGCACCTCGGCGGCGCCGGCCGCGAGGCACTCCTCGTTTACGCTGGGGCGTTCGTCCGCGGTGAAGATCACCACGCGCGGCACGGTGCCGAGCGCGCGGATCCGCCGCGTGGTCTCGAGCCCGTCCATCGCGGGCATGTGTAGATCCACGAGGGCGAGGTCGAAGCGTTCGAGCCTCGCGCGCTCGAGGGATCCTGCGCCGCTCCCCACGGCCACGACGCGCGCGCCCAGCGACTCGAGGAGGGCCTTCACCACCTCGCGACTCACCGGGTGGTCGTCGACGAGGAGGACGCGGAGATGCATCGGCACCGCGGGCGGGATCGACACGGCGCGCGCGGCCTCCTTGGGGTTCGCGAGCGGGAGCTCGATCGAGAAGCGCGCCGAGAGGCCGCCGCCGGATCGGTTCTCGAGCGTGAGCTCGGCGCCCATGGCGTCGGCGAACCGACGGCAGATGGCGAGGCCGAGGCCGATGCCCTCGTGTCGCCGCGTCCTCGCGCGCTCGACCTGCACGAAGGGCTCGAAGACGCGCGACAGGCTCTCCTCGGGCACGCCGGGGCCGGTGTCGTCGATGCGGAAGGCGAGCCGCCGACGCCCGCCCACGCGTTCGGTCCGCGCCGTGAGGCGCACCTCGCCCTCGTCGGTGAACTTCACGGCGTTGCCCACGAGGTTGAGCAGCACCTGCCGGATCTTCCGCGTGTCGCCCTCGAGGAGCTCGGGCGAGAGGCCCGCGTCGTCGATCGCGAGGGCGATGCCCTTGATCGCGCAGGTGGAACGCACGGCCGCGGCGGCTTCGTGGACGAGCGAGTAGGGATCGAGGTCGGCGCAATCGAGCGAGAGGCTCGTGCCCGTGCGCTCGAAGTCGAGCACCTCGTCGAGGAGGGCGAGGAGGACGCGCGCCGAGCTCTTCGCCGTGTCGACGTGCCCGCGTCCGGAGGGATCCACGCCCGCGCGTTCCAGTAGCTCGAGCGAGCCCAGGATGCCCTGGAGGGGCGTCCGGAGCTCGTGGCTCATCCGCGCGATGAAGTCCGAGCGGGCCGAGAGCGCGCGGGCCGTCGCCTCGGCCTCGGCCTCTCGCGTGGTCACGTCGTGGAGCGTGACGACGAACCCCTCTCCGCCGGCGATGGGGACGGCGCGCCGCTCGTAGCGCCGCTCGCCGAGGGCCACCACGTCCAGGGGAGATGACGCGAGCGCGTCGGGCGCGAGGAAAGGCAGCGCGTCGCCGGCACGTGCGCCGGTCGCGATGGGCGCGAGGGCGCGCGCGGCGGGGTTGGTCTCGAGGAGCCGCCCCTCCGCGTCGATGACGAAGATCGGCTCCCGCAGCGTCGCGAAGACCGTCTCGTGCGCGACGGGCACGAGCGCGAGGAAGCCGTCGCGGAAGAACGCCCACGTGATGACGAGCGTGGAGATGCCGAGCGCGAGCGGCGTGACGCGCACGGGGAACGAGCCCACGAAGAAGGCCACGTTGAGGAGCCACGGCACGAAGTGCGCGAAGAAGAGCGTTCGCGCGTGCCGCCGCTGGAGCGCGGGGCCGTTGAGCCAGGCCGAGCCGTAGATGCCGAGCGCGGTGAGCGCGCAGCCGTTGGCGTAGAGGAGGAAGGCGCCGAGGAGCGGGCCGCGGGACTGCACACGGAAGCGATATCCCCACTGCTCGACGATCTCCGCCGGGCCTTCGAGCAGGTGGTGCGCGTCGTTGGTCCACGCGAGGGCGAAGAAGACGACGGCCGGGATGAAGAGCCCGATCACGAGCGGGGGCCTCGGTCGCCTGCGCACGAAGGCGAGCGCGAGGAGGAGCGCCGCGGGTGCCGCCGTGGAGAACCCGATCCACGCGACGCGGTGGAAGAACTCCTTCAGCTCGAGCGATTCGCTCGCGAGGTCGAGGGCGAAGGCCAGCGTGTGGATGGCCGTCGCCCCGATGAGGGTCATGTACTCCCAGAAGACGTGCGTCCGCCGCCGCGCCGCGATGCCGAACGCGAGCGCCCCGAAGACCATGAGGCCGGCGACGAAGAACACGAGCGCGAAGGGGTGGGAGAAGCTCATGCGATGGCGGGGAGGGCGACGAGGGGGGATCCCCTTGTATCGCGTCGCGCCTCCCCGCGGAACCTCACGGCACGAGCACCTCGACGGCTTGGCCGGGATCGCTCGCGGGGCCGCCCGGTACCGGGGTGCCGGGCAATCCCGCGGCGCCCGTCGAGATCGACACGCCCTCGAGGTCCGCGATCGGGCTCGCCGAGAGGATGCCGATGGACCAGCCGCCCGCGCCGGGCGCGCCGTGGCCGCCGTCGCCGCCGTTGCCACCGACGCCGCCCTTGCCGCCGGTGTAGTTGGTGCAGTACACCGAGATGCTCGCGGGCGAGGTGCCGCCGTTCGCGCCTTCGCCGCCGCGCCCGGCGTTGCCGCCGTGGCCGCCGCGCCCCGTCTGGATGCGCACGCGGTGGAGGGTGGGAGGCGCGCCGTCGGCGAGGATGCCCACGGAGAAGCCGCCCGAGACGCCGTTCTGGCCCGCCGATCCGTTGCAACCGCCGGCCCCGCCGCCCGTGCCGCCGGGGGCGCGGTTGTCGAGGCAGCCGGCGCCGTTGGTCTGGGCGCCGCCGCCGCCACCCCCGCCGCCGCCGGGCGTGCCGTGCGTGGCGAGGCCCGTGTCGAGCCAGGTCACGTGCGCGTCGACCACGCCCCAGTCCTCGGTGGTGACGGGCTCGGCGTCCTGGCCGCGCGAGCCGTGGCCGCCGTTCTGGCCGTTCTTGCCCGAGCGGCTGTCGTTGGTGCCGCGCGCGCCACCGGCCGCGCCGCCGCCGCCGGGCTCGCCATCCAGGGGGCCATCGCTTGGGTAGGGCTTGCCGCGGCCGCCGTTGCCGCCGCGCGTGACCTGGCTCTGGTTGGCCGTGAGCCCGGGGCAGACCTGGACCGCGCCGCCGGCGCCACCTCGACGGCGCTCCGGCTGG
>JAAYBZ010000068.1 GCA_012744445.1 Myxococcales bacterium | reverse complement strand
GATGTCATGTCGGGTACCGATAAGCGCAAGCAGAGCCTGTACTTCCCCGAATCGATGCTGCAGGACATCCAGCAGGAAGCGGCGCGCCTCGACCGCTCGCTCTCCTGGATCGTTCAGCGTTGTGTGAAGATCGGCCTCAACGAGATCCGCAAGCTCCCCTCCGTCAACGACATCCCCGACTCCAACGAGACCCCGGAGTGATCGCGCGCCGCGCCCGCCTTACGCGGGGGCGGACACGACGCGCGGAGCCTGCGCCGCGGCTCAGGCTTCGACGCGGAAGAGCTGCTGGCCCATGAGCAGCAGCGTTCCAGGAAGGAGCGAGGTCTTCGCCCCGAGCCGCAAGTACGTCCCGTTGGAGCTGCCGACGTCGGTGATCACCACCTTCCCGCCGGAGGTGTGGATGCGACAGTGGAGCCCGGAGACGTAGCCGTCGTCGGGGAAGATGATGTCGCCACGCTCGCGGCCGAGGTGGATCCCCTCGGGCGGCACGCAGTAGCAGTTCCCCACCAGATCGGGCCCTAGGACGAGGCAGATGCGCCCGAGGAAGCCCGGGTTGGGGCCGCCGAGGAGCGCGGTGCCGTTGACGTCCTGCGCCGCCGGGAGCCGCTCGAAGCGGATGATCTCCTGGCCGATGCGGAAGACGCTGCCGTCTTCGAGGGGCGCGGGCTCGTTGGGCACGAGGCGCACGTAGATGCCGTTGAGGCTCCCGAGGTCCTCGATGACGAGCTGGCCGGCGACGCTCGTGAAGCGCGCGTGCTGGGGCGCGAGGTAGCCGTCCTCGGCGAAGATCCCGCCCGTGCTACGGCCGAAGACCATGCCGTCGGTGACCTCGATGCGATCGCCGAGCGTGCCGTCGGGGCGGATGTGCGAGAGCGCGCCGATGATGCCGGCGCTCCGCGTGGGCTCGGGCGCCACGGCGCCGGCCGACATCACGTTGCCGCAGCTCCCGCAGAACTTGAAGTTGGCGGGGACGTCGGAGCCGCATTTGGGGCACTGCACCTTGGCGGGCTGGGCCGGTGCCGCCTCCTTGGCGGGCTCGGCCGCCGCCGCAGGCACACCCTCCGGCGGGGTCGGGACGCGGAACGCGTTCGCCTTACGCGCGACGTCCCGCGGGAGCTCGGCTCCGCATCCCAGGCAGAACTTGTAATGGTCCTGATTCTCTTTGCTGCATCGCGGGCAAACGATCACCTGGGCCTCCAAAGCGTGACGGCACGTGCGACGGGAGCCGCATGCCGTCGGCAACCCCCGATTCGCGTGCGAGGATAGTCAGCCGCGAAATCCGGGGTCAAGGGAACCATCTCGACGCGCGCCTCAACCAAGCTCGACCCGGAGGAGCTCGCGGCCGATGAAGAGGAAGTCACCGTCGACGAGCGTGCGGCGCCCCTGGATCTTCACGTAGGTCCCGTTCCGGCTGTCGAGGTCTTCGAGCTTGAACGAGCCGTCGGGGTTGAGGCTCACGCGCGCGTGGTTGCGGCTCATGAAGATGTCGAGCGGGAAGTTGAGGTCGGCCTCTTCGCGGCCGATGATGCAGCTCTCGCCGCGGGCGCAGGTGATCATGCCGGGCACGCCGCCCTCGAGGATCTGCACGACGCGGAACGAGGCCGGCCGCACGGGCGAGCCGTAGAAGAGCGTGCCGTCGGGGCCGACGTTGGAGACCTCGGGGAGCGGCCCCTCGAGGCGGAAGAGCTGCTCGCCGGCGAGGAAGACGTCGCCCGCGTGGAGCTTCACGGGGACGGTGACCCGCACGAAGACGCCGTTCTCGCTGCCTTCGTCGACCACGACGAGGCTCGTGTCCTCGTAGCGGAAGGTGGCGTGCTTGGCGCTGACGAAGCGATCGTCGGGGAAGAGGATCTCGCCCTCGTCGCGACCGGCGACGTATTCGCTCGCGGCGACCACGTAGGTGAGGCCCTCCACGCCGCCCTCGCCACGGACGAGGACGAGCCGCGCCTTCCCTGCGTCTTGGATGGGGCTGAAGAAGGAGGTGTCGCTCGTCTGGACCGATGCGGGCACGGCCGCGCCGCAGGCGCCGCAGAACTTATGACCCGACGGGACCGAGTTGGAACACTCCTGACAGATGAAATTGCGTGCTTGTTCCATGGGCTCCTCCACCCCGCGCGCGGACTCGGCGCCGCTTCCGAGCGACGCCCCGCAAGCGCTGCACGTCGACGCGTCCATGGCGTTGAACGCGTCGCAGCTACCACACACGATCCCGATATAATCGCTCATCCAGGGGCCACTCTCGAATCGAGCTTCGATTTGTAGGGCACCGTCGCGTCCCCGGTCAATCGAATGTGGAGGCGAGCGCCCGGCGCGCGGCTTCCTGCACGGCCTCCGAGGCGTCGAGCCGGGACGCGCGCTCGAGCGCGGCCTCCGCCCCCTCCACCTCGGCGAGCGCCTTCGCGGCCTCCGCGCGGACGATGGCGTGCGTGTCGGTGAGGAGCACCCGCTCGAGCGTCACGCGGGACGCGCTCGGGTGCTGGCGCCGGAGGAGCGCCACCGCCGCGCGCCGGAGCGGCCAGCGGCCCGCGTCGAGCGCGGCCGCTTCGACCCGCGGCCGCGTCCCCTCGTCGAGGAAGGGGCCGTGTCGTTCGAGCGCGACGCGCGCCACCTCCTCGTCGCCTCGCTCGAGCGCGGCCGCGAGCGCCGCCGGGGCGAGCCTCGACGAGCGCGAGACGAGGAGCGAAGTGGCGGCGCGGCGGACGCGGGCGTCCTCCGACTCGAGGAGCCTCGCGACGTCGCCCTCGACGGCGGCGACGAGGGCACGCGCCGTATCCTCGTCGAGGCCCTCGCCGGCGTCGAGCACGTGCAGCACCGCGAGCTTCCGCTCCACGGGCCCGGCGATCATCAAGCGCGCCGCTTCTTCGAGCGCCGGGACGACGTGCGCGAGCGAGCCATCGACGGGGAGCTCGAGCTCGACGAGCCCCTCGAGGAGATCGCCCACGCGCGGGAGCCCCGTGACCTCGAGCTCGATCGCAGGCGACGAGGCCGCGTGCGCCGCGAGCCGCGCGGTCTTCCGGACCAAGGGCGACTCGTCGAAGAAGCCGAGGGCGATGGCGTCGAGCGCCTCCTTGGAGCGGCTCCCCGCGAGGGCGAAGAGGGCCGCCCTCCGCTCCCGCGGGGTCCCCGCCACGGCCGCGCGCGCCACGCTCGAGCGGTGGCGCGCCTCGCCGAGGCGTCCGAGCGCGATCGACGCCGCCATCTTCACCTCGGCGTTCATGTCCTTGGCGAAGCGCGACGCCAACGTCGAGGCCACGTGCGCGTTCGGCCGGGCGGCGAAGGAGAGCGCCGCGAGGGCGCGGACGGCGGGGTCCTCCGCGTCGAGGAGGCCCGCGCGGAGCGACTCGGGCCCCAGCCGGTGCACCGCCCAGGCCGACGCGAGACGCACGCGCCGATCGGGGCTCGCGAGCAGCGGCTCGATCTCGCTCGCTTGGAGCGGCTTCGGGATGGCCGCGCGGGCGACGAGGGCGCGGGCGCGGAGCTCGCCGTCCCCTTCTTGCGCGGCGAAGGTGGCGAGCGGCCGCGCGGCGGCTTCGGGGCGGAGCTGCTCGAGGAGGTGGAGCGCGCGCCGCTTCGAGCCCGCGTCGCCCTCGAAGAGCGTCTCGACGAGCACCTTCGCCGCGCGCTTGCCGAGCGCGACGCGGTCGACGCCCATGCCGACCTCGGCCTCGTAGACCGGGAGCAGGAGGCGACGGAAGACCGGGCGCGCGCCCTGCGCGACGGAGAGCGGCGTGAGCGTGGACTCGACCACTTCGAGCCGCGCTCGCGTGTTCGCGAGCCGGAGCGCCGCGTGTCCGGCCGCGCGCACCAGCTCGTCGTCGGGGCTCGACCGCACCACGCGGAGCTGGAGATCGAGCGACTCGTCGACGTTCCCACGCGCGAGCTCGAGCGCCGCGAGGGCTTGGATCGTCGGCACGTGCGAGTCGTCGAGCGAGAGCGCCCGCCGATAGGCGGCGACGGCTTCGTCGAGCTCTCGTCGCTCGCGGTGGAGCGCGGCGAGGCGACGGTGCGCCGCGGCGTCGTGCGGCGCGCGCCTCGCCGCCTCGGCCGCGTAGCGGAGCGCGTCCTCGTCGCGATAGAGCTCGAGCGAGAGCTCGACCAGGCGATCGAGGTGACGTGACGACCGGCGCGCGTCGAGCTGCACCAGGCGCTCGAGGATCTCGATCTCGCCCTCGCGGTCGCCGGCCTGACGCCGGACGCGCGCGAGCTGCGTGAGCGCCTCCACGTCGCGCCCTTCGTGCGCCGCCCGCTCGAGGATCGCGAGCGCGCGCTCCGGCGAATGCGGATCGTGCGCGAGGTAGGCCTCGGCGAGGAGCCGCGCCACGGTGAGGTCGTCGGGCCTCTGTTCGCGCTCGCGCTCGAGCGCCGCGATCTCGTGCTCGAGGCGCCCCGACGTGCGCCACAGCTGCACGACGTGGCGGCGCGCCTCGCGACGCGCCTCTTCGTCGGCCTGCGGATGCGAGAGCACCATCCGCCAATGCGCCTCGGCCTGGCGGTTCCGCTCGGCGCGAAGGCTCGTGCTCTCCGTCGCGCGCGGTCGCTCGTAGATGGACGCGAGCTGTCGCGCGATCTCGAGGTGCTCGGGCGCGCGCGCGGCGATGGGCCGCATCGCCTCCTCCGCCTCGTCGAGGAGATCGTGGTCGGCGAGGACGCGCGCGAGCTCGAGGCGGGCCTCGACGGGATCGCCCCCGACGTCGAGGAGCCCGCGGAATTCGTCGAGCGCGCGCTTGCGATCGCCCGCGGCGAGCAGCTCGGCGCCGAGCGCGATCCGCGGCTCGGGATCGTCGGGCGCGACCCTCTTCCAGTGGAGGAGCGCCGCGCGGAGCGCGTCACGATCACCGAAACGCTCCCTGAGCTCGGCGTTCACGCGCGCGAGCGGCGCGCTCCTCGGGAAGGCGCGGAGGAGCTCGGCGAGCATCGCCTCCGCGTCGCGGCGGCGCCCCATGCGCTCGTAGATCAGCGCGAGCTCGCGCACGAAGGTGGGATCCCCGCCGGATTCACGCACGAGGCGGCGGTACTCGTCGATCACGCGGTCGAGGCGGCCGAGCCGCGCGTGGAGCCGCGCGAGGGCCACGCGCAGGTCGCGATCGCGCGGGCGCTTGCGGATGGCGACTTCGTAGGCGAGGAGCGCGCCTTCGTCGTCGCCGAGCTCGTCGAGGATCTTGGCGCGCGCGACGGTCGACTCGACGTCCCCTCGCGTGGCGAGCGAATTCGCGAGGGCGTCGAGGCGGCCGAGCGTGCGGTGCGCGGCGATCTCGATCTCGAGGAGCGCCCCACGGAAGGGCGCGCTCCCCGGCGCCCGATGCGCGCGTTCGACCTCGGCGAGCGCACCTTCGGCATCCCCCGCGGCGAGGCGCGCCCGCGCGAGCTCCACACGGATGGGCATGGCCACGCGCGCGTCGCCGCGCGAGAGCGCGAGGGCCTCTTCGTACGCCGTGAGCGCCTCGTCGCGCCGATGTCGCGTCGCGAGCTCGCGCGCCCACTCGAGGCGGAGGCTCACGTCCCGCGGGCGCGTCCGGAAGAGCTCCTCCATCGCCCCGCGCGCCTCGTCGAGCTCGCCGCGATCGAGGTGGATCGCGACCTTCTCACGGAGGATCGCCTCTCGCCTCGCGGGCTCCTTCGTGCGCTCGAGCGCGCGGTCGTACCAGGCCGTCACACGCCCGAGCTCGCCGAAGCGCCGCTCGATCGCCGCGAGCGTCCGCGCCGGGAGGGCCGAGTCCGCGGCCTCGCGATCGAGCGACTCGAGCTTCGTACGCGCGGCCTCGAGATCGCCCTCCTCCGCGTCGAGCCGCGCGCGGAGGACGCGCGCCTCCAGCGTCCCGAGCGCCTCGAGCTCGCCCCGGAGCTTCTCGAGGTCCCCCTCGGCGTTCCGCCGCCTCGCGACCAGGTGATCGACGAAGACGTCCGAGGCCGGATCGGAGAGCGCGGCCGCGAGGTGGCGATCGGCCGCCGCGCGCGGCTCGGGGCGCGACCGGACGGGCCGCGGAGACGTCGGTCGAGGCGGGGTCGGGCGCGACGGGCGACGATCGCGCGTGATCGACCAGTCGTCGGCCAAGGCGCTCCCCGAGGGGGCCGAGGCCCCGAAGAGCGCGAGCGCCAAGTAGAAGCGAGCAAGCCGACGCGTCACGGGCACACCATAGTACGGTCCCGTCGGGGAGGGCGACGGGAGCATCCGGCGCGGGGGCTGCTATGTTCCCGGACGATGCAGATCCACGTCGGCGCGAGCCTCGATCGTCCCCCGGGGCCGAAATACCTCTCGGCCCTCTCGTTCGCCGAGCTCCGGTTTCCCTCCACTCGCCCCAAGCCCAAGACCCTCGAGCGCTGGCGCGCGTCGGTCGGCGAGTCGTTCACGGTGTCCATCGTGGCTCCCAAGTCTTCCACGGAGGACGCCACGCACGCATTCAAGGTCGAAGAGCTCGGCGAGGGCCTCGACTGGCTCGGCGAGGCCACGCGAGCGGCCGCCGCGCGCGCGGTCGTGATCCCCACGCGGCGCGCGATCTCCACGGGCCAGCGCGATCGCGACAAGCTCGCCCGCTACTTCGACGCGATCCGCGAGCGGAACGACGCCCTCCTCCTCGTCTGGCAGCCCGGCGGGCTCTGGGATCTCGATCTCGCCATCCCCCAGGCCGAAAAATTCGGCGTGACGCTCGCGGTCGATCCCCTCGAAGCCGACCTCATCCCCGAGGGCCCCCTGGCCTACCTCCGCCTCGTGGCGATGGGCGCACGCCCCCGCATCACGCCCGGCATGTCGTACGAGGTGATCGAGCGCCTGCGCGAGCATCCGGCCGAGGAGGTCTTCGTCGCCGTCCAATCCGAGCGCTCCGTGCGCGAGGCCGCCGGCTTCGCCGCGCTCCTCGCCGAGCCCGAGCCCGGATGAAGCTCCCGGCGAGAGCGCAGCGCGTCGATCGGCCGACGCCCGGCGCCCTCTCGATCGAGCTCTTCCGCGAGGGGGAGAAGGCCTACCTCGTCGTCGCGCCCATGCTCTCGCCCGCGATCGAGCTCCGGTCCAGCCGTCCGCGGGGCGAGCCCGCCGCGGGCCTCGTCCTCCAGCTCCGCAAGCTCCTCGTCGGCGCGAACCTCGTCCGCGTCCGCCTCGCGCAAGGGCTCGTCGCCCTCGACTTCGACAAGGGCGAGGCCTTCACGCTCCTCGGCGATCGGCGCGGGGAATTCGCCCTCCTCCGCGGGGGCCGGACCATCCTCGGGAGCCGCGCGATCGTGGACGTCGAAGACGCGGCGCCGGCGCTCGACCTCGCCGCCTTCCGCGCCGACGGCGAGACCTCGCTCGTCGACGAGCGCAAGAAGGCCGACCTCGACGAGAAGCGCCGCGCGCTGCTCCGCGCCGTGCAGAGGGAGCGCGCCCGCCTCGAGCGGAAGAAGCGCGCGATCGAGGGCGACCTCGCCCGCGTCGCCGAAGCCGCGCGGCTCCGACGTGAGGCCGAGACGCTCCTCCTCCATCGACACGCGATCGAGCGCGGGGCGACAACCGTCACGCTCGTCGCCGCGGACGGCGCCGAGATGACGATCGCGCTCGATCCGAAGTTCCGCCCGGGCGAAGCGATCGAGTCCCGTTTCAAGCGCGCCAAGCGGCTCGAACGCGGCGCAGGGATCGCCGAGGAGCGGCTCGCGATGGTCGAGCGAGAGCTCGCGGAGATCGCCGAGACGCGCGCACGGATCGAGCGCGCGGACGTCGAGACGCTCGACGCGATGGCCACGGAGTGGCTACGCGAACCCGCGACGAAGACGCCCGGGAGACGCGGAGAACCGAGCGCTCCACGCGTTCCGTACCGGCGCTTCCGATCGCGCGACGGGATCGAGATCCTCGTCGGACGTTCGGCGGCCGACAACGACACCCTCACGCTGCACGTCGCGAAGCCGAGCGATCTCTTCTTCCACGCGCGCGGTGTGACGGGATCGCACGTCATCGTCCGGCGCGATCGTCCCGAGATTCCCGTCGAGACCCTGCTCGATGCCGCGACGCTCGCCGTCCACTTCAGCGCGGCCGCAAAGGAACCCGCCGCCGAGGTGCAGTACACCGAACGACGCTACGTCCGCAAAGGCAAGGGCCTGCCGCGAGGTGCGGTCCGCCTCGAACGAGAGCGTGTCGTCTTGCTCCAGATGCAGAAGGAGCGATTGCAGCGGCTACTCGACACCGGCGAGCGGCCGTCTTCGCGCTGATCGCGCGCCGGTGAGAACGGGGCGCGTCCTAGGGACGCGCGTCGCGTTCGACACCCACCGAGAGCCCGCCGGGACAGCCTAAACCGGCGGGCTCTGGCCGACGAAACTCAGGGGTTGCTGGAAGCGGCGGGAGCCGCGGTCTCCGCGGAGCCCTTGGGCGGAGCCTTCTTGGTGGGGCGCTTCTTGGCGGGCGCCTTCTTGGCGGCGGCCTTCTTGGCGGGCGCCTTCTTGGCGGCCTTCTTGGCCGGCGCCTTCTTGGCGGCCTTCTTGGCGGGCGCCTTCTTGGCGGCCTTCTTGGCCGGCGCCTTCTTGGCAGCCTTCTTGGCCGGCGCCTTCTTGGCAGCCTTCTTGGCCGGCGCCTTCTTGGCAGCCTTCTTGGCCGGCGCCTTCTTGGCAGCCTTCTTGGCGGGGGCCTTCTTGGTGGCCTTCTTGGCCGGCTTCTTCTTGGTGGTCGCCATAGGGGACATCCTCCGGTGGGGTCTTAACAAGACGAGGGCATCGTATTGTCACGTCACGTCACGTGTCAACCCACTCGTACACATAATTTGTATATAAATTTGAATGAAATGACCACAATCAGGGCCAAGATAAACTCAAAGCATTGAAATTTCGACGAATTTAGGCTCAAAGCCGATTTCCTTCGCGATTCCGCGGCCCCGGTCGAATTCCTCGTCGATGGCGATCGCGGGCGGCCCCGGGCGCGCCGCGCGAGACGCGTTTTTTTTGCGCCGAAACCCTGGGCGATCCCCGCTTGACGACCCGCGACGGGCGCGCTTCGGCCGAGTTTCAACTGGAACTCACCCTTCCGGGTGCTCTAGGGTTGGGTCCAACACGAAACTCGAAGATCCGAAGGGCGCGCGACGTCCTTCGGAGTTCTGGAGGTACGATGCGATTCTCGATGGGGATCCTCTCCGGGTTGCTCCTCGCCACGCTGAGCGCTTGCGGCCCGTCGCAAAAAGACCTCGACGCCGCCAACGCGCGCGCGCGCGAGCTCGAAGCCCGGCTCGCCGACGAAGAAGCCCAGCGGCGCAGCATGGAAGAGCGCGTCTCCGAGCTCGACGCGCAGAACCAAGAGCTCGCCAACCGCCTGCGCGCCCTCGGCGAAGACGTGAGCGCCCTCGAAGGCGAGCGCTCGACCCTCGCGAGCAACCTCGACGAAACGCGGCGCGCCCTCGAGGAGCTCCGCCAGCGCGAGCTCCAGGCGCAGAAGCGCCTCGCCGCCTACCGCGAGATCATGGAGCGCTTCCGCTCGATGATCGACAGCGGACGCCTCCGCGTGCGCGTCGTGCGCAACCGCCTCGTCGTCGAGCTCCCGAGCGGCATCCTCTTCCCGTCCGGCAGCGAGAAGCTCAAGAAGGGCGACGCCGAGGAGACCCTCGCCGAGGTCGCGAGTGTCCTCCGCGAGATCAAGGACCGCGAGTTCCAGATCGCGGGCCACACCGACAACGTGCCCATCAGCAGCCGGAACTTCGCGGACAACTGGGACCTCAGCCTCCAGCGCGCCCGCACGGTCCTCCTCAAGCTCGTGGAGCTCGGCGTGCCGCCCGAGCGCCTCACGGCCGCCGGCCACGCGGACACGGCGCCCGTGGCGAGCAACGACACCGAAGAAGGTCGTCAGCTCAACCGCCGCATCGAGATCGTGCTGATGCCGAACCTCGACGAGCTCCCCGACCTGAGCTCGCTCACCGGCGAATGACGCCGGACGCGCCGATCGGGCCCCTCGCGCGCCCGGTCGGCGCCGCCACCCGCGGGTCCCTGGACGCGGCTTGTGGGTGGGGGGCGCGGCCGGTAGCTTGATCGTATGAGCACCGGCGCCGCTCCAGAGTTCTCGGTGGGCGAGCTGGCCGTGTACCCGGCGCAGGGGATCACCCGCGTGGTCTCCATCGTGGAAAAAGAGGTCGCGGGCCAGGTCCAAGAGTTCTACGTCTTGCGCGTCCTCGATTCTGAGCAGAAGATTCTCGTGCCGGTGAGGCGGGCCCGACAGATCGGTCTCAGGCCGCCGGCATCCCCCGAAGACATCCGCGACCTCTTTCACACCCTCGAAGAGGCGCCCTTCACCTACGACGACCAAACGTGGAACAGGCGATACCGAGGCTTCATCGACAAGATCAAGACAGGTTCGCTCGTCGACGTGGCGGAAGTCGTGAGGGATCTCCATCGCTTGAAGGCCTACAAGGAGCTCTCCTTCAGCGAACGGAAGATGCTCGAGACCGCGCAGAAGCTGCTCGTCCAGGAGCTCGCGGTCTCGAGGGGCACCTCCGAGGAGTCTGCACGGCGTTCGATCGAGGAAGCGTTCGCTCCGGAAACCTGAGGCCCTCTGGCACGAGCCGCGGCCTCCCCTCCCTCTACTCCTCGGGACGCGCGTCGAGCGGCTCCCGTGCGCCTCGCGACGCCCTCGTCGCGATCGCCCGCACGCATGCCTCGGCGGCTCCCCTCCACGGTGATCCCTCATGGCAAGGAATACTCTTCTCATCAACGTCGACATCGGCGAGACGCGGGTGGGATTGGTCGAGGACGGCATCCTCGGTGAGCTCTACGTCGAGCGAAAGCGCGATCGTTCTCCCGTAGGCAACGTCTACGTCGGCAAGGTCACGCGCGTCCTGCCGGGCATGCAGGCCGCGTTCATCGACATCGGCCTCGATCGGGCCGCCTTCCTCCACGTCGAAGATCTCCTCCGCAAGGACGTCGATCTCTCGGAGGACGAAGAAGGCGAGAAGAACGGCAAGCGCGGCAAGCCCAAGGCCCACGTCTCCCGCACCACGCCCATCCGCGAGGTGCTCAAGGAGGGGCAGGCCATCGCGGTGCAGGTCGCCAAGGGCCCCATCGGCACCAAGGGCGCCCGCGTGACGAGCCACGTCGCCCTTCCCGGGCGCTACGTCGTCTTCCACCCCGAGGTCGACTACGTCGGCGTCTCCAAGCGCATCGGCAACGAGCGTGAGCGCGCGCGCCTCAAGGAGGTCGTGCAGAGCCTCAAGCCGCCCGGCACCGGCGTGGTCGTCCGCACGATGGCCGCGAACCTCACCAAGAAGGACCTCAAGGGCGACATCGGCTATCTCGTCAACACCTGGGAGAAGGTGAAGCAGAAGATCGCCTCCGGGCGGAAGCCGCCCTTCCTCGTGCACGAGGAGCCCGACATCGTGATCCGCGCCGCGCGCGACATGTTCACCGAGGACGTCGACGAGCTCGTGGTCGACGACGAGCGCGACTACCAGCGCGTGCGCGAGTTCATGGAGAGCTTCCTCCCCGAGCGCGTGAACGACGTGCGCCTCTACCAGGGGAGCGAGCCGCTCTTCGACGAATTCGGCGTCGAGGACGAGATCGCCCGCGCCCTCTCGCGGAAGGTGCCGCTGCCGTCGGGCGGCTACCTCATCATCGACCAGGCCGAGGCGCTCACGGCGATCGACGTGAACACCGGCCGCTTCACCGGCAAGGGCAAGGACGTCGCCGAGACGATCCTCCAGACCAACCTCGAGGCGGTGAAGGAGATCGGCTACCAGCTCCGCTTCCGCAACATCGGCGGGCTCATCGTCGTCGACTTCATCGACATGGAGAAGCCCGCGCACCGCGAGCGCGTCTACCAAGAGCTCCTCGCCGTCCTCAAGAAGGACAAGGCCAAGACCACGGCCGTGCGCATCAGCGAGTTCGGCCTCGTGGAGATGACGCGCAAGCGCACGCGCGAAAGCCTCGGCCGCACGCTCTACGAGCCCTGCTTCTACTGCGACGGCACGGGCCACCTCCAGTCCAAGACCACCATCTGCCACGAGATCTTCCGGCAGATGCGGCGCGAGCAGGACTCGCTCCCCGGCTACTCGATCGTGGTCAACGCCCACCCGGCGGTCTGTGACCTGCTCGAGCGCGAGGAGCGCGCGTCGCTCGAAGAGGCGGCCAAGCGCCTCCAGCGGCGCATCGTCTTGAACCCGCGGCGCGAGTACCACCTCGAGCAGTTCGACCTCACGACGAGCTCATGAGCGAGGATCGGCGCAGAGGCGATCGGGTCGAGATCAACCGCGAGTTCCGGACCTTCGAGGCGCTCGTCGAGGAGTTCGTCTCCGACGTGAGCGAGCAGGGCGCGTTCATCCGCACCAAGCAGCCGCGCCCGGTGGGCGACGAGATCCGTTTCCGCCTCGCGGTGATGGACGGCGAGCTCGAGACGCTCGAGGGCGTGGGCGTGGTGCGCCGGGTCCAGGACGACCCGCCGGGCATGGCGATCGAGTTCCGCGAGATCGCGGCGCACTCGCGCCACGTGCTC
>JAAYBZ010000067.1 GCA_012744445.1 Myxococcales bacterium | reverse complement strand
CGCTCAGAGCCGCTCGAGGAAGCGCGTGGAGAGCTTCCCCGCGCGGAAGTCGGCGCTCCCGAGGATGCGCCGATGCAGGGGGATGTTGGTGCGGATGCCCCCGATCATGGTCTCCGCGAGCGCGCGATCGAGCCGGGCGATGGCCGCCTCGCGGGTCTCGCCGTGGGCGATCACCTTGAGCAGCAGGGAGTCGTAGTGCGCGGGGACGGTGAAGCCGCCGTAGACGCCGCCGTCGATGCGGACGCCCACCCCGCCCGGCACGAGGAGCTCGGTGATCTTCCCCGGCCAGGGCGCGAAGGTCACGGGATCCTCGGCGTTGACGCGGCACTCGATGGCGTGGCCGCGCGGCTCGAGGACGCCCTCGGGGAGCCCCGGCGACTCCCCCGCCGCGATGCGGATCTGCGCCGCCACGAGGTCGACGCCGAAGACCATCTCGGTCACGGGGTGCTCGACCTGGATGCGCGTGTTCATCTCCATGAAGGAGAGGTTCCCGCGCTCGTCCATGAGGAACTCGAGCGTGCCAGCCGAGACGTAGCCGCTCTTCTGCATCGCCTCGGTGATGCGCTCGGCCATCTCGGCGCGGAGCGCCGGGGAGACGGCCACGCTCGGCGCCTCCTCGACGATCTTCTGGTGGCGGCGCTGGATGGAGCACTCGCGCTCGCCCAGGACCCAGACGCCGCCCTTTCCGTCGCAGAGGACCTGCCACTCGATGTGGCGCGGCTCCTCGACGAAGCGCTCGAGGTAGAGGTCGCCGTTCTTGAAGCTGGTGAGTGCCTCGATCTCGGCCTTGGGGAAGGCGTCCTCGAGCTCCTTGGGTGTGCGGATGACGCGCATGCCGCGGCCGCCGCCGCCGCCCGAGGCCTTGAGCATCACGGGGTAGCCGATGCGCTCGGCCTCCTCGAGCGCGTGGGCCACGTCGCGCAGGACCGAGCTCCCCTCCATGAGCGGGAGGCCGAGCTCCTTGGCGAGGGCGCGCGCGCGGACCTTGTCACCCCAGGACCGCATGTCCTCCGGGCGCGGCCCGATGAACGTGAGCCCCGACATCGCGCAGAGCTCGGCGAACTCGGGGTTCTCGCTGAGGAAGCCGTAGCCCGGGTGGATGGCGTCGGCGCCGCTGATCTCGGCGGCGGCGAGGATGGCAGGGATGTGGAGGTAGCTGCGCGCGGACTCGGCCGGCCCGACGCAGACGGCCTCGTCGGCGAGGCGCACGTGGAGCGCGCCCTCGTCGGCCTCGCTGTGGATCGCCACGGTGGCGATGCCGAGCTCACGGCACGCGCGGATGACCCGGACGGCGATCTCGCCCCGGTTCGCGACGAGCACTTTCTGGAACACGGCTCAATCCCTCTTCACGCGGAAGAGCTTGTCGCCGTACTCGACCGGCTTGCCGTTCTCGACGAGGATCTCGAGGATCGTGCACGGGAACTCCGCCTCGATCTCGTTCATGAGCTTCATCGCCTCGACGATGCAGAGCGGCCGCCCCTTCGCCACCTTCTGACCGACGTCGACGAAGGGCGGGGAGGTGGGGCTCGGCGCGCGGTAGAACGTGCCGACGAAGGGCGAGGTGATGTACTCGCCCTCCACCGCCGCGGGGGCGGGCTCGGGTGGAGGAGCGGCCGTCGACGCGGCCGGGCTCGGGGCGGACACGGCCGCGACCCTCGCCGCGACCCCGTGGTCACGCCGGATGACGATCTTCTCGTCACCGTGCTCGAGGGACAGCTCGGTGATCCCGTGTTCTTCGACGGCCTGGAACAGGGCCTTCAGTTGCTCGAGGTCGATTTCCATCGAGAAGCGACTCCTGCGGCCCCGTCCCTCCTACGGAGGGCCGCGTCATTGTCGCTTGAGATAATCCAGAAGCGCCCGGAGGCCAAGGCGATAGCTGTCGACGCCGAAGCCGGCGATGCTCCCGAGGCAGACCGGAGCGAGGAGCGATTTGTGCCGGAAGCTCTCGCGCGCGTAGACGTTGCTCAGGTGCACCTCGACGACCGGGATCTGGATCGCCGAGATCGCGTCGCGCAGCGCCACGGAGGTGTGCGTATAACCCCCAGGGTTGAAGACGACGCCGGCGCAGGTCGTGCGGGCCTCGTGGAGGGCGTCGATGAGCGCGCCCTCGGAATTGCTCTGCTTGCAGATCACGGACGCGCCGAGCTCGCCGGCGAGCGCCTCGAGCGTGCGATTCACGTCGTCGAGGGTGTCGCGCCCGTAGACCTCGGGCTCGCGCGTGCCGAGGAGGTTGAGGTTCGGTCCGTGGAGGACGAGGACGCGCGGGCTGGGCATCAGGGTCAGGAGAGCGCTTCGGCGAGCTTGCTCGCGCGCGTGCGGAGGAGGAAGCGCGCCTTGCCGAGGTTGGCCTCGGGCGCGAGGGCGACGGCGACGAAGTACTCGCTGCTCAGGTAGCGGAGGAGCGTGGTCATCCGCTCGGCCTTGATCGCCACCTCTTGGGCCCCGCCGGCGTCGAGCATCTCGGCCGCGTTCTGGATGCTCTTCAGCACCACGCTGAACTCCATGCCGATCGACTCGACGTCGAAGGACCGATCGTCGCGCACGTAGTTGTCGAGCGGGATGCCGTCGTAACCCATGATCAGCGCGGCGATGCCGCCCTCGGTCCCGTCGACGACCTCTTGGAGTAGCTCTTTGAACATGGCGCCTCGGTGCTCATCTCCGCACGAACGTGCGGCGTGCGTCAAGTTCCGAGTCCGGGTCGGCCGCGCGTGCGACCGGACGCCGGAAACGACAAAGCCCAGCCGGAGGGCTGGGCTTTGGTGCGGGCGAAAGGAGTCGAACCTTCACGGGTTGCCCCACTAGATCCTTAGTCTAGCGCGTCTGCCAATTCCGCCACGCCCGCGCGAGACGGCCGGAAACTAGCTTGTGTTCGGCCGGTGTCAAGGACGAGTTTCAACGAACTGCGAGAAGACGTCCCAAAGCCGCGAAAAGTAAGGGGGATCGGAGAGCGCCCACGATCTCGAGACGGCCCTCGCGGAGCGCTTCCCACACCTTTCGGTTGGTCTCTCCGCGCGGATCGGGGAGCCCGAAGGGCCCCGGCTCCATGTTCGAGGTGGCCATCACGACCTCGGCGGGCGCCCGGAGGCGCACGTCGGGGATGCCCCGCACGCCGTCGTAGACCACGACCCGCTCCCGATCGAAGACGAAGGTCACGTCGATCCCCAGATCGGTGACCTCGATCGAGGCGCGGCCCTTGGCGGCCTTGATGGCCTTGTCGCGGCTCGGGTGGTCGTCGAGGTTCTGGCGGATGAGGGTCGCCATCATCGACGCGAAGGCGTTCTTCTCGGCCCCCGGGGCCAGCTCGACGGCGCTCATGACGGGAACTGGGTGGGCACCGCGGCCGCGCTCTTCACGAGCGCGCGGGACGACTCGACGAAGCGGATCATCGTGGGCAGGTGGCCCTTCCGGAGGTCGAGCTTGCCCTGCATCATCGCGGCGATCGGGTCGAGCCGCCCCTCGATGACCTCCTTCCACACGGCGTAGGGCGCGATGATCTCGAAGGCGGCGTGGGCCT
>JAAYBZ010000066.1 GCA_012744445.1 Myxococcales bacterium | reverse complement strand
GAGAGACGTGGGTTGAAGCGCCGCTCGTAGCCGATGGTGGAGAAGAGTCGATCGGCCATGCCCGCGCCGCAGACCGAACCGGCGCCGTGCGCCGGCCACACCACCGCCTGATCGCCGAGCGCGAGGAGCTTCTGCAGGCTGTCGTAGAGCGCACCCGCCATCTCACGGGGCTTGTCCGGGTAGAAGTCGGTGCGCCCCACGTCGCCCACGAAGAGCGCGTCCCCCGTGAAGACGCCGATGGGGCCGTCGCCCGTGGCCTCGTCGATCACCACGTAGGAGACGCTGTCCTCGGTATGCCCGGGCGTCTCGAGCACGCGGATCACCACCTCGCCCACGCGGTGGAGCTCGCCCTCGCGCGTGGTCTCCGCGTAGCGGATGGGCGCGGCCGGGTTCGGCCCGTGGAGCACCTTCGCGCCCGTGCGCGCGGCGAGGATCGGCGCGCCCGAGATCAGATCCTCGTTCCTGTGCGTCTCGAAGACGTGCGTGATGCGCGCGCCGCGCTCCGCCGCGAGCGTGAGGTAGACGTCGACGTCGCGGCGCGGATCGATCACCGCCGCCTTCCCTCCGCTCACCAGGAGATAGGACATGTGAGAGAGCCCGGGAGAGTGGATCGTCTCGACGCGCACGACGCCCCTTCCGCTCGCCAAACGCCACGCGAGCCTTCCTTCATACGCTTCCCCACATCACATCCCCTTCGCCGCGCGTCCCCGTTGCCCTCCCGGCGATGTTTGCATTAGCGTCGGCCCCCCCTCCTCCATACCCCGTGCTGGGAGATCACGTGCCCATGGCCAAGCGGCTCTTTGGATTGCTTTGCATCACCTCGCTCTTGTCGGCCGGCTGCGGCGACGACGGGAGCTATCCCGAGGCCCCCAAGGCGGCCGACGTCCACTCGTACGTGGGCGAGTGCGTCGCCATCGGCGGCGAGCGCCCCGAAGGCGGCAGCGGAAAGTTCCTCGCCCGCACCAAGGACGGCGCCGGCTTCGCCTTCCGCACCGCGAGCCTCGGCCGCGCCGCGCGCTTCGCGATGAAGCCCTCGGATCTCGGCGTCTACCTCTTCCGCGACGAGGAGCACCACCACCTCGTCGCCTTCGATCGCGCGATCGAGCGCCACGAGAAGCTCGAGTCCGACATGACCACGCTCGACGACGAGCACCGCTCGGGCGCCGAGTGGGTGATCGAGCAGAGCGTCCACGACGCCGACGCGCTCCAGCTCCGTCACCTCGACACCGGCCGCTACCTCGGCCTCGACGGCCTCGTCGACGACGCCTCGGAAGCCGCCCGCATCGCGCTCTTCCCGCAGTCGGGCTGCGTGGAATTCCCCGAGCTCACCGTCGATGCGGAGGGCACGGTGCAGCCCTTCGAGTTCGAAGACGGCTCGCTCTTCGGCATCGCCGACACACACTCGCACCTGCTCAGCAACTACGCCTTCGGCGGCGGGAGCATCTTCCACGGCGCGCCCTTCCACCGGCTCGGCGTGGAGCACGCCCTCCTCGACTGCACGCGCTTCCATGGGAGCGAGGGCCGCAAGGATCTCTTCGGCTTCGCCTTCGATCACGCCGGCGGCCACAACATCGACGAGTCGACGCTCCTCGTGGGCTTCATCACGGGCCGCGCGCCGCGCTTCAACCACCACACCGACGGCTTCCCCACCTTCACCGGCTGGCCGAGCGCGCACTTCAGCTCGACGCACCAGGCGCAGTACTACAAATGGCTCGAGCGCGCCTACCTCGGCGGCCTCCGCCTCGTCGTCCAGCACGCCACGAGCAACCGCATCATCTGCGACCTGCTCGCGGGCGGCGGCATCCAGCCCGCGCGCTACTCGTGCAACGACATGGTCGCCATCGACCGCATCCTCGTCGAGACGCGCAACATGGAGCGCTACATCGACGCGCAGTCGGGCGGCCCGGGGCGCGGCTGGTTCCGCATCGTCACCACGCCCGAGGAGGCGCGTGAGGTGATCCGCGCCGGCAAGATGGCCGTGATCCTCGGCATCGAGGTCTCCAACCTCTTCGACTGCGCGCTCATCCCCGAGGAGGGCAAGCCCGACTGCACCGAGGACTACGTGCGCGAGCAGCTCGACCGCTACCACGCGCTCGGCGTGCGCGCGATCTTCCCGGTGCACAAGTTCGACAACCAGTTCTCGGCGGGCGACGGCGATCGCGGGATCATGGAGCTCGCGAACTTCATCCAGACGGGCCACTGGCTGAACTTCACCGACGAAGGCTGCCCCGACGTCGACAGCATCTTCGACAAGGGCCCGGTGCAATTCGGCTCGCTCAACGATCCGCGCGAGGACTACTTCGCCGAGCCGCCGCACGACATGAGCACCTTCGCCGTCGATCCGGTGGGCACGCTCCTCCCCTTCGCCGACATCCTCATCGGCGGCGGCCGGCTCGAGGGCGATTGGTGCCAGAACCACGGCCTCACGCCGCTCGGCGAGTTCCTGATCCAGGAGCTCATGCGCCGCGGGATGATCATCGAGATCGATCACCTCCCGCGCCGCGGCTACGTGCGCGCCTTCGAGATGCTCGAGGCCCAGGACTACCCCGCGGCCGCGACGCACGGCACCAACTTCGACGGCAACGTCTACGCGCTCGGCGGCATCTCCAAGTCGGGCCTGGGCCGCTGCCACGATCCCGAGACGCCCAAGGCCTCGATCCAGGGCTACCTCTCGCGCATCGCGCTCATCGAGGAGATGGGCGGCTTCCCGGCCGAGGGCTTCGGCTTCGACCTCAACGGTTTCGCGGGCGCGCCCGGGCCTCGCTTCGGCGAGAACGGCATCTGCAACAAGCCGCAGAGCAACCCCGTCACCTACCCCTTCACCTCGTGGGCGGGCGACATCACCTTCACCGAGCCGCGCGTCGGCGAGCGCGTGATCGACTTCAACACCGAGGGCTTCGCGCACATCGGGCTCCTCCCCGAGCTCATCGAGGACGTCCTGCGCGACGGCGTCACCCACGAGGAGCTCACGCCGCTCTTCAAGTCGGCCGAGGGCTACATCCGCATGTGGGAGAAGGCCGAGGCGCGCGGCGCGGACATCCGCGAGAACTCGGCCAACTGAGCCACGCCGCCCATTGACCTCCGAGCGCGCCCACCCAACCGTAAGGGTCGGGGGGGGCGCGGATGGGCGCATCGGAGGGTTCCAGGCACGTACCGATCTGGCCGCGCGACGATCTGCTCGCGCTCGAGCCGGTGCCCACGTCGCTCCGCCCCGACGTCTGCGTCGTGGGGGCGGGCGTCGCGGGGCTCACCGTGGCCTATCGGCTCCTCCGACGCGGGCGCTCGGTCCTCGTCCTCGAGCGGGAGGGCGTGGGCGCGGGCGAGACCTCGCGCTCCACGGCCCACCTCGCCTTCGCGCTCGACGACCGCTTCGTGGAGCTCGAGCGATGGCACGGCACCGAGGGCGCACGGCTCGCCGCCGAGGCGCACGAGCGCGCCATCGCCACCATCGAGCGCGTCTGCGAGGAGGAGTCGATCGACTGCGGCTTCCGGCGGCTCTCCGGCTTCCTCGTGCCGGGCGGGGTCGACGACGACGACCTCCTCGCGCGCGAGCTCGCCGCGGCCCGCCGCGCCGGCCTCGACGCGCGGATGCGGCGCGACGTGCGCGGCCTCCGCTTCGACGGCGTGGCCATCGAGTTCCCGAACCAGGCCGAGCTCGATCCGGTGGCCTACCTCGCGGGCCTCGATCGCGCCGTGCGTCGCCGCGGCGGTCACGTGGCCGGTCCCGCGGAGGTGGTCTCCGTACGCGGAGGGAGCCCCGTGACGCTCGAGCTCGCCGACGGACGCCACGTCGAGGCGGGCGCCGTCGTCATGGCGTCCAACGTGCCCTTCCACGCGCGCGTCGCGATGCACACCAAGCAGGCGCCCTACCGCACCTTCGTCATCGCGCTCCCCATCGCCGAGGACGCGATGCCCGAGGGGCTCGTCTGGGACCTCGCCGATCCCTACCACTACGTGCGCACCTACGCGCCGAAGGGCGGCCGCCCGCACCTCCTCGTGGGCGGCGAGGACGAGAAGACCGGGCAGCCCTCCGACACCGATCCCTTTGGCGCGCTCTTCCGATGGGCGCGGCGCCACTTCCGCGTGGAGGAGAGCGTGACGCACGCATGGTCCGGGCAGGTGCTCGAGCCCGCTGACGGCCTCGGCTACGCGGGACTTGCGCCGGGCGGCGAGGAGAACCTCTACCTCATCACCGGCGACTCCGGGAACGGCATCACGCACGCGACGCTCGGCGCCACGCTGATCGACGCGCTCCTCCACGGCGACGCCGTGCCCGAGCGCGCGCTCTTCTCGCCCTCGCGGAAGCCGATCCGCGGCGCGAAGCGTTGGTTCCAGGAGAACCTCAACGTCGCCGCGCAATTCCGCGATTGGATCGCGCCCGGTGATCACGAGGACGACGACGCGCTCGCGCCGGGCGAGGCTTCCGTCACGCGGCACGGGCTCCACCGCATCGCGCGCCACCGCGACGAGGCCGGGCGGCTCCACGCGTTCTCCGCGCGCTGCCCGCACCTCGGCTGCGTCGTCCGCTGGAACGACCTCGAGAAGACCTGGGACTGCCCCTGCCACGGCTCGCGCTTCGATCCGGTGAGCGGGCGCGTCCTCAACGGCCCGGCGACCCAGGGGCTCACGCCCGCCGGCGCGATCCATCCGTCGCGCGAGGAGCGGCGACCATGAATCACCCGCAGGGCTGATCGAGCGCGGAGACGTCGCCCCCGAGCCGCTCGAACAGCTTGCGGAAGTCTTCGGGCGGCGGCGCCGTCACCACGACCGTCCCCTCCCCGCCGACGCGGGGGAGCTCGAGGCGCGCGCAGTGCAGCATCACGCGCGGGGCGCGGAGGACGGCGCCGTTCGGGAGCGTCACGCGGCGCGCGCCGCCGTAGACCACGTCGCCGAGGAGCGGCGCGCCCACGTGGGCGGCGTGCACGCGGAGCTGGTGCGTGCGCCCCGTCTCGGGCCGGAGCTCGAGGAGCGCGACGTGCGGGGTCTCGACGCGCACGGCGATCCGGCTCGCGGCGCGCTTGGGATCGCGTCCTCCGTTCACGAGCCGGCGCCGCGGATCACGCGGGTCGATGCCGATCTCGGTCTCCACGCGCGCGGGGAGCGCGGGAAGGGGCGCAGGCGAGAGGCCGAGGTAGAGCCGCCGGTAGTCGCCGCGCGCGCGGGCCTCCTCGAGCGCCTCGTTGGCACGGCGCGTGCGCGCAAAGGTCACGAGCCCGCTCACCTCCGCATCGAGGCGCGAGGTGGGGTGGTTGAGCTCGGCGTCGCGATCGAGGGCGCGCGCGACGCGCACCAGGCACGGCCCCTCGTCGGGCCGCGTCGTGGGGAGCCCGCTCGGCTTCTCCAGGATGAGGAGGTGATCGTCGCGGTGGGCGATCCGCACCTTCGACTCGAGCTCGTCTCGGTTCATCGGCGGCCCCAGCATGGCACTCCCGAGGGCCCGGGGCCCGGCCACGATTCCGCGCTTACCGCTTTTCGTGGACTGAGGTAGAACGCGCCCATGAAGACGGCATTCATCACCGGCGCGGCCGGCGGGCTCGGACGAAAGACCGCGGAGTACCTCGCGGCGCGCGACTTTCGGGTTTTCGGCGCCGACCTCCCGGCCTCGATCGCGAACGCGCCCGCGATCGAGGGCGTGACCTGGATCGGCGTGGACGTGACCGACGAGGCCTCGATCGCCGCGGCCGTCGAAGAGGTCGGGAGACACACCCCGGGCCTCGACGGTGTGGTGAACTTCGCGGGGATCCTCGCGGTGGGCTCGATGATCGAGCTCCCGCTCGAGACGGTGCGCCGCGTGGTCGACGTGAACCTCTTCGGCACCTACCGCATCAACCAGGCCTTCTTCCCGCTCCTCCGCGAGAACAAGGGCCGCATCGTGAACATCAGCTCGGAGACGGGCTGGCAGAGCGGCGGGCCGTTCAACGGCGCCTATGCCCTCTCCAAGCACGCCATCGAGGCCTACTCCGACTCGCTCCGCCGCGAGCTCATGCTCCTCGACATGAAGGTGGTGAAGATCCAGCCGGGCCCCTTCCGCACCGACATGGTCAAGGGCATCGACGCCGCCTTCCGCCGCGCCATGGAGGCCTCGACGCTCTTCGGGCCGGTGCTCGACAAGGTGCGGAGCCTCGCCGTGGGCGAGGAGGCCAAGGCGAACGATCCCGAGATCCTCGCCGCCACCGTCTACCGCGCGCTCACCGACGCGAACCCCAAGGCGGCCTATTCGGTGCGCGCCGACTTCGCGCGGACGGCGCTCGAGTACATCCCCACGCGCCTCGGCGACAAGCTCCTCGAGAAGGTCCTCACCTCGCCCATCAAGGACTGAGGGCTCGCGCGACGGGACGAAGGCCCCGACCTCGGCCGGCGGCCTAGGCGTCGCGGAGGATCGTCACGATCCCGGTGGCGCCGTCGACGCGGACGCGCTGCCCGGTCTCGAGGCGGGCCGTGGCCGACTTGGCGTTGACCACCGCGGGCACGCCGAACTCGCGGAGCACGATGGAGGCGTGCGAGAGCGGGCCGCCGCGATCGACGACGACCGCGGAGGCCACGAGGAAGAGCGGGGAGAAGCCCACGTCGGCGCTCACCGCCACGAGCACGTCGCCCGGCTGGGCGAGCGCGGCGTGCTCGGGCTTGTCGAGCTTGAGCACGCGCCCCTCGGCGACGCCCGCGCTCGCGCCCACGCCGCGGATCTCGTCGCCCTCGAAGCTCGGCTCCATCACGGGCGGCGGGAGCCCGACGAAGGTGTCGGGCGGATCGGGGAGCGCCTCGTCGCGCGCGAGGGCCGCGCGGCGCTGCTGGATGCGGAGCGAGATGCCCGTGAGGCTCGCGCGGAGGCCCGCGTGGATCTCGTCGATGGTGAGGAAGAAGGCGGCGTCGGGGCCGGCCTCGGGCTCCCAGGTCTCGATGCGGCGGCTCACCTCGAGCGCCACGGCGCGGATCATCCCGAGCACGCGCGTGATGTCGGAGCGGAGCCGCTCGCGGAGCGTCATGAAGCGCTGGGCCATCGCGACGAGCTGGCGCACGGCCGGGCGCAGCGGGAGCGGGACGGTGCGCGCGAGGTGGGCCTCGGCCTGCTTGCGGATCGCGGCGCGGGCGGCGCGCGGATCGCGGGGCCTCTGACCTTCGCGCGCGGCGATCATCGAAGCGCGGAGCGCGGCGAGCACGAAGGAGGGATCCTCGGCCCAGCGCTTCTCGGAGAGCTCGGCCTCGCGCGGGCCGCGGTGGCCGAAGCGGTCGAGGAATTCGAGGAGATCGCGGCGCGTCTCGCCGTCGGGGAAGGCGTCGAGCGAGAGCGCGTGGGGCGACGACTCGAGCAGGAAGCGCTCCACCTCGGGCTCGCGGCGCGCGCGCTCGGCGATGCCGGCGAGGACGTAGCCGGGCTCGGCGCTCTCCACGTCTTGCAGGCCCACGAGGAGATCGCGGAGGAGCGAATCGGCCTCGTCGCGCGCCGTGAGCTTGAGGAGCCCGTAGAGGACGACGAGCGTGGCGAGGAGGTTGCCGTAGACGTTGAGCGCCATCGAGCCCGTGCGGTCGAGCAGGGCCTCGACGTCGCAGAGGGTCTGATCGAGCGCCGCCGGCGAGAGCACGCGGAGGTCGAGCGCGGCGATGCGTCGACGCTCGAGCGAGAATTCGGCCTCGTATTCTTCGAGGCGGTGCTCGAGGCGGTAGTTCTCGCGGACGAAGCGGCGGATCGCGAAGGGCAGGCGCGAGAAGAAGGCGCGCGAGCTGCGCTTGACGAGGCCACGCTCGAAGAGGGCCGGATCGATCTCCTCGCCGGCCAGCGCGAGGACGGCGCTCGGCCGCATCCCCGGCACCTGCGAGAGGATGTTCATGAACTCGGTGAGGTTGAGGTAGATGCGGCCGCGGAAGTCGCCGACGAGCTCGGCGTCCTTGGGCACGGCGCAGCCGATGGCGCCGAAGGCCTGTCGGAAGCCGAGCTCGCTGAACGAGCTGAGCACCGACCAGGTGAGCGGCGTGGCCACACCCGGCAGGGCCTCGCCCACGTTCACGTTGGACCAGACGTAGTCTCGCCGATCGGGGACGCGGACGCCCACGCGCTTGGCCCAGCGCCGCGTGCCGGGCTGCACCGTCACGCGGCAGGGCCGCATCTGGAGGAGCTCGATGCCGCCGGCGTGGACGGCGAACTCCACGTCGAGGGGCTCCTTGAACTTCTCCTCGAGCTGGAGCGCCATCTCCACGATGCGCTCGACCTCGGGCTCCTCGAGGCAGAGCCGCGCGGCGCGATCGGCGTCCACGGGTCGCTCGACGAGGACGCCGGCCTCGAGGATGGCCTCCACGCGCTTGTCGCCGATGACGCGATCGCGCGGAAGGCGCGTGGCCTTGTCGATGCGGAGGGTGTCGGGGCCCACGCGGCCGCCCACGACCACCGTGCCGAGCCCGTAGGAGGCGTCGATGACCACCTCGCCCGCGTCGCCCGTGAGCGGGTTCACCGTGAAGAATACGCCGGCCGCGCGGGGCTCGACGAGCTTCTGCAGGATGATGCCCATGCGCGGCAGATCGTCGCGGCGCTGCGCGCGGAGATAGGTGAGGACGCGCGGCTCGAAGAGCGAGCCCCAGATCGTGCGGATGGCCTTGCCCACCTCGTCGGCCGTGGAGAGGCCGAGGATCGTCTCGTGGAGGCCCGCCGCGGAGTAGTCGTCGGTGTCCTCGAGCGTGGCGCTCGAGCGGACGGCGAGGCGCCCGCCGCGCTCGAGGAGCTCGGCCACCGCCTGCTCGAGCTCTCTCTCGAAGGCGGGTTCGAGCGGCGCGTTCTCCACCTGCGCGCGGAGCCGCCCGAGCGACTCGGCGTCGTATTCGCCGGAGACGAGGAGGACCTCGGGGCGCGAATCCTCGTCGAGGACGCGGGCGAAGTGCTCCTCGGCGGCGCGCACGGAGATCGCCATGGCCTTGGGGACGGGGAAGCCTGCCCTCGAGAGCAAGGCAAGCCCTCGCACCTTGCCGCCGAATTCGTTCGCGCGCCGGGGCGAGAGCGACTCGAGCGGCCTTATCATCTTGGAAGCCATGCGCGAGGCGCAGGATAGCAAACGTGCCCCGAAGTGCCTCGGGCTCCCACACCCCCGCCCCCTCCACGTCCGGACGGCGCTCACCCGCCGTCGTGACCACGAATCCCCCGCGCTGCCTTTCGCCTTCGAGGACTCGGCGCTATGAAGGGCCCGTGCGGATCGACGACGATCATTTCCACGACCAGTGTGGCGTCTTCGGGGTCTTCGGATCCGAGGAGGCCGCCAACCTCACGTACCTCGGGCTCCACTCGCTCCAGCACCGCGGCCAGGAGACGGCCGGCATCGTGACGAGCAACGGGAAGCAGCTCTTCGTCCATCGCGACATGGGCCTCGTGCAGGACGTGTTCACGCCGGAGGTGATGGATCGCCTCCCGGGCACGCGCGCCATCGGGCACGTGCGCTACTCGACCTCCGGCGGGAGCCACGTGAAGAACGCGCAGCCCATCGCGGTCGACTCGGGCCACGGCTCCATCGCGGTCGCCCACAACGGCAACCTCACCAACGGGCTCTACCTACGGCGCAAGCTCGAGGCCGAGGGCTCGATCTTCTCGTCCGACAGCGACACCGAGGTCTTCGTCCACCTCTACGCGCGCTCGCGGCAGCGGACCACCATCGACCGCGTCTCCGACGCCCTCTCGCAGGTCGAGGGCGCCTACAGCCTCGTCTTCCTCTCGCCCGACGAGCTCGTCGCCGTCCGCGATCCGCACGGCTTCCGCCCGCTCTGCCTCGGCCAGCTCGGCGACGCCTACGTCGTCGCGAGCGAGCCGCCGGCCTTCGAGCTCATCGGCGCCGAGTTCATCCGCGACGTCGAGCCCGGCGAGATGATCGTCGTGGACAAATTCGGCATGCGCTCGCTCCGCCCCTTCGGCGACCGCAAGGTCGAGCGCAAGATGTGCATCTTCGAGTACGTCTACTTCGCGCGCCCCGACGCGACCTTCGACGGCATCAGCGTCTACGAGTCGCGCAAGCGCATGGGCCGCGTGCTCGGGCGCGAGGCGCCGGCCGACGTCGACGTGGTCATCCCCGTGCCCGACAGCGGCATCGCGGCGGCGCTCGGCTACGCCGAGGAGATCGGCAAGCCCTTCGAGCTCGGCCTCATCCGCTCGCACTACGTCGGCCGCACCTTCATCGAGCCGCAGCAGAGCATCCGGCACTTCGGCGTGCGCCTCAAGCTACACCCGCTCCGCAAGATCCTCGAGGGCAAGCGCGTGGCCGTCATCGACGACTCGATCGTGCGCGGCACCACGAGCCGCAAGATCGTGCGCATGATCCGCGACGCCGGCGCCAAGGAGGTCCACCTCCGCATCAGCTCGCCGCCGACGACGTGGCCCTGCTTCTACGGCATCGACACGCCGCGCCGCGACGAGCTCATCGCGGCCAAGCACACGCCGGAAGAGGTCGCGAGCTACGTCCTCGCGGACTCGCTCGCCTACCTCTCGGTCGAAGGCCTCCACGAGGCGGTCGGCGGGAGCGGCTACTGCAACGCCTGCTTCACGGGGAACTACCCCCTCGAGATCCGCGACCAGCGTGAGGAGCGTCGCCAGCTCCCGCTCGTCGGCGTCTGAGCCTCACCCGCGCTCGAGGAACGGCGCCGCTTCGTCGAAGACGCGCGCCGGATCCTCGACGTGGAGGAAGTGGCCCACGCCGGAGAGGACCTTCGCCGTGAATTCGCCCGTGAAGTAGCGCTCCTGCCCCTCGGCGAGGCCCGGCCCCACGCAGCCGTCCTCTTCGCCGTGGAGGTAGAGCGTGGGCACGCCGATCGAATCGCGCGCGAGATCCGGCTCTCCGAGCATCGACACGGGCCAGCGCCCGCGCTTCTTCGCCACGCGATAGAAGGCGAGCGGCGCCGGCCAGCTCGCGTCGAAGCAGGCGAAGAGCTCGGCGAGGTAGTCCTCGTCGGGGCGGAGCGAGGGCGACCACCGCGCCCAGAGATCGCGCACGTAGCGGTAGCGATCCGCGCGGACCAGGACGTCGGCGAGCTTGCCCGCCTGGAAGTGCGCCATGTAGCGGCTCCGCCAGAGCTGTGCGGGCTCGCGGCGCACGCCCTCGACGAAGGCGAGGACGTGCGGCACCGACATGAGGACGACGCGCCGGAAGCGCTCGGGGCGGAGGAGGCAGGCCCGCTGAACGATCACCGAGCCCCAGTCGTGCCCGATGGCGTCGATGGGCTCCGTCGGCGAGAGGTGGTCGGCCCACGCGAGGAGATCCTCGGTGAGCACGTCGAGGCTGGTCACGCCGCGCGTCGTGCTCGGCGCGTAGCCGCGGAGGTAGGGAGCGACGGTCCTCCGTCCGCGCGCGGCGAAGCGCTCCATGAGCGGGACGTAACCCCGCGGCAGATCGGGAAAGCCGTGGAGCATCACGAGGGGGCGGCCTTCGTCGGGGCCTTCGGCGAGGCCGACGAGGCCGCGCGTGTCGAGTCGTACGGGGCGCATCGCTCCGGAGTCTATGGCACATTCGCGCCGATGCCCCGCCTCGTCCTCGCCTCCTCGTCCAAGTACCGCGCGGCGCTCCTCGCCCGCGCCGGGATCGCGTGCGAAGCCATCGCCCCCGAGGTCGACGAGCGCGCCGTGGCCCGGTCGGGGCTCTCGCCGCGCGAGGTAGCCGAGACGCTCGCATGCATGAAGGCCGAGGACGTGGCCGCGAAGGTGCCCGACGCCTTCGTCCTCGGCGGCGATCAGCTCGTCGAGCTCGACGGCGAGATCCTCGGCAAGCCCGGCTCCTTCGAGGCCGCGCTCGCGCAGCTCGGGCGCCTCGCCGGGAAGGAGCACCGCCTCGTCACCGCGATCGCGCTCCGCCGCCCGAGCGGCGAGATCGACGTGGAGGTCGACGTGCACCGCCTCCGCATGCGCGCGCTCTCGCGCGAGGAGATGGAGCGCGTGCTCCTCGCCGACGAGCCCTACGACTGCGCGGGCAGCTACAAGATCGAGCGCCGCGGCGTCTTGCTCTTCGAGTCGATCGAGGGGCGCGACTTCACCGCCATCGAGGGCGTGCCCCTGATGGCGCTCGGGCGGCTCCTCCGCGCGGCCGGATTCGCCGCGCCCTGATCAGAGGAAGAAGCGCCGTAGCGCCTCGACGAGGCGGGCGCGGAAGGCCGCGTCCACCGCGAGGTCCTGCCGCACCTCGAGCTCGAGCGCGCGGAGGCCGTGGGCGTCGGCGTGGTGCTCGGCGGAGTAGATGAGCCCCTCCTTGCCGGAATAGGGCTCGTTCATCGCCACGCGGAAGCCCGCGGATTCGAGCGCGCGGCGGAGCTGCTCGGCGAGGTCGTCCTCGCGGTTGAAGAGCACGCCGAGCTCCATCTCCCGCACGTGTCCATCGTAGACGGGCGTGAAGCTGTGCACGGAGAAGAGGACCTCGCCCTTGGTCGCAGAGAGGCCCGCGTCGACCGCGGCGTGGTAGGGGCGGTAGAGCGCCGCGAGGCGTCGCTCGCGCTCGGGATCGTCGAGGTGGGCGTTGAGCGCGATGACGCGCCCCTCGGCCTCGGCGCGGAAGAGCGTCTCCTCGTGCTCGGCGCGGTTGGGGTCGACGAGGAGCCGCGAGAACCTGGCCATCACGGCGGGAGCGAGGAGCGCCGCGGAGAGCTCGCGCACGAGGGGCTCGACGCCGAGATCGAAGGCCCAGTGCGTGCCGCGGAGCCAGGCGTCTTCCGCGGGGAGCGAGAAGCCCATGGGGAAGCGCTCCATGGCGTGCTCGGCCGTGAGGAAGACGGTCGAGTCGGGCCTGCCGGAGAGGGCCTCGAAGGCCTGCTCATGCGCGGATTCGGTCTCGATCATGGGGTCGGAAGATCCGAGGGAGAGGAGCGTACGACATTTCGGAGCCGCGAGCCTTCTCGCGTTTGGGGGGAGCCATGAAACACACGGAAGACGTCGACGACGCCGAATGGTTGAGCCCGGACGATCTCATCGAGTTGGTCGACGACGATGAGATCCCGAGGATCTCGGAGATCCGCCCGCTCCGCGCACGTCCCGAGGCGGAGCCCGTGGTGGAAGCCGTGGCGCCGATCCCGGTGATGCCGGCGCCCCTGCCCTCGCCGGTCGCCGTCGTGCCGGCGGCCGTGCCCTCCTCCTCGCCGGCGGCCGTGCCCTCGCCTCCCACGGCCATGCCCGCGCCGACGATTCGCCGCGCGAAGAGGCCCTCGGCGGCGAAGACGCTGGTCTCGCTCGCGCGACTCCTGCTCTTCTTCGTGGTCGGGCTCGGGCTCGGCTCGATCTTCGCGCTCGGGGTGGCGACGGCGCTCGGGATCCGCGCCGACTCGCCGCGCCACGACCGCGCGCGCATGGGTGCCCGTGAGGCCGTGATCGACACCTCGACGCTCACCGCGCCCGACATGGGGAGCCCGAGCCCCGCGCTCTGACGAATCGCCTCAGAATTCCGGACGATCACGGTGCCTGCCGAAGACCTCGCGCAGGACGTCGCAGATCTCCTGTTCGGTGCAGTAGACCTTCGCCGCGTCGATGATCGGCGGCATGAGGTTGCCCGTGCCGCGCGCCACGTCGGCGATGGCGGAGAGCGCGCGGCGCACGGCGTCGGCGTCGCGCTCGGCCTTCACCTTCTTCAGCGAGGCCACCTGCTGCTTCTCGATCTCGTCGTCGATGCGGAGCGTGGGGATGTTGGTGTCGTCGTCCTGGACGTAGCGGTTCACGCCCACGACGATCTTCTCTCCCGACTCCATCTGCTGCTGGAGGCGATAGGCCGAGGCCGCGATCTCGCGCTGCGGATAGCCGCGCTCCACCGCCTCGACCATGCCGCCCATCCCGTCGATGCGCTCGATGATCTCGCGCGCCTCCGCCTCGAGGCGGTTGGTGAGGTCCTCGACGAAGTAGCTCCCCGCGAGCGGGTCGATGGTGTTCGCGACGCCCGACTCCTCGGCGATGATCTGCTGCGTGCGGAGCGCCACCGTCACGGCCTCGGTCGTGGGGAGCGCGTAGGTCTCGTCGAGGCTGTTGGTGTGGAGGCTCTGCGTGCCGCCGAGCACGGCGGCGAGCGCCTGGAGCGCCACGCGCGCGACGTTGTTGTAGGGCTGCTGCGCCGTGAGCGAGACGCCCGCCGTCTGCGCGTGCGTGCGGAGCATCATCGAGCGCGGATCCTTCGGGTCGAAGCGCTCCTTCATCAGGCGCGCCCAGAGGCGCCGCGCGGCGCGGAACTTGGCGATCTCCTCGAAGAAGTCGTTGTGGACGTCGAAGAAGAACGAGAGGCGCGGCGCGAAGGAGTCGACGTCGAGCCCGCGATCCACGGCCCACTTCACGTACTCGAGGCCGTCGGCGAGCGTGAAGGCGATCTCCTGCGCCGCCGTCGAGCCCGCCTCGCGGATGTGATAGCCGCTGATGCTTACGGAGTTCCACTTGGGCACCTCGGCCGTGCAGAACTCGATGGTGTCGGTGACGATGCGCATCGCCGGCCGCGGCGGGACGACCCACGCATGCTGCGCGATGAACTCCTTGAGGCAGTCGTTCTGGACCGTGCCGCCGATCTTCTTGCGCGGGATGCCGCGGATGTCGGCGAGCGCGACGTAGAACCCGAGGAGCACGGCCGCCGGGCCGTTGATCGTCATCGAGGTGGTGACCTCGTCGAGCGGGATTCCGTCGAAGAGGATCTCCATGTCGCGCAGCGTGTCGACGGCGACGCCCACGCGGCCGACCTCGCCGAGCGAGAGCGGCGAGTCGCTGTCGTATCCCATGAGCGTGGGGAAATCGAACGCCGTCGAGAGCCCCGTCTGTCCCTGCGCGAGGAGGTAGCGGAAGCGCTCGTTGGTCTGCTTGGGCGTGCCGAAGCCCGCGAACATCCGCATCGTCCACAGGCGCCCGCGGTACATCGTGGGCTGCACGCCGCGCGTGAAGGGGAATTGGCCCGGATAACCGAGGTCGCGCTCGTAGTCGAAGGACACGTTCCGCGGCGTGGCGAGCGCCGGGACCTCCACGTCGCTGAGCGTCGTGAACGCGCGCTTCCGGAGCGGGACGCGGGCCTGCGCGGCCTCATAGGCCTCCTCCCAGGCGCGCTCGGCGTCGGAGGCGTCATCGGCGATGGACGTCGTGATTCGCGGGTTCTCGGTCATCGTTCTCAGCATAGCGTCAATTCGCGGCCGGTCAGTCCGAACGATCGCCCGCGCGGGCTTCGACGCGCGTCCAATTGCGAGCCACGCGCCGCCGTGGATACTCCCCACGATGAGCGGAGACGATTTTTCGGCGTGTGAAGAAGGCATCGAGCGGCTCGCCGAGGGCGACGTCGAGGGCGCCATCGAAGAGCTCACGCGCGTCATCGCGGAAGACCCGAAGAACGAACACGCGTATTTCTTCCTCGGGCAGGCCTACTACGAGGAGCGGAGCTACGAGAAGGCGCTCGCGGCCTACGTGAAGGCCCTCGAGCTCGCCCCCGACTACCTCGGCGCCATGATCGGCGCGGGGCAGACGCTCCGCCTCCTCGGCCAGCACGAACGCGCGCTGCGCATGGGGCGGGAGATCCTCAAGCGCCGCAAGGACGATCCCGACGCGCTCTACCTCATGGGGCTCGTCCACTTCCAGCGCGGCGAGGTGGACGCCTCGCGCGGCTACCTCGAGCGCTTCTTGCAGACGAGCCCCGAGATCGAGGTCGCCCTCGAGGTCGAGGGCATCCTCCAGGTGCTCCGCGGCGAGGCGACGATCACCGACGGCGACGTCGAGGCCTGAGCGCCGGCTTCAGAACGAGAAGCTCACCTTGGCCGGGTAGCTCCCGGGGTCGGGGAACTTCCACGCGCTCACGGCCTTGGCCACGCAGTCGAGCGCCGTTCCCTCGGCGTCGCCCGCGGCGCCCACGGCAAGCGGCCGCCCGCCGCGGCCCACGTAGGCCGTGACGAAGACCTCGGACTCGACGCCGCAGCGATGCTTGAGCGAGGGGCCGCCGTTGGCACTCACGAGGCGCGCTCCGCGCTCGCGCGGCCAGGCGACGGGCGGGCGCACGTCGTCGGGGAGATCGAGCCCGAGCGATTGCGAGGCGTCGGCCTCGCCGCCCGTGGGCTTGGCGAAGCGGATGGTGCGCGCGGCGCGCACGATGCAGCGCTCGGTCTCGCGATCGCCCACGGTCGACTGGAGGAGCTTCACCGAGGCGACGCGCCCGTCACGCGCGATGCGGAAGCCGAGCGTGAAGTCGCCGCTCAGCACTTCGAGGGCGTCGTAGCGAGCGGCGAAGCAATCGGTGATGGCCGGGAGCACGGAGCTCACGCCGGCCTCGACGGCCTGCGGCGAGATGGTGCCGTCGAGGCCCTCCACCGCGAAGCCGTCGTCGCGCGCTTCGGGCTCGGGCGACGCGGAGGCGCGCCACTCCCCGCCCGCGCTGGACGTGCCCGATCCCCCGCCCGACGTCGGCGCGCTCGCGGTCGGCTCCGTCTCCGACGCTCCGCACCCCATCGCGGCCCACAACACTACGCAAACGAGCCTCTTCATCGACAACCTCTACGGCGTTCGTTCAACGTTGGATCGCCCGTTCGGCCCGCTTCGCGTGGGGGCCCTCGGGCTCGAGCGACAGATAGCGCTCGTACGCGGCGCGCGACTCGGCGACCTTGCGGCCGGCGAGCGATTCGCCGAGGTAGAAGAAGGCCTCGGCCGGCGCGTCGTCGCGCTCGGTGGCCTCCTGGAGGAAGGCCGCGGCCTCGGCGCGCTTGCCCAGCTCGAGCAAGGCGCGGCCGCGGAGGAGGAGGAGCTCCGTCGGGCGGCGATCGAGCTCGCCGCGCTCCTCGAGGACGAGATCGGCGCGATCGAGCACGCGGAGGGCCTGCGCCTCCTTGCGGCCGCGGATGAGGGCGCGCGCGTAGCCGATGCGCGCCTCGATGGAGGTCGGCTCGGTGCGCACGGCGAGCTGATAGGCGCCGCCCGCGCGCTTGGGATCGCCGAGCGCCTCGAGCGCGTCCGCGTAGGTCACGAGCAGGGGCGCGTCCTCCGGGCTGGCCTTGCCCTTGGCGATGAGCGGATCGAGGCGCGGCGCGAGCCAGGCGACGAGGGGCTGGAGGTCACCCGCACGCCGCGCGACCTCGGCGCGGATCGCGAGCGTCTCCTCGTCTTCGATGCCCTCGAGCGCCGTGAGCGCCTCGCGCGCGCCGCGCAGATCGCCCGCCTCGGCGAGGGCGCGCGCGCGCAGGCGGTGCGCGCCGAGGCGCTCGGTCTCGGGGAGCGCGTCGACGCGCTCGCGCGGGAGGAGCTTGGCCGCCGCGGCGGCGTCTCCCTCGTCG
>JAAYBZ010000065.1 GCA_012744445.1 Myxococcales bacterium | reverse complement strand
GACATCCACGACCGCAAGGAGATGGAGGCGGGCCTCGAGGCGCTCCGGGCGCGCGCCGAGGCCGGCGACCGCGCCAAGACCGAGCTCATCGCGCGCGTCAGCCACGAGCTCCGCACGCCCATCCACTGCATCTCGGGCTACGCGGAGCTCCTCGAGCGATCGGGCCTCGATCCCGAGCGCGCGCGCCACGCCGAGGTGATCCGCGAGCAGGCGCAGCTCCTCTTGCGCCAGGTGGAGGACCTCCTCGACATGGCCGCGCTCGAGCGCGGCGGCGTGCAGCTCGAGCACGAGTCCTTCTCGCTCGCCGAGCTGGTCGAGCGCCAGGTGGAGGCCAAGCGCCCTCTCCTCGAGGCCAAGGGCCTCGTGCTCGAGGCGAGGATCGAGCCGGTGATGCGGGCGCGCTTCCGCGGCGACGCGCACCGCCTCGGCCAGGTGATCCGCAACATCCTCGAGAACGCGATCAAGTACACCGAGGAGGGCGGCATCGAGCTCGACGTCTCCGGCCGGCCCGGCCTCGCGGGCGTGGTGCAGGCGGCGATCGTCGTGCGCGACACCGGCGTCGGGATCGCCGAGGCCGATCTCCCCGCCGTGAAGCGCGAATTCGTGCGGGCGAGCGGCGCGCCGGTGGATCGCGCGGGCAAGGGGCTCGGCCTCGCGATCGCCGATCGCCTCCTCCACGCCATGGGCGGGACGCTCACGCTCGAGAGCAAGCTCGGCGAAGGCACCAAGGTGACCATCCTCGTCCCGCTCGAGGTGGAGGCCGAGGCCGCGGCCACCGAAGCCCGCGCGGCGAGCGCGCCCGCGGGGAGCCTCTCCGTCGCCTCGAGGCTCCGCACCCTCGTCGTCGACGACACGCCCGGTGCGCGTGAGCTCCTCGTGGCACAGCTCGAGCGGCTCGGTCACGGCGCCGACGCCGTGGGGAGCGGCGTGGAGGCGCTCCGCCGCGTCTTCCGCGAGGACTACGACCTCCTCCTCCTCGATCTCTGGCTCCCGGACATCCCCGGCGACGAGGTCGCCGAGCGCGTCGCCAAGGCCGCCGAACGCGCCGGGCTCCCGCGGCCGCGGATGGTCGCCGTGACCGCGAGCGGAGCGGGCCGGCACGGGCTCGGCGAGCGCGGCGCGATCTTCGACGCCGTCCTCCCCAAGCCCCTCTCGCTCCGGCGCCTCGAGGAGGTGATCTTCGATCTCGGCTTCGACGGCCGCGCGCAGGTGCACGCCGCCGAGCGCGACGAGGAGGACGGCCTCGTCGATCTCGAGATCGCCGCCGATCTCCTGGGCTCGCGCGACGCGCGCGGCGAGCCCCTCCTCTTCCGCTACCTCGAGAAGATCGCCGTCGACGCGCCCGCGCAGATCGAGTCGATGAAGCAGCTCCTTTCGCAGGATCAGCCGGGCGAGGCGGCGCGTCGCCTCCACTCGCTCGTGGGCCTCTTCGCCGTGGTGGGCGCGCGCGGCGCCGCCGAGCTCGGCCGTTCGCTCCTCTCGCGCTGGTCCGGGGGCCGGGTCTTCTCGCCCGACGAGCTCGACCGCCTCGCCGCGGTCTTCGACGAGGCGAGGCAGACGCTCGAGCGCTGGGCGCGCGAGCGGGCCTGAAGGAACGAAACGCGACGCCGTGCGTTCTAGAGGGGGTGCGGCGCGTCTCCGTCGAAATCACGTCCTCGTGTGATTTACAAGACTTGAAAAGTTTACAAGGCGCGATAGAGGAAGGGTCGCCGCCTTTCATTTCCGTTCGGGATCGGCTTGGATCCTCGTGGAGGGGAAATTGACCGCATCGCTCGAGAGCCGTCTTCGGGACTACCAACAGATGCTCCTCATCCGGAGATTCGAGGAGGAGTCGGCCCGCGCCTACGCGCAGGGCAAGATCGGGGGCTTCCTGCACCTCTACATCGGCCAGGAGTCGATCGCGGTGGCTGCGGCGAGCCTGCTCCGCGAAGGGGACACCGTCTTCCAGACCTACCGTGATCACGGCACGGCGCTCGCGATGGGCATGAGCCCCGAGGCGGCGATGGCCGAGCTCTTCGGCAAGGACACCGGCTGCTCGCGCGGCCTCGGCGGCTCGATGCACTTCTTCGACGCCGCGCGCGGCTTCCTCGGCGGCTGGGGCATCGTCGGCGGCCACGTCGCGCTCGCGGCCGGGGCGGCCTTCCGCAACAAATACCTCGGCGTCGACAACGTCACGCTCTGCTTCTTCGGCGAGGGCGCGACCAACATCGGCGGCTTCCACGAGGCGATGAGCCTCGCCGGGCTCTGGAAGCTCCCGGCGGTCTTCATCTGCGAGAACAACCAATACGCGATGGGCACGCCGCTCTCGCGCACGAGCCCGCTCTCCGACCTCAGCGTGAAGGCGGCCGGCTACGGCATGCCCGGCGATCGCTTCGAGGGCTACGACGTGGAGCTCGTCCGCGAGCGCCTCGGCGCGGCGGTCGAGCGCGCGCGCCGCGGCGAGGGGCCCACGTTCATCGAGATCGAGACCTACCGCTTCCGCGGTCACTCGATGAGCGACCCCGGCAAGTACCGCACGAGCGAGGAGCTCGAGGAGCGCAAGAAGAAGGACCCGATCCGCATCGCGCGCGATCGCCTCCGCGAGACGGGCGCCGACGAGGCCGCCCTCGAGGCCATCGAGGACGAGGTCGAGGAGGCCATCGAGGCGGCCCTCAAGCACGCCGAAGAGGCGCCGCCCGCCAAGGAAGAGGTGATGATGTCCACGGTCACGGTGGAGGAATTCCGATGAGAACCATCCGCTACCGCGAGGCGCTCCGCGAAGCCCTCGTCGAGGAGATGCGCCGCGACGAGCGCGTCTTCCTCATGGGCGAAGAGGTCGGTCACTACGACGGCGCGTACAAGGTCAGCCAGGGGCTCCTCAAGGAGTTCGGCGAGAAGCGTGTGATCGACACGCCGATCGCCGAGGCGGGCTTCGCCGGCGTGGGCATCGGCGCCGCGATGACGGGGCTCCGGCCGGTCATCGAGTTCATGACCTGGAACTTCAGCTTCGTGGCCTTCGACCAGATCATCAGCAATGCCGCGAAGACGTACTCGATGAGCGGCGGCACGGTGAAGGTGCCCATCGTCTTCCGCGGGCCGAACGGCGCGGCGGCGCAGGTGGCGGCGCAGCACAGCCACTCGGTCGACCCCTTCTACACCAACATCCCGGGCGTATGGGTGGCCATCCCCTCCACGCCGCGCGACGCCAAGGGCCTCCTCAAGACCGCGATCCGCATGGACGATCCCGTGATCTTCCTCGAGGGCGAGACGCTCTACAACCTGAGCGGCGAGGTGCCCGACGAGGAAGAGCTCATCCCCTTCGGCAAGGCGCGCATCGGCCGCGAGGGCGACGGCTGCACCATCGTGGCGTGGGGCCGCCCCTACCACACGGCGATGCAGGCCGCCGAGAAGCTCGCCAAGGAGCACGGCCTCGAGTGCGAGGTCGTCGATCCGCGCACGCTCCGTCCGCTCGACGAGGACGCCATCCTCGAGAGCGTGCGCAAGACCCACCGCTGCGTCGTCGTGCACGAGCACTGGCCCTACGGCGGGCCCGGCGCCGAGATCGTCGATCTCGTGCAGCGCGAAGCCTTCGACGACCTCGACGCGCCCGTCTTGCGCGTCGGCTCGCTCGACGTCCCCATGCCCTACGCGACCAACCTCGAGAAGCTCGTCCTCCCCACGGTGGAGCGCATCGAGGCGGCCGTGCGAAACGTCGCTTACCTCTAAGGAAGAGTCATGGCCAAGATCATCGGACTCCCGAAGCTGTCGCCGACCATGGACGAGGGCGTGCTCGTCGCCTGGGCCAAGAAGGAGGGCGACACCATCGAGGTCGACGAGCTCCTCGCGGAGGTCGAGACCGACAAAGCCACCGTGGAGTTCCGCTCCTTCGACCGTGGCGTGCTCCTCAAGATCCTCGCGCCCGAGGGCACCACGCTCAAGCTCGACCAACCCGTCGCCATCGTGGGCAAGGAGGGCGAGGACATCGCCGAGCTCCTCGAGCGCGCGAAGTCCGGCGGCGGCACCCCCGCGCAAGCCCCGGCGCCCAAGGGCGAGGCGGCGTCTCAGGCCGCGCCCGCCGAGCCTGCCGAAAAGGAGAAGGCCGAGGCGCCCGCCCCGTCGCGGGAGGGAGAGCGCGTCCTCGCCTCGCCCCTCGTCAGGCGCCTCGCGCGCGAGCGCTCGCTCGATCTCTCCGGCGTCGAGGGCAGCGGCCCGCGCGGCCGCGTCATCATGCGCGACCTCGAGAAGCTCGAGTCCAAGCCCGCGCCGGCGGCCGCCAAGGCGAGCGCCACGCGCGAGGCGCCCGAGCGCGTGCCGATGAGCTCGATGCGCAAGACGATCGCGCGGCGCCTCTCCGAGTCCAAGCGCGAGATCCCGCACTACTACCTCGTCGTCGACGTCGACGCCGAGGCGCTCGTCGAGGCGCGCGCCGAGGTGAACCGCTTCCTCGAGGGCGAGGGCGTGAAGGTCTCGATCAACGACTTCGTCCTCAAGGCCGCGGCGCTCGCGCTCCGTCAGGTGCCCGAGGTGAACTCCTCGCTCGACGGCGACACCATCTTCCGCCATCGCGTGGTCGACATCTCGGTGGCGGTGGCCATCCCCGACGGCCTCGTCACGCCCGTGCTCCGCGACGTCGACCGGCTCTCGCTCTCCGAGATCAACCGCGGCGTGGCCGAGCTCGCCAAGAAGGCCAAGGACAAGAAGCTCCGCCCCGACGACCTCGAGGGCGGCACCTTCTCGGTGAGCAACCTCGGCATGTACGGCATCGACGAGTTCTCGGCGGTGATCAACCCGCCGCAGGCGGCGATCCTCGCCGTCTCCGCGGTGCGCGAGGAGCCCGTCGTGCGGCACGGCATGGTCGCCCCCGGCAAGCGGATGAAGCTCACGCTGAGCTGCGATCACCGCGTCGTCGACGGCGCCGTGGGCGCCCAATTCCTCCGGGTGCTCCGCCAGCTCCTCGAGCGGCCCGTCCGCCTCCTCGCCTAGCCCGCGTTCCTCCGCGGGCGAGGACTCGTCCCGCGCGGCGATCGCCTCAACGCTTCCCTCAGCGTCGTGCGTCGCGTCGCACCGCACGCGAAGGGGGAGCCATGACGACGAACCTGCTCGACCGAGTGCAGGATCACCTCACGCCCGAAGTGATCGCCGGGATCGCCGACGGGGCCGCCGAGACGACCGAGACCACGAGGAGCGCGATGCAGGTCATCGGCCCAGCGCTCCTCGACGCCATCATCCGCTTCGCCAAGGCGCCTTCGGGCGGCGCGCGGCTGCTCGAGATCCTCCGCGAGGGGGGCTACGACCGCTTCGATCACCGGGCCCTCGTGGAGCGCATCTCGAGCCCGCACGCGCGCACCCAGCTCAAGCTCGAGGGCTCGAGCCTCGTCGATCGGATCCTCGCCGATCGGCGGCTGCCCGTGGCCGAGGAGCTCGGGCGGCGGACGGAGCTCTCCGGCCCCACCATCGGACGGTTCATGAGCCTCGCCATGCCCGTCGTGATGGGCGCCGTCGGTCGGGTCGTGGCGGAGAAGGGCCTCGACGCGCCCCGGCTCGTCTCGCTGCTCACCGAGCAGGAGTCGGCGGTCGCGCACGCCTTCCCCACGGAGGTGCCGCCCAAGGTCGAGGCGCGCGCCCCGACGGGGCGGTCGACGCGGAGGGAGCACGAAGAGCGCGCGAGCCGCGTGCCGACCTGGCTCTTCGCCGCGGCGCTCGCGCTCCTCGCGTTGATCTTCTTCCCGCGGCTCTTCCCGACCGCCTACGATCCCTTCCGCGAGTCCGTCGACGAAGAGTCATCGAGCGCGGTGGAGACCTGGGGCGATCGCGAGCGTCGCGCCAAGGAAGAAGAGCGCGCCGCGAAGGAGGCCGCCGAGGCCGAGGAGATGGCGGGGCCCGGCGCCGCGGAGGAGACCGAGGAGCGCGCCGCCAAGGGCAAGGCCGAGGGCGTCGAAGCCACGGAGCAGGGCGAGGAGCAGGCCGCGAGGGACGCGTACGAGGAGGAGGATCTCGCCAAGGGCAAGCCCGAGGCGAACCGGCCCCACCTCGACGGCCACGCCGAGCCGGGCACGCTCGAGGACATCGAGCGCTATCTCGCGAGCGACGACGAGTCGGCGCGGAGCTTCGCCCTCGAGGAGCTCCACTTCGCCTCGGGCAAGGCCGAGCTCTCCAAGGAGGCCGCGGCCACGATCGATCGGCTCGCGGAGCTCGTTGCCAAGCACCCCAAGGCCGTCGTCCTGGTGAAGGGCCGCTCCGACGACCAGGGCAAGGCGAGCGAGAACCGCAGGCTGTCCACCGAGCGCGCGCGCGCCGTCGGCGAGCGCCTCATCGAGAAGGGCGTGGAGGCGCGTCGGGTGCGCGTCCTCTCGGCCGGCGCGAGCGAGGCCGCGGGCGGCGAGCGCGAGAGCGACCGCGCCGTCGACCTCACCATCGTCAAGGGCGACATGGAGGCCGGCGAGCGGACCCGGCGCTACTGAAGCATCTGCTGCTCGAGCTGCCGCGAGAGCTCGGCCGGCGAGGGCGGGTCCGCGGGCGGGGGCGGGAGCTCGAGGATCTCGATCTGTGCGCCCTTGGGTGTGGGCCGGATGGCCACGTCGAGCCGGACCACGCCGCCCTTGACGCCGCGGGGGACGCCGTTGCGGTAGACGGCGCCTTCGCCGAGCGGCGTGACCTCGCCCGTGATGAGCCTCGGCCCGAAGTAGCGGAGCAGATCCTGGATGGGCAGCTTGGAGTGGAAGACGTGGCGCCGATCGCCCTCGTAGCGGAGCTCGAGGCCGACCGGCATGGGCAGCCCGGCGATCACGCGATCGGACTCGCGGAGCCTGCCCTCGGCGTCGTAGAGCGGATCCTCCCGCGTGGGCGTCGCGGGCGCCGAGGGGCCCTCGCCGGGCGGATAGCCCTCGGAGACCACCGGCGTCTCGCGGCCACACGCCGAGAGCCCGAGCAAGGAGAGGACGAGGAGCGCCTGCCTCAATCCACGCTCCCCGCGAAGGCCTGCGCGTGCGTCATGCCCGAGGGCGGCGGGAGGTCGACGCGCATCTCGCCGATGGCGCCGCCGGCCCGACCGGCCGCGCCTGCGAGCTGGCCCACGAGCTGATATTGGGACGCGCCCACCTGCGCCACGCGGTGGCCCTGCTGGCTCACCGGGTAGACGTTGGTGTCCACGTCGAGGCCCTGCGCGCAGTTGGGCCGCGCCGCGACGCGGAGACCCGTGAGGATGGTGTTCTCGAGCTCGGGCAGGTCGCTCGGCCCGTAGAACACGCGCTTGGGCTCGCTCGGATCGCCGAGGGGCGGGAGGATGCCCGCCGGATCGGTGCTCGAGGTGTTCAACGGATCGCTCGTCTTCACGTAGTCGACGCCGAAGAGCCGGCTGTAGCCGAAGAGGCAGAGGTTCGCCGGGTTGCTCGCGGGCTGGAAGACGCCGAAGAAGACCTGGCCCGAGAAGAGCTCGAGCGGGCCCGTGACGAGCTCGCCCGGATCGAGCTGGATCATCCAGTTGAGCTTGGCGATCGGCGAGCTGCTCACGTTCACCTCCGTGAGCGAGACGACGACGTTCTGCGCCGTGGTGTCGGTGAGGACGTCGATGTTGCCCGTCGCCGCGAGGATCACCACGTTGCCCGCCTCGTCGGTGGAGATCACCGGCGGGTGGATCGCCGGCCGGCCGGCCGCGGGATCGTTCGAGAACTGGTAGAGGTCGAAGAAGGGCTCGAGCTTCCAGTCCTTCGGGTCGTCCTTGGTCATGTCGAGGCGGAACATCATGCCGTCCGCGTCGGTGAAGAAGGCGCGCGTGGCGATGGCCGCCGTCTGCCCGTTGAAGACCGAGACGCCGCCGGTGATGGGCGCGTCGAGATCGCGGTGGTCCCATTGGCGGAGCACCACGCCCGTCGCGGCGTCGACCACGAAGAGCGAGCGCCCCTTCTCCTCCCAGCAGCGGCGCTGCGGGCGGCCGGGGTTGGCGTTCTGCGAGGCGGGCGGACGACGGGCGTTGCACGCCGCGGGGCCGCCGTTCTGGCGGAGCTGGCCCTGGCCGCCCGGCAGGATCACCACGCCGCGGCTCACGCCGTTCACGCGCACCTGCGCGATGGCGGGCTCCGCGTAGGTCGGGCCGAGGCGGCTCTCGTCGTAGAACTGCCAGAGGAACTTGGGCTCGAAGGGATCGGTGACGTCGAGCGCGACGTAGCCCGGGCCGCCCGCGCGCATGCCCGTGACGAGGACGGTGCGGAAGGGCGCCTCGTTGCCGATCTGCGCGTCGGTGCGCGCGTCGAAGATCTCGCGGACCACCGGCGTGCCGTCGGTGAACTGCGGCGACGAGTTGAGGTTCTGGTGGAGCTGCTTGAGGAACATCGGCGGGATGAAGCCCCAGAGCTCGTGGCCGGCCGAGTAGGTCCCGATCGAGCCGTGCGAGAAGTCGTCGGCCAGGAAGGCGTGGATCACGCCCTCGATCGTCGAGACGTAGATCACGCGCGGCCGCTCGGAGACCGGAAGGTTGCCGGTGAGGAGCCGGCTCTGCGAGTAGGCGTTGTAGCCCTCGTCGTCGATCTGGATCGTCGGCGGCGGCACGATCACGGGGCTCGAGTGGTAGATCGCGCCCATCGCCTTGCCGAAGCGCGGCACGGTGGAGAGGCCGGCGTGCATGTTGAGGATCGTCTCCTCGTGGAGCCCGCCGGGCGCCGAGAGCACCTCGGGCGGGATGTCCGCCGTGGTGAAGGGCGTCATCGACGTGACCTGGTGCACGACGGGCGTCGCGTAGCTCGCGTCGGCCGTGGGGAGGAGCCCGCCGCCGCGCGCGGCGAGCTCGGTCGCGCCGTCGCCGCGGAAGTGGGTCGTGACGGCGCCCGTCCCGTTGGGCGGGATCACCGTGAGGAGACGGCGCGAGGTGAGGGCCTGCTGGTTGAGGAGCTCGTGGAAGCGATCCTGCGGGCCGATGTCGCGCTCCTCGACCTCGATGCCGTTGCACTCGAAGCGGCGCCGCTCGAGCACGCCCGACCAGGGCTCGAAGCGGTCACCGACGGCTTCGGAGCCGAGCTTGAAGCCCGAGGTGACCTGGAGCATCGCGAGGCGCGGGCCGAGCGAGGCGAGCGTGCTCGACGAGACCGAGGAGAGCGCGGGCACGGTGCGCGTGGTGGTGCCGGGCGCCGCGCGATCGAGGATCTCGGAGAGCGCCGCGCGGAGGCCGGGGAGGTCGTCGGCCCAGAGGGGCTCCTCGGTCTGGCCCGCCTCGGCGATGGCCTCGAGCAAGGGGCGCGCGTGCGGGTCGTGCTGATCGAAGCCCACCACGTAGACGCCGCGCACGTGCTGCGCCGCGAGCTGCGAGGCGAGGTTCTGCGCCGTGTCGTAGGGGCACCCGCCGACGGCCTCGCAATAGACCGGCTCGCCGCGCATGTCGGCGTTGGGATAGCCGTCGGTGATGAGGATCGCGTAGCGGTCGCGGCAGGCGAAGTAGGGATCGCGTCCGTCGCCCGGCGTCACGGCCGGGAGCACGCTCGGGTCGTTCTGGAAGAAGTAGTCGAGGTCGTCGAGGGCGCCGGCGATGGGCGTCGCGCCGAAGGGGCGGAGCCGCGGATCGAGGAGCGCCGTCTGGATGGCGAGGTTGCTGCCCGTCTCACCCGAATAGGCGCCGTCGGGGCCGGGTCGGACGAGGCCGCCCGGCACGAAGTCGCTCACCGGGTCGGTCGAGGCGCGGCGCACGCCGTTGTCCATCGCGTGCGGCTCGCCGCAGTTGGGGAACGTGAAGCTCTTCACGCGCCCGTAGCTGAAGTCGCCCTTGGGGCCCTGCCGCGCCGCGCCGAGCGCCGCGTAGGCCGTCGCCGTCATCAGCGGGTTGCGGTCGGCGTGCGTGCCCGTCGCGTCGAAGGTCATCAGGCCGAACTTCACGCGGGCGTCGTAGATGTCGAGGATGCCGTCGTTGTTCTGCGAGCTGTACGAGAACGCGAAGTGCGGGATGAAGTAGCCCTCGTCGTACGCCCCCGCGTAGGCCCCGCCCACGCGCTCCTGACGGCTGCACGAATAGCCCACGAACGAGCCCGTGAGCGCTTCGAGGAGCGTCACCCAGCGGTTCTTCTGGAAGGTGCCGCCCGCGACGCTGCAGATGGGATCGCACTCGTGGCACGCGACGGTCTGGCAGATGCAGTCGGTGCGGCGCTCCATCGAGCCGGACGTGTCGATCACCAGCATCACGACGGGCGGGACGTCGCGGATGTCCGGCGTCTGGGCCGAGGCGAGGGGCGCGGCCATCGCGGCCGAGAGAAGTGCTGAAAATCGAAGGAGTCGGGTTCGCATCGTTCTCACGGCTGGAAGGGGACGCTGATGATGTAGGCGCGCGTATCGCTCGCCGTCTCGTCGAGGAGGATGGAGGGATCGACCGCGGGATCGCCCGCGCGGCGGAGGCGGGCGCGGGAGGTCACGGCCATGCTGAGCTGCGCGAGCCCCACGCCTCCGTCGGCGCGCGCGCCGGCGATGGGCATGGTCACGCGGCGGATGTCGGTGAGGTCGACGATCACGAGCGCGGGGTGCGTGGGATCGAGCACCGAGGTGCCCACGTTCTCTCGCCCGATGGTGTGGACGAGGTCGAGGTTCAGGTCTTGGGTGAAGAGGCGGTGGGCGATCTGCCCGGGCACGAGGCGGGGCTCGTGGAAGGGCGTGAAGTCGACGGGGCGCGTCGGGTCGGCCGCGCGCACCGCCGTGCGGTTGATCACCGCCATGAGGTTCATCGGTCCGACGCGGTCGAGCCACTCCATCGCGCCGTAGGCCCCGGCCTCGGAGACGTACTGCGCCTGCGTCGCCGCGCGCACGAAGCCCGAGCCCTTGATCTCGTAGTTCGTGTTGTGCATCGCGTAGGCGCCGGTGGCCGTGATCATGAGGACGACGAGCATCGTCACGATCATCACGGCGCCCTCCTCGCGCTTCTTCGGCGGGGGCGAGTCCTCCCCCGCGCGCGCCGGCCTCGCGCCGTCGCGGCAGGGATCGAGCATCGATGCGGGATCGCGGTTCATTGCTGCGTGAGGGGGAAGAGGTTGGGGAGCGTGATCTCGGAGCGGATCCCGCGGACGCGGGCGGCGTAGAGGTCACCCGCGTTCACCTGGAAGCGGGCGAGCGGCTCGGTCACGGCGGCCCGCGGCACCCACGGGACGTTCTTGTCGATGGTGGGCGTGCGCCCCGCGAGGCTCACGATGAGGCTGCGGAATTGCTGCGGCCCCGTCACCTGGGTGACGCCAACGCTCGTCGCCTGCACCTGCGCGTCGTCCTGGAAGACGAGCGTGGGGAGGTTCGGCGGGATCGCCGTGTCCACGATGGCGTCCACGTCGAAATGGGCCACGTACTCGAGCACCACCTCGGTGGTGTTCGGGCGCGGGTTCGTCGCGCCGCAGGCGGCGTCGTTGGTGAAGGTCACCTCGCGCCTCACGAGCACCGCCGGCACCTCGCCGAGCTGGGCCGCCGCCGGGTTGGCCGAGACCAGGTTGGAGAGCCCGGCGGCCTCGAGCCCGGCTTGATCGAGCACCGTATACTCGATGCGGCTGAGCGGCGCGACCATGGCGCCCTCGCCCACGCCCGCGAGCTGCGCCGTGCCCACCGGGAGCCCGGCGCCGAGCTCCACCGTGCAGTTCGCGGCCGTCCCCGCGATGGGCGCGAAGAAGTGCGCGCCCTCGCGGCTCTTCACATGGACGACGCGCCCGGCCTGGAAGACCTGGTCGAAGCGCGTCTGGTCGCAGAGGTTGGTGACGCGGTCGCCGAAGCTCCGCTGGAACGCGGGCCAGGTCTGCTGGAAGGTGATCGAGGTGCCGCCCGAGAGGATCGCCGCGGCGAGGTAGGTGTCGCCCGTCTCGAAGTTCCCCGTGAGGATGAGTCGGTCGGCGTGCGTGAGGTTCGCCGCCTCGTTGGGGATCGTGCCGCGGCCGTTTCCGTCGCAGATCTCGACGGCCTGCACGCGGAGCGTGGGCACGGGGCCGGGGACGAGGTTGCCGTAGGGCACGCCGCCGAAGCCCGCCCGCGCGATGTCGCGCCGGATCCGCTCGAAGGCCACCCGCACGGCCTGCTGCGTCTGGCTCACGGCGCCCTGCTGCTGGAAGAAGCGCGTGGCGCCCGTGCTGAAGGTGTAGATGGTGGCGATGGCCACGAGGCCCGTGGTGAGGGCCACCATCAGCTCGACGAGCGTGAAGCCCGCGCGGCGGCTGCGTCGCGTCCGCTTCATCGCGCCCTCCGGAGCACCGTGGACGCCGCGACCTGTCGGATGCCCTGCGCGGGCGTCGCGACCGCGCCCACGGCGGGGTTGGCGCAGTCGAGCCGGCCTTGGCGCGACCAATAGGTGACGACGTCGGCGCGCATCGTCTGGAACTGACGGATCCAGGTGAGGTTGATCGCCGTGCAGAAGTGCTGATCCGCCGCGACGTTGGTCTCGTTGCCGCTCCAATCGGCGCCAGAGCCCTCGACGAAATTGGGGAAGGGGTTCGCGGGGATGGGCTGGATCCACCCCGCGCCCACCTGCTGGAGGTAGCTCGTCTGCGCGAGCGCCACGGCGTTGTCGCCCGTCCAGAGGAGCGAGTCGCGCCGGAGCCGCTCGATCCACATCCGGGTGTTGGCCGTCGCCGCCGTCATCTCGCGGCTGAGGCCGTTGCCGCGCGCGATCGCCTCCTGCATGGCGAAGATCGCGACGAGCGCCGAGCCCGCGATCGCGAGCGAGATCATCACCTCGATGAGAGTGAAGCCCTGGCGTCGCCGCTTCATCGCCGCACCCTCGCCGCCGCCCCGTAGGGCTGGAGGATCTGCCGCGCCACGCCGATCGGGGTGCCACCGACCGCGCCGCGGAACGTGGTGAGCGTGAAGAGGAACGCACCGTTGGCCCCCGCGGGCGGGTTGCTCGAGAGCCCGGCGGCGTTGGCCTGGTTGGACCAGAACATCCGCCCCGCCGGCTCGTAGCAGACGAAGAGCGCCTGGGGGTTGATCGCCTCGGTGAGCTGCAGCGAGTAGGCGCCCGAGAGCTCGAAGAAGTTCTGGAAGTCGGTGCGCGTCACGCAGCGGTTGTTCACGCCGGTCACCACGTCGCAGTTGTTGGAGGCGGCGATCACGGCCGCCCAGTCGGTGGTCAGGCAGGAGCTGGCGTCGGAGCGATAGACCGAGAGCCGCCCCCGGTTGCCGTCGGCCGCGCCGTCGAATTGGAGGAGGTGGGCCTTGCCCGTCCCCCGCGGCGCCGTCCGGGCGTGGTTGAGGATGCGGATGACGTCGGCGCGGGCGTTCGAGGCGCGCATCTCGCGCAGCGCGGCGCCCACCCCGGGGCCGGCCAGGCCCGCGAGGATGCCGATGATGGTCACGACGACCATCAGCTCGATCAGCGTGAAGCCTTCGGCGGGCTTCTTCTTTGGGCGCAGGACGGACAACTCGATCCGGGAACCGGATGCAAACTTCATACCGTGGCGGAGGTGGCTCACGTGACCGTTTCGGGGGCGGGGCGCGCCCGGAGGCGCGCATCGGATGCGAGGATACGAAAAATTTGCAGACTTTGGATCGGATGGAGCCCGGGGCCGAGGGGGCGCGATCACCGGGTTGGGCTTGACTCCGCTGTGGGGCGCGCTAATCCGCGGGCTGCCTGCGGAAATGGCGGAATTGGCAGACGCGCCAGATTCAGGTTCTGGTGGGGGCAACCCCGTGGAGGTTCGAGTCCTCTTTTCCGCACCACCCGCTCACGCGCCCGGCGTCGCATGGACGCCCGCGCGGAGCTCTTCGCCGAGGGCGACGATCTGGCCGAGGAAGAGCGCGTACTCCCGCTCGTCGCTCGACCAGGCTTTGATCTTGGGGTGCTCCGAGCAGAGCACGCCGTAGAGCGCGCCGCGCGACCAGATCGGCGTGTCGAGGAGCGACCAGATGCCGTGCGGCTTGAGGTAGCTCTGGAGGAGGCAGGCCGTGCGCGGATCGGTGCCCGCGTTGCTCACCGCGACCACGTGCTCCTTCCGGATCGCCTCGAAATACGGCGCGTAATCCTTCGCCTCGAGGCGCGTCCCCGAGGTGTGCTCGCGCGATCCGGCGTCGAAGGCGTCGATGCAGGTGAGGGCCTCGCCGTCGTCGCTCAGGTACCAGATGGACGCGCGCGGCACGCCGAGCACGCGCGTCGTCCGCTCCGTGACGAACTCGGCCGTCGTCTTGCGTGAGTGGACGTAGCGATCGCGCTGGATCAGGAGATCGATGCACGCGTCCCAACGCGTCGCGGTCGTGCTCGGCGCGAGGATGCCGTCCTCGGCGGAGAGCTCGTCGATCACCTCGCGGAGCGCCGAGTTGAAGCGCGCGATGAGATCGAGGATCGCGGCCGTCATCGAGGGCACCTGCGTGAGCTCGGCGAGCCGCACCTTGGCCCGGAGCCCGCCCACCTTCTCGGCGCGCGTGAAGAACGCCGTGAGTGCCTCCCCCATGCGCGATCGACATAGGGCCCCGCGGCCCCACGGCCCAGCGCTCAGCGGCCGAGCGCCATCGCCTCGATCGCCTCGATCACCGCCTCGGGCCTCTCCATCGGGATGAAGTGGCTGCACTCGGGGAGGAAGACGTCCTTCGTGTCGGGACGCGCGGCGCGGACGTCGTCACGCGAGCGCGCGGGGCAGGTGCTCCCCTTGCCGGCGCGGAGGAGGGTGATGGGCGCGCGCCCGGCCTTCACCCAGGCCATGTAGCGCGGGTTGGAATAGGCGAAGGTGTGCGCCTCCCACTCGGGCGTGCAGGTGAGCTTCACGCCGCTTCCGTCGGGGCGGGCCTCGAAGGCGTCCTCCACGTAGTCGTGGAGGAAGGGCTCCTTCCAATCGGCGAACACCGGCCGCTCGCGCCAGCTCTCGAAGGCCTCTTCCTTGCTCTGGAAGTCGTCCCGGCGGGTGCGGGCTTTCTTGGCGAGCGGGATGCGCCAGCCCGCGCCGAGCGGCTGGAGGAGCGCGAAGAGGTAGCGCGCCGGCCGCGGGATCATCACGGGCTCCACGAGCACGATCCCGCGCACCGCCTCGGGCCGCGCCGCCTCGGCGCCGAGCGAGACGATGCCGCCCATCGAGTGGCCCGCGAGCACGAACTCCCCGCCCATCGCCTCGAGGAAGGCCACGAGGTCGTCACGGTAGGGATCCCACGAGCGGAGCTTCTTCGGGTCGGCCTCGGCCTTGGTGCGGCCATGACCGCGCTGATCGAGCGCGAAGACCTCGAGCGAGGGGTCGAGCCGCTCGAAGAGGCTGCGGTAGGTGCCCGCGTGGAAGCCCGTGGCGTGCGCGAAGTGCACGCGGGCCCTGGGCGTGCCCTCGGCCGGCCGGTGGAGGTAGGAGAAATCGCCCAACCACTTTCGCTCGATCACGGCGGGAGGCATAGCGCTCCCGCTCCCTACGGGCACCCCGCTTGCGATCGGCGCGCGGCCTCTGGCAGCGTAGCGCGCATGTCGAACGGGGAGAACGTCCGCACGTTGGTGGAGGATTTTCCGGGGAGGCCCGAGCTCGTCGTGGAGATCGCGGTCCTCCTCGCGCAGGCCGATGGGGAGATCGACGAGGCCGAGTCGTCGGCGCTCCTCGAGACCTTGCAGACGGCCTTCGGCACCTCGCTCTCGGACGTGGTCGTCCGCGCGCTCGTCGAAGAGGTGGTCGAGATGGTCGCGGCCGAGGGGGCCGAGGCGCGGGCCCGCGCGCTCTCGGCGCGCCTCGTGGAGGCCGGCGCGCTCGAGGCCGGCGTGCGCCTCGCCGAGGCCATCGCCGCGAGCTCGAGCGGCGTGGGCGCAGAAGAGGCGCGGCTCATCGAGCTCCTCCGCAGCGCCGCCTGATCAGAGGCTCCGGAGGAAGCTCGTCACGAAGGCGAGGAGCGCGAGCTTCTCCTCGAGCGGCGCCTCCTTGGCGTGCTCGGCGTGGCGCATCGCCCGCGAGACGAGCAGATGCGCGTGCCCATCGAGATCGCGCGCGAGGTGCTCCGACTCCGTCGCCGGGATCACGGGGTCGTCGAAGCCGTGGAGGAGGTAGACGGGCCGGTCGAGCCCCGCGAGGCGCCCGGCGGGCGAGGCGAGCCGGAGCACGGCCTCGTGGCGCGCGACGTGCGCGAGGGCGGCTTCGCGCAGGTGCGCGTCGGGCTCGCCGCGGAGGAGCGCGCGCATGCGCTCGGCCCACGGCGCGGGGAGGGTCTCGGCGAGCGCGTCGGCCGCGCGGAATTCGTCGTGGAGCGAGAGCCGCAGGAGCTCGCCGAGCGTATCGGCGAGCCCGTCCGGCGCCCAATGCGCGAGCGAGTCGCGGAGCAGGATCTCGATGCCGTAGGGATGCGGCCGCACGCCAGAGGGCGTCCCGTCGGGCGAGCGCGCCTCTTCCCCGGCGTAGAAGCGGGTGACGCGCACGAGATCGGCGTAGCTCCCGAGCACGAGGAGCGAGGCGATGCGCTCGCGGGTCTCGGGCTCGGTGGCGGAGAGGAGCGCGAGCCCGCCCGAGAAGCTGATCGCGAAGACGCCGACGCGCGCGCCGCCCTCGGCCGCCGAGGCGCGCGCGATCACCTCGCCGATCCGCTCGGCCTCGGCCTCGTCGAGGCGGTAGGCCGCGAGGCGCGGGAGCTCGGGCGTGTGCACCACGTGGCCCGTCTCGGCGAGCGCGCGCGCGAGGCTCACCAGGCGAGGCTCGTCGATGCCGAGGCGGTGCATGCCGTGGAGGAGGACGATCACGCCCTCGGCCTCGCCCGCGGGGCGGTAGACGCGGTGGCGCGCGCCCTCGAACGTGGCGTCGGTGACCTCGAGCGCGGGGCGTCCCCAGGCGGCGAAGTCGGCGAGGGCGCTGGGCTCGCCCTCGAGGCAGAGCAGGACGTGGAGCGCCGCGCGATAGGGCGCGAGGGCGAAGAGCCCCCCCGCGGCGACGGCCACCGCGAGGACGAGGCCGAGCCGCCTCACTGGGCGAGGACGCGCGCCAGCTGCACCCATTCGAGATCGAGCTTCTTGTGACGTTCCGCCACCACGGAGAGCGGTGTACGGCACATTTCGTTGCCGTCGACCCCGATGAGGATCCCGTGCTCCCCGGCGGCGAGCGCGTCCACGGCGGCCACGCCCATGCGCGTGGCGATGAGCCGGTCGCGGGCGGTGGGCGCGGCGCCGCGCACCACGTGGCCGAGGATGGTCACGCGCACGGCGAAGCCCAGGTCTTCGTGCGTCTCGAAGTGCTTGGCGATGGCCTGCGCGTCGTTCTTGCAGCCCTCGGCGACCACCACGATCGAGTGCGTCTTGCCGCGGAGGTAGGCGTCGCGGAGGCGCTTGGCCACCTCCTCGGGCTCGACCTCGGCCTCGGGGATGACCACCACCTCGGCGCCGCCCGCGATGCCCGCCATGAGCGCGAGGTAGCCGTGGTCGCGCCCCATCGTCTGGACGAGGTGCGCGCGGTGATGGCTCGAGCCCGTGGTGCGGAGGCGGTCGATGGCCTCGATGGTCACGTTGAGCGCCGTGTCCACGCCGATCGTGGGCTCGGAGCCGTAGAGGTCGTTGTCGATGGTGGAGGCGATGCCCACCACCGGGAAGCCGAGCGAGGAGAGGGCCGCGCTGCCCTTCTGGCTGCCGTTGCCCCCGACGATGACGATGCCGTCGATCCCGCGTTTGGCGAGGTTGTGGAGCGCGGCGCGCCGGCCCGCGTCGGTGGCGAATTCGGGCGCGCGCGCGCTGCCGAGCATGGTGCCGCCGAGCTGGATGATGCCGCCGACGTCGCGGGCGTGGAGCGGGAGGAAGCTCTCCTGCATGAGGCCCTGGTAGCCGCGCTGGACCCCGAAGACCTCCCAGCCGCGGTCGATGGCGCGTCGGGTCACGGCCCGGATGGCCGCGTTCATTCCGGGGGCGTCCCCACCGCTCGTCAAGACGGCGATACGTTGCATCTCCAAAGGTTAGCAGGAGGAAGGGCGCCTTCGCGAAATCTGCGTGCGGTGCCGGGCGTGCCCCAGGTGGGGACTCAGCCCCCCGCGCGCGCCGCCGCGGGGATCCGGACGAGGACGAATTTGTTGCAGTCGCGCGCCGTGGTGACCGGCTCGACCTTCCGCCCGCCGACGCGCTGCTCGAAGCTCGAGAGCCGCGTGTGCTCGAGCACCACGTAGACGTCTTCGTCGCGGTGCGCGTCGAGGAATTCCGCGAGCTTGTCGTTGGCGTTGATGAACACGTGCACGCGGTTGCCCGTGTAGAAGTTCTCGCCCTTCCAGTTCATCTGCCACGCCGCGATCGGCTCGCCCTCGCGCCGGAGCTCGTAGTAGCGCGTCGTCAGCGGCCGGATGCTCCAGTGGTCGGAGAGATCGCGCATGTAGACGCCGACGAGGAAGAGCGAGAAGGCGAGCGCGAGCCCGAGGAGCGCGCGGCTCGCGTACGCGCGGACGCGATGGAACGCGAGCGCGAAGAAGAGCCCCGCCGACGCGATCGCGAAGCCCGTGAGGATGGGCCGGTAGTCGAGCTCGCTCGGCCACGGCCGCTCGTATTTGTAGACGAAGAGGTGGATGAGCCGCTCGTAGCCGTGCGGGCGCGCGGCGGTGACCCACGAGAGATCGCGCCCGACGAAGACGAGGAGCACGCCGCCCGCGATCGCCGTGAGCGTGAGGGCCTTCTCCTCGGGCGAGGGCGTGGCGCGGCCGAGCACGCGGAAGGCGAGCGCCCCCGTCCCCGCGGCGACGACGAAGAGGCCGATCGACACGTGCGCGCCGGGCTCGTGGTCGAGGATCGCGTCGGTGCCCTCGAGGCCCTCCGGGAGCACGCCGCGGAGATCGCCCCACAGCGATCCGAAGAAGAGCGCGAGCGCGAGCGCCGAGATCGCCGCGAGGGCGCTCCCGAGGAGCTCGTGCCTGGGATCGCGCGCGTCGCCGTAGAAGCGATCGAGGAAGATCCCGCCGAGCACGGCGAGCGGCGGCACCGCCGGGAAGATGTAGTGGTGGAACTTCGTCACCATCGCGCTGAAGAGCGTGAAGGCGCCGAGGTGGAAGAGCGCGAAGACGAGGAGCACGTCGCGCCGCCCGCGGTCGTCGGTGCGGCGCGAGGCCTTGGCGAGCGCGAAGAGGAGCGCCGCCGGGAGGAGCCCCGTCCAGAGGAAGGTCGCCGGCCCGAGCTGCTCGAGGAAGTAGCCGATGGTCCCCGTGTCGCCGTGCACACCGGCCGCGAGGCGGTTGATGTGATCGTGGACGAGGAGGCGGTTCAAGAAGCCCGCCCCGTGCCGCACCACCATCGCCACGTACCAGGGCAGGCTCACCACGGAGAGCAGGAGCGCGCCGCGGAGGATGCGGAGCTCGCCGTCGAAGAGCAGCCGGAAGCGCCCCGAGACGACGAGGTAGAAGAGCGCCGCCACGCCCGGGAGCGCGAAGCCCGGGATGCCCTTCGCCATGAAGGCGAGCCCGCAGAAGAAGTAGAAGCCGTAGAGGTGGAGCGCGCGGAGCTTCGTCTCGCGCGCGATCATCCGCAGCGTGAGCCCGAGGAGCACGAGCCAGACGAGGCCCTCGAGCGTGGGCAGGACGTCGAGCTCACCGAGGCGCGCGCGCAGCGCGGGCGTGTGGACGGCGTGCGCCGGGTTGCCCGCCACCTCGGGGTTGCCCGCCGAGCCGAAGAGCATCGAGTCGCTCACGAGGCGCAGGGGCCCGTCGCCGATGGAGACGTTGAGCCCCACGAGGTAGAGCGCCTGCGGGAGCGTCACGATCGCCGTGGCGAAGATCAGCACGTGCCCGAGGTGGATCGCGAAGGGCCCCACGCGCCGCGCGCTCGGGCGGGCGTCGTCGTCCTCCGCGAAGGCGAGCGCGAGGAGCGAGAGCGCCGAGACCACCGTGGCCGCGAGCGGCATGTCGGTGATCGCCTGCCGCGAGAGCAGCACGAAGTGCGGGCACGTGGCCATCACGAGCGCCGCGAGCACGCCCGCGCGCGCGCCGAAGAAGCGCGCCACCGTGCGGTGCACGAGCCCCACCGCGACGAAGGCGAGCACCGCCGTGGGCAGACGCACCGCCCACTCGATGCCCACGGGGTTGGCGTCGGGCGTGGGGTCGAAGCCGAGCGCGCTCATCGTGAGCGCCTCGAGCCAGAAGATCAGGACGGGCTTGGAGAAGAACCAATGGTCCTGCGCCCACCACAGGCTGATCCAGTCGTTGCGGGCGAGGATCTCTCGCGCGACCTCGCCGTAGTGCGTCTCCCACGGATCCCAGAGCGCGTAGGTGCCGAGGAAGGGGAAGAGGATCAGCGCCGCGATCGCGAGCGTGAGGAGGAGAGACCCCGAGGGCCGGGCGCTCGGCGTGTCCGCCTCGGCGCGCGCGATGGGGAGCACGAGGTGCGTGAGGCCCAGGGCCGCGAGCGCCGCGAGCGGGATGCCGAAGAGCGCTCCGCGCTCGATCCGCACATCCCATGCGAGGAGCAGGAAGAGCGGGATCGCGCCCGAGAGGAAGAGGAGCGCGCCGGCGAGCCGCGGACGCGAGAAGAAAGGGTGGTTCGAGGCCATGCGCGAGGTCGCCGCGGAGCATATCAGGCGCCGCCAATTCGACTATAGTGCGCGCACCGTGTCCGAATCGCGCGCCTTTTCGCCCTATCAGCTGCGGCTCCTCGTCTTCCTCAGCGTCGCGACGTTCTTCGAAGGATACGACTTCCTCGCGATCACCCAGCTCCTCCCCAACCTGCGCGAGTACTGGGACCTGCCCATCGAGGCGCCGGGGCGGATCGTGGCCGTGGTGAACATCGGCACGGTGCTCGCGCTCTTCGTGGTGCGCATGGCCGACCGCCTGGGGCGCGCGCGCGTCCTCACCATCACGATCGTCGGCTACACCTTCTTCACGCTCCTGAGCGGCCTCGCCACCAACATCTACTTCTTCGTGGGCGCGCAGCTCCTCGCGCGCATCTTCCTCCTCGCCGAGTGGGCCACGAGCATGATCATCGCCGCCGAGGAATTCCCGCCCGAGCGCCGCGGCCTCGTCCTCGGCGTGATCCAGGCGGCGAGCGCGCTCGGCTCCATCGCCTGCGCCGTGCTCGTGCCCGTCCTCCTCGAGACGACCTACGGCTGGCGCAGCGTCTACTTCGTCGCGGCCCTGCCGCTCGTCCTCGTCGCCTACGCGCGGCGCGACCTCAAGGAGACGCGGCGCTTCCTCGAGGCGGGCAAGTCCCGCGAGAACCTCCTCGACATCTGGAAGACGCCCTACGCGCGCCGCGTGATCATGGTGGCGGGCCTCTGGTTCATCTCCTACGCGGCCTCGCAGAACGCCATCTCGTTCTGGAAGATCTTCGCCATGGAGGAGCGCGGCTTCACCGATCGCGACGTGGGCCGCGCCATCGCCATCGCCTCCGTGCTCGCCGTGCCCATGGCGCTCCTCGTGGGGCCCGTCATCGACACCCTGGGACGCCGGCGCGGCGCCGTGATCGTCTACGCCCTCTCGGCCGCGGGCCTCTACCTGAGCTTCACGCTCGAGTCGCAGCTCGCGCTCACGGGCGCGCTGGTGCTCGGCATCTTCGGCGCCACGGCGTTCCTGCCCATCGCCAACGCCTACACCAACGAGCTCTTCCCCACCCACCTCCGCGGCTCGGCCTTCGCCTGGAGCAACAACATCCTCGGGCGCCTCTCCTACTTCGCCGTCCCGCTCCTCGTGGGCGAGGCCTCGGCCTCGGCCGGCGCCTACGGCCCCGTCGTCGCCCTCACCGCCCTCTTCCCCATCCTCGCCGCCATCTACGTCCTCGTCTTCTTCCCCGAGACGCGCGGCCGCGAGCTCGAGGAGACGTCGGCGCTCCACTGATCCAGCGGCGAAGCAGCGCATCTCTCCCGGAGCGCGCACGGCCGCGTGCGCTCCTCGGCGAGCGAGGCCGTGCGTGCGCGGGAGGTGACGGGCTACGCAGCGCCGAGTTCAGTCCTCGAGCATCGCGCGGTTGCGCACGGCGCCCTTGTCGGCGCTGGTGGCGAGGAGCGCGTAGGCCTTGAGGGCCGGGCTCACGCGGCGCGCGCGCGGCTGGGCGGGCTTCCAGCCCTTCTGGTCTTGCTCGGCGCGGCGCTGGGCGAGCTCTTCGTCGGAGACGAGGAGCTGGATGGAGCGGTTCGGGATGTCGATGCGGATGCGGTCGCCGTCGCGCACGAGGCCGATGGCGCCACCCGCGGCCGCCTCGGGCGAGGCGTGCCCGATGGAGAGGCCCGAGGTGCCGCCCGAGAAGCGCCCGTCGGTGAGGAGCGCGCACTGCTTCCCGAGGCCCTTCGACTTCAGATAGCTCGTCGGATAGAGCATCTCCTGCATGCCGGGTCCGCCCTTGGGGCCTTCGTAGCGGATCACCACCACGTCGCCCGGCTGCACCTCGTCGCCGAGGATGCCCTTCACCGCGGCGTCCTGGCTCTCGTAGACGCGCGCCTTGCCCTCGAAGACGAGGATCGACTCGTCGACGCCGGCGGTCTTCACCACGCAGCCGTCGAGCGCGATGTTGCCGTAGAGCACCGCGAGGCCGCCGTCGCGCGAGTAGGCGTGCTCGAGGTCGCGGATGCAGCCCTCGGCGCGATCGAGGTCGAGGCTCGGCCAGCGCGAGGACTGGCTGAACGCCACCTGCGTCGGGATGCCGGCCGGGCCCGCCTTGTAGAAGGTGTGCACGGCCTCGTCCTGGGTGACCTTCACGTCCCACTTGGCGATCGCGTCGCCGAGCGTCTTGGCGTGCACGGTGGGCACCGAGGTGTCGACGAGGCCCGCGCGCGAGAGCTCGCCGAGGATCGCCATGATGCCGCCGGCGCGGTGCACGTCTTCGATGTGGTACTTCTGCGTGTTGGGGGCGACCTTGCAGAGCTGCGGCACGCGCCGCGAGAGGCGGTCGATGTCGCGCATCGTGAAGGGCACCTCGCCCTCCTGCGCGGCGGCGAGCAGGTGGAGGATGGTGTTGGTCGAGCCGCCCATCGCGATGTCGAGCGTCATCGCGTTCTCGAAGGCCGCGAAGGTGGCGATGCCGCGCGGGAGCGCCGTGGGGTCTTCTTGCTCGTACCAGCGCCGGCAGAGCTCGACCGCCGTGCGCCCGGCCTCGAGGAAGAGCTTCTCGCGATCGGCGTGCGTCGCGACGACCGTGCCGTTGCCAGGGAGCGAGAGCCCGAGCGCCTCGGTGAGGCAGTTCATCGAGTTGGCGGTGAACATGCCCGAGCACGAGCCGCAGGTGGGACAGGCGCTCCGCTCGACGGCCGCGACCTGCTCGTCGGTGTTGTTCGGATCGGCCGCCATGACCATCGCGTCGATGAGGTCGAGCTTGTGCTTGGCGAGCGAGGTCTTGCCGGCCTCCATGGGGCCGCCCGAGACGAAGACCGTGGGGATGTTCAGCCGCAGCGCGGCCATGAGCATGCCCGGCGTGATCTTGTCGCAGTTGGAGATGCACACGAGCGCGTCGGCGCAGTGCGCGTTGACCATGTACTCGACCGAGTCGGCGATGATCTCGCGGCTCGGGAGCGAGTAGAGCATGCCGTCGTGGCCCATCGCGATGCCGTCGTCGACCGCGATGGTGTTGAACTCCTTGGCCACGCCGCCGGCGCGCTCGATCTCGCGCGCGACCAACTGGCCGAGGTCCTTGAGGTGGACGTGACCCGGCACGAATTGGGTGAACGAGTTGGCGATGGCGACGATCGGCTTGTGGAAGTCGTCGTCCTTCATGCCGGTCGCGCGCCAGAGCGCGCGGGCGCCGGCCATGTTGCGGCCGGCGGTGGAGGTCCGGGAGCGATATTGGGGCATGGGGGGTCCTGATCCTGTGGGCCGGAAGAACCTAGGGAGCATGCACCCTTCCGTCACGCGGCGCACCCTTTCGCGGCGCGCGGCTCCGCGCTCCCTTGGCGTGGAGTGGGCCGTCTCCTTTCGTGGCCAGGCCGAGGGATCCGCTCATCGCGCGGCGCTCGAATTCGTGTGGAGTCCCCGACCGGCCGCCGCGTTCGCGCAGGCGGAGCCGCCAGCTTGGAGGTGAAGCCGCGGCTCGCGCCGAGCGCCTCCGTCACTCGGAAAGTGGGGCCGCGGCTCGAGCCGAGCCTCTCCGTCACTTCGGAAGTGAAGGGCGGGCCTGACGCGAGGGGTCGCGGCCAGACTGGAAGTGACCGGAGGGCGCGTCGCGAGGGGTCGCGGCCAGATTGGAAGTGAGCGGCGGGTTCGCTGCGAGGGTGGGCGTCACTCCGGAAGTGAAAGGAGGGGCCGTCGCGAGGGGTCGCCGCCAGCTTGGAAGTGACGCCGTGGCGTGCGTCGCCGACAGACTTGCGGATCGCGCCGGCCCGTGTTTCATCCTCCGCGTCTTCGGGGGAAGGCGCACGGCCGGTGGGTTCTTCCGCCCGAGGAAGGGAGGAGAACCATGAACGATTGCGTGACCGTGCAGAGCATGCCCGAGCGCGACGCAGCCGCGCGGGCCTTCCTTCGGCTCGAGGAGGAGATCCTGGCGCTGCCCGAGGAGGAGCTCCGGCGGATGAACGTCGACGTCCCGAGCGCCGTCACCATCGCCCTCGGCGCGCTCCCGAGGCTCGAGGCGCATCGCGAGGCGATCGCCCGGCTCCCGGATCACTCGGAAGACCTGCTCGACCGACTCCGCGACGCCGCGCTCGCGGCCTATCACGCGCACCTCGCGAGCGTGGCGCGGCCCAAGGACGAGTCCGAGCGCGCGCGGCTCCTCGAGGAGGCGCGGCCGCTGCGGGAGGCGCTCCTGCTCGACGCCGAGGCGCTCGCGCATCGCCGCCTCGTCGATCCCGAGCGCGTGGCGAGCATCCGGGCGGGCCGCGGCAACCTCGACACGGCCGGCGATCTCCTCGCGCTCGCCTCGCTCTTCGCCGAGGCCTGGCCTTCGATCCAGGGCCGCACCGCCGCGACCGTCGAGGAGATCGAGCGCGCCGGCGAGCTCGGGGCGCGGCTCCTCTCGGCCATCGCCGAGGACGCGCCCGCGGGCTCCACCTGGGGCGACGTGCGGCAGCGCGCCTTCTCGCTCTTCGCGTCGATCTACGAGGAGTGCCGCCGCGCCATCGCCTACCTCCGCTGGCACGAGCGCGACGCCGAGGCGATCGCGCCCTCGCTCTATCGACGCGGGCCACGGCGGCCGTCGCCGAGCGAGGCGCCGGAAGAGGCGGCGGCGTGATCGCGCGCGCGTGACGGAGTGACCCGCGATGCCGTTCTTCGTCCTGTTCGCGCTCTCACTCTTCGTCTCGGCGTGCGCCGACGACGCGGGAGGCGAGAAGATCCACTGCGCCGAGCCCTGTGAAGGCGAGCGCCCCTACTGCGACACGCGCCTCGGCCTCTGCGTCCGCTGCCGCGACGACGCCGACTGCGACGGCGTCTGCGTGGGCGTGGGCCTCGCCGCGGAGTGCCGCGAATGCGCCACCGAGGCCGATTGCGGCGGCGACCACTGCATCGAGGGCCAATGCTTCGAGTGCACCCTCGCCACCGAAGCCCTCGACTGCGGCGAGACCTCCTGCGACCACCGCGAAGCGCCCTT
>JAAYBZ010000064.1 GCA_012744445.1 Myxococcales bacterium | reverse complement strand
TCGTACCGCCCCATGTCGTTGAGCGTGACGACGAGGTTCAGCGCGGCCTCCGTGTAGTTGGGGTTGAGCTCGACCGCCTCCTGGAAGGCCTGTCGGGCGCTCTCGAGCTCGCCTTTGTCGTGCCGGATCACGCCGAGCATGTTGAACACGTCGGCGTACCGCGCGCCCATCTGCACCGCCTGCCGGAGCATCGGCTCCGCCTTGGAGAACTCGCGCTTGTTGTAGTGCTCTCGCCCGAGCGTGAGTTTCTGCCTGATCTCTTCCCTCATCTCGCCCCCCGCGGTCGGGTCAGGGAGACGAGGTGCGTCCGCTCGACGAGGGCTTCCGTGAGAGAGCGCGGAGCTCTTCCCTGGCCTCGTTGGCCTCCTCGCTCTCCCCGTATTGGGAGAGGATCGCCTCGAGCGACGCGCGCGCGTCGTCCCATCGCTTCATCGATCGGTATGTACGCGCGAGATAGAGGAGGGCTTCCGCCTCGAGCCCGCTCCCCCGGTAGTGATGGAGCAGATACTCGAGGCGACGGATCACCGCGACCTTCTGGTCGTGGCGATCGTAGAACTTGGCGACGTAGAGCTCGTGCCGGGCGAGGATGGCGAGCGCCTTCTTCGCCATCTCCTGCGCCTCGGGGACGCGGTCGTCGTCGGGGTGGCGCGTCACGAAGTCGCGGACGGCGGTGAGCGTCTCGCGCGCCGGGCCGAGCTCCCGCTCGTGGGAGGGCGGGACGAGGAACCAATCCGACGGAATCTGCGCGAAGTGCGACTTGGCGATCATGAAGCGCGCGTAGGGGATCTGCGCGTGCGTCGGGCGGAACCGGATGAAGGTCTTGAACGTCTCGATCGCCTCGGCGTGGTGCTTCTGCATCGCCTGGCAATCGCCGATGCGCAGCTCCGAGAGCGCGGCGAAGCGGCTGAACGGGTGCTCGCGGCGGATCTCGCGGAAGAGCGGCTCGGCGTCGAGGCAGTCCTCCTTGAGGAACTTGATGAGCGCGGCCTCGTAGGCCGCCTGCGCGTCGGAGACGTCGATCTTGGCGGCCGGCGTGGTGCCCTTCGACTTCGACGAGCCCTCCCCGCCGCAGGCGGAGAGGAGTGCGAGGAGGAGGACGAGGGTCGCGCGGGCCATCACTGGCCTCGGCATGTAATCGAAGGCGGCGCGCGTCACAAGGCGCAAGCGCTCAGCGGGTCGAGGCGATCCGCGCCCGGAGGGCGGCAGAGTCCACGGGCCCCGTGCCGGAGAGCGCCCGCTCGTAGTACTGCCGCGCCTCGTCGGTCTTCCGCTGGAGTCGCTTGGCGTCGCCGTAGAGCATGAGCGCCGGGGCGTAGCGGTCGTCCATCTCGAGCACGCGATCGAGGTAGGCCATCGCGACCACCGCGCGCCCGTGCTCGATGCAGAGCGCCGCGGCCTCGAGGAGCGCCGCGTAGTCCGTACGGTCCTGGTCGGCCGCGCGCCGATAGAGCTCGAGGGCGACCTCCACCTCGCCGGCCCGGGCCTCGATGCGGGCGAGCTCGAGCGCCGCCCGCGCCGAGGTGGGCACGAGCTCGAGCGAGCGGGTGAGCGAGGTCTTGGCGTCCGCGTCCCGGCCGAGCCGCACGAGCGCGATGCCGAGGCCGAGGTGGGCGCCGGCCGTGTAGCCGTCGAGGGAGACGGCCTGGGCGAAGATCCGCCGCGCCTCCTCGTGCTCGCCGGCTTCGAGCTCGGCCCAGCCGAGCGCCTCGAGCGCCTCCACCCAATTCGGCCGCATGCGGTTCGCCGCGCGGAGGTGCTCCCGCGCCACCTCGCCGTCGGTGAGGCGACCGAAGGCGAAGCGCACCTCCGGCCAGTCGGCGCCGAGCGCGCGGGCCCGCTTGAGCGCCTCGAGCGCCTCGGCGCGCTTGCCCGCCGCCTCGGCGAGGAGCGCGAGCCCGATGTGCGGGCGGGGATCTTCGGGCCGGAGGCGCGCCGCGTGGCGATACTCGGCCTCGGCCTCGGCCTCCATCATCCGCAGACGGAGGGCGTCGGCCTTGGCGAGGTGGCCCTCGAAGCGCTCCGGATGCTCCGCGATGATCCGCTCGATCTCCTCGAAGGCGCGCGCCGAGCGTTGGAGCGCGATGAACCCCTCGGCGAGGCAGATGCGCGTCTCGACCGCGCGCGCGTCGATCTGCTCGAGGGGACGGCACGCGGCCTTCGCGTTCTTGAAGTCCTTCCGCGCGAAGACGATGCGCGCCTTGGCGAGGAGGAGCTCGAGGGAGCGGGGCGTCGCGCGGAGCGCGCGCGTGACGGCCTGGTTGGCCTCGTCGTAGCGGGCCGCGCGGACGAGCGCCTCGACGAGCGCCGTCTGCGCCGCGACGTCCCTCGGCGCCGAGCGCGCCGCGGCCTCGAGTCGCTGGATGACCTCGTCCGCGCGCGCCGGCGAGGCGAGCGAGAGGAGGAGGAACCCGATCAGGAAATTGGCTCGCATGTGCACCGCCTGGAGCGGGATGCCGTCGCCATCAGGGGCCTCCCGTCCCCGTGATCCAGGGTGACACACGGAGCGGATAACTCAAAGAATCCAAGAACGATCCCCCTCGGGGGCCGCCCTCAGATCATCGCGTTGGACGAGATCTCGGGGTGCGCCTTCACGAACTCGACCATCTGCGGGAGCATGTCCTCGAGGGGGGTGGGCGCGATGCCCGTCCCGGCGAGGTCCTCCTCCGCGACGTGCGTCGTGTAGAAGGTCGGGTGGACGAAGTAAGCGACGAGCTCGCCCGGCATGTCGAGGAACCGACGGACGGGCTTGACGTTGGAGAGCGCCCAGCGCGCGAAGTCGGGCGGGAGCCTCACCGTGACGAGCCGGCGCCCGGTGGCCTCGCCGATCCGCTGGACGAGATCGGCGATGGTCGCCGGACGCGGGGCGGCGAGCTGGTAGGTCTTGCCGAGTGACTTGGCCTCGCCGCTCAGGTACGCGATCGCGTCGACCACGTAGTCGCGAGGGACGACGTTGAGGCGCGTGCGGTGCGGGTCGCCCGCCAGCGGCGCGACGGCAAAGCCCTCCGGCTGCTTGAGGAGGTAGCGGATGACGAAGTAGGGCCCGTCGTATTTCTGCGTCGCGCCCGTCTTGCTGTCACCCACCACGATGGCCGGCCGGTAGACCGTCGTGGGCATCCCGGCCTCGGCGGCGTCGCGGACGAGCACCTCGGCGAGGTACTTCGTCTCCTCGTAGTAGTTGTTGAAGCTCTGCCCGACCTCGAGGTCCTGCTCGCGGAAGATGCCGGGGTACTTCCCGCTCACGTAGCAGGTGCTCACGTATTGATGCCGCTCGAGACGGTCGCAGCGCTTCGCGAAGTCGAGGAGGTGCCGCGTCCCTTCGACGTTGATGGCCATGCCGACCTCTCGGGGCACGGCGAGGTCGTAGACGGCCGCGAGGTGGTAGATCTCCCGCACTTCTCGCGCGATCGCGTCTCGCCGATCGCCGAGCCCGAGATCGCGCGCGGTGAGATCGCCGGCCACGAGCTCGATCCGGCCGCGGAGCGTCTCGTCGGCGCGCTCGAGCGAAGCGACGGCGTCCTCCGCCACCTTGCGGAATTTCTCCTGGACGAGGCAGACGGCGCGCGTCGAGGTCGAACGCGCGAGCACGCGCGGCAGGAGCTCACGCCCCAGGAAGCCTGGAAATCCAGTGAAGAAGATCGTCGACATGCGGGCTGACTAGCACCAGGGAGCGACGCGGGAAAGGGCCGCGCACGCGCTCGATCAAGCCACGCGCACCTCGGCCGCCGCACCCCTCACCGCGTCCGCGCTCGGCTTGGACGGCCGCCGCGCAGGGAAGAGGAGCTGCCGCGGGAGGCCGATCACGCGCGCGACGCGCTCGGCGACCGGCGTCATCCGCGGACGCGACGCGAGCCACTGTGTGCCGTGGATGATCCGCGGGATCGGCCGGTGCCGCACGCTCGGGCGATCGATGAGCGCCTGATAACGCGCGAAGGCCTCGGCGATGCGCTCGCCGGCCGGATCGACCGCCTCCATCGGGTCGAGGAAGATCGCGCGGAGGAAGGGCCGCGCGTGGAGGCTGAGCTGCGAGAACGCCCAGAAGGCCTCGGTGAGCTGACGCGCCGAGGGCTTGGGCTGGCGCTCGAGCCATGCGAGATACTCGGGCGACGCGTAGTACTCCGTCATGTAGAAGTCCATCGCGATGTGGCGCGACTCGTCGCGGTTGATGCGCGCCATCACCTCGCTCGACATCGGATCGTCCACGAACGCGTCGATCGAGCGCAGGAGCGCGACGTCGAGGAGGAGCTCACCCACCGTCACGTAGACGGTCGCGACCTCGGCCGAGAGATACCGGAGCGTGCGGACGAAGTGGTGCCCGAACTCGAGGAGCACCGGGTTCTGCCGGTATTGCTTGAGCCGGTGCACGTCGTAGTGGGCCGCGAGGAGCTCGGCGCAGCGGGCGTGGCGCTTCTCGTCCTCGACGAAGGTGCGGAAGATCTCCGCGAGCACGGGGTCCTCGGCGCGCGACTGCTGCTCCTCGAAGAGCGCGGCGGCGAGCCGCTCGATGCCGGCCATGTCCGTGAAGTACTGGACGACGGCCATCTCCTTCTCGGGGCTCATCTCGGGAGGCGGCCTGTTCCAATCGAGGTCCTCGGTACGCCACTGTCCCTCGCGGCATTTCGACAGCATCCGGTTCAGGTCCACGGCTCGCTCCTCGGCGATCTGTACATGACGTTCGGATCATACATGTTATACGATCCGACCCCCGCACGGAAGTGAGTCGATGCACCGCCTGGACCTCGCCCAGATCCCCCGCCGCCACGAGCTCCGCTACACCCCTCGCTTCTCCGAGGACTACCTCGAGTCGCTGCGCGAGAAGGGCGATCCCCTCAGCGACGCCGTCGTCGCCGAGCTCGCCTCGCTCGGGCCGATCACCGAGTTCCACAACCTGCTCGGGGTGGTGCGCGAGCGCGCCGAGAAGGGGAGCGCGGTCTGCCGGCGGTTCGTCGAATTCGGGCAGACCGTGCCGACCTGGGCCGACTTCGCCGCAATGGAGCGCGGGCAACGGCTCATCGCCACCTTCCCCGCGCACATGGGCCTCTCGCTCTTCAGCGGGAGCCTCTGCGGCGGCGCCGTCTTCCAGAAGATGGCCCTCATCACCTCGATGACCGGGATGCTGAGCGGCGACGCCTCGCGCCGCCTCGACGAGACCTCGGCGATGGTGATCGGCCTCGCCTTCCCGCGCGCGATCGAGCCGGGCGGCCCCGCCCACGAGCTCCTCCTCCGCGTGCGGCTCCTGCACTCCGCGATCCGTCACTTCCTCGTCTCGACGGGGCGGTTCCGGCACCCGCGCGAGGTGCCCATCAACCAGCAGGACCTCGCGATCACCCTCGCCCTCTTCGGCTACCTCAACGTGCGGAGCCTGGCGCGCCTCGGCATCACGCTCACCGACGAGGACCTCGCCTCCTACGTCCTCCTCTGGCGCTACGCGGGCTACGTGCTCGGCATCGACGAGGAGCTCCTCCCGCGCGACATCGAGGAGCAGCGCGAGTTCTTCCTCGCCTCGCTCAAGCACCAGGGCAAGCCCGAGAAGATGAGCCCCGCCACCAAGGGCGTCCTCGACTCGGTCGCGCGCTCGTTCGCGGGCGACGGGCCGCTCTTCCCCGTGGTGCAGACCTTCCTCCATCAGCTCTGCCGCTACCTCTCGGGCAACGACTACGTCACCGGGATGCAGCTCGACGACCTCGGCGACGACTACCTCGGCATCCGCGCGATGCGCTTCCTCGGCCGCGTGCAGTCGGCGCTCTACCACCACGTCCCCGGCGGGAGCGCCCTCCTCTACGGGATCGGCGCCTTCGGCTATCGGCGATTCCTCGCCGAGTCCAAGCGGCATCGCGACGCGAAGGGCGCCTACCGCGTGCGCACCGTCGACCACGCGGCGTACGTGCCCCAGCCCGCCTGAGGCGCCTCGCGGCGGGGGCCTGCACGGCGCCCGGAATTTCGGCATGATTGCGAGATGACAGGAGCCCGGGTCCAACCGAAGGAGCGCGCCTCCGTCCCGTCGCACATCGTCGGGCCGCGAGCGAAGCTGGGGAAGCGTCCCCCGTCGACCGAGCGCATCCTCATGGCCGCCGAATCCATCTTCGGCGAGCGCGGCTTCGGCTCGGTGAGCGTCGAGGACATCCTCAACCTCGCCGACGTCTCCCGCGCCACCTTCTACCAGCACTTCAAGAGCAAGGAGGAGCTCGCCGCGGCGCTCTTCGACCGCGCGCTCGAGGTGCTCACCGAGAGCGTCCTCGCGCGCTTCGCCTCCGAGACCACGCTCGAGGGCAAGATCGCCGCCGGCCTCGACGTCTACCTCGAGCTCTGGCAGCGCCACGGGCGCCTCGTGCAGGAGCTCTCCATCGAGGCGCTCCGGCCGGGCTCCAAGCTCGCTCCGGCGCGCAAGCACGTCGTCGACACCGTCGTGCAGGTCCTCTGCGCCGCCGCCGAGACCGAGACCGGCGTGCGCTTCGACCCCCTCGTCTGCGAGCACCTCATCCTCGGCATCGAGGCGCTGCTCGTCCACCGCGGCCTCGACGGCCCGCTCACCGACGAAGCCCGCCGCGAGCTCCAGGCCAAGCTCCTCCAGCTCATCCTGAACAGCCGCGGACGGTGAGGCTCAGCCGTGCGCGGCCTCGTCGCCTGCGCCGAGCAGGCGGCCGAGGACGTCGGCCACCTCGTCGAGCGAAGGCCGCGTCGCGGGCTCCTTCGCGAGCATCCGCGCGACCAGATCCGCGAGCTCCGCGGGCACCTCGGCGTTCAGCGCCTCGAGGCGCGGCGGCTCGTTCTGGAGGTGCGCCATGAAGAGCGCGGGCCCCTCCTCCTCGAACGGGAGCCTCCCTGCCGCCATCTGGAAGAGCGTGACGCCGAGCGAGTAGACGTCGGTCTTGCCGTCGGTCGCCCCGCCCGTGGCCTGCTCCGGGCTCATGTACGCGGGCGATCCCATCATCGCGCCGGCGCGCGTGAGCTTCGGCCCTTCTTGCATCTTGGCGAGGCCGAAGTCGGTGATCTTGGGCTCGCCCTGCTCCGTCATGAGCACGTTCTGCGGCTTGAAGTCGCGGTGGATCACGCCCTCGGCGTGCGCGTGGGCGAGCGCGAGCGCCATCGCGCGCCCGATGCGCGCCACCTCGGCGACGGGCATCGGGCGCCCTTCGACCAGTCGATCGTCGAGGCTCCCGCCGCGTACGAGCTCCATCGCCATGAACGAGCCGCTGGGCCCTTCGACGAGGTCGTAGACCTGCACGATGCCCGGGTGGCTGAGCCGCGCGAGCGCGCGGGCCTCCACGCGGAAGCGCTCGGAGAGCTCCTCCGAGCCGAGGAAGTGCGCCGGGAGCTCCTTCAGCGCGACCTCCCGGCCGAGCACGGTGTCCTCGGCGAGGTGCACGATGCCCATGCCGCCCCGGCCGAGCTCGCCGCGGATCGCGTAGCGCGAGCCCGCGTCGATCGAGGAGTCGCCGAGACCCGCGCCGCGGATCGCGCCCGTGACGGCGCCCTTGGACGCCTCCACCAGGGTGCGCGCGGAGGCCGCCATCGTGCGCGCGCCCGAGATCAGCGTCGCCTCCACGGCGCTCGCGCGCGCCGCCGCGGGCTCGCCGAGCGCGCGCGCGCCCGCACGCACGAAGAGGCGGAAGACGCCGAACCACCCGGCGAGCCAGTAGAGCGTGGCGCAGGCGGTCGCGAAGGGATCGCGGCTCGGGTTCGCCACGAGCCTCGTCTTCTTACTGAAGAGCTTGCCCCGCACGACCTCCTCCGGCGGGAAGAAGGCGTCGGCCAGCCAGTCGACGATGGGGGGCATCACCCAGAGGCCCACGACGAGCACGATCGCGAGCGCGACGAAGGTCGCGCGGAGCTCGTGGAGGAAGCGCGCACGCGAGCGACCCTCCCGCAAGAGCGTCGGCAGGGCGGGGAGCACGCGGCGAGCGCAACCGAGATCGGAGACGAGGGAGGCGCGCACGCGGCAGACCCTAGCAGCCGCGCCGCGCGAGGGGATCGCGTTTTTCGATCGCCGCGCCGAGGTGTAGTCGCGTGTCGTCATCTTGCGCCGTCCACCCATCGGGGTGTTGCCTCGAACACGGATCGAATCCAGATCCGCGGCGACCCGCCGGTCGAAATCCCGCCCTGCCCCCCGCTCGTCGCAGTCCCGTCACGAAAATGTTGCAAAGGGAGAGCAAGGTCCGGCCAACACAGGGTCCGCGCCCGATGACTCACTCCGAACCACAACGGTTTCGCTTCGCATGGCTCCTCGTGGCGATGCTCGTCGGGTGTGGAAACTCCTACGAGGTCACGCCCGGCTCGACCTCGCGGCTCCAGGAGAGCCTCACCATCAAGGGCTCCGACACGATGGTGATCCTCGCGCAGCGCTGGGCCGAGGGCTTCATGGCGGCCAACCCGAGCGTAGCGGTCCAGGTCTCGGGCGGCGGCAGCGGCACCGGCATCGCGGCGCTCATCAACGGCACCACCGAGCTCGCCAACTCGAGCCGTCCCATCAAGGACCGTGAGCGCGCGCACGTGAAGACCACGCGCGGCGTCGAGGTGGTCGAGCACAAGGTCGCCATCGACGCGATCGCCGTCTACGTCTCCGACGACAACCCCGTGAAGACCATCGACCTCGCCACGCTCAAGAAGGTCTTCCGCGGCAAGATCAAGAACTGGAAGGAGCTCGGCGGGCCCGACATGCCCATCGTGCTCTACAGCCGCGAGAACAACTCGGGGACCTACGCCTACTTCAAGGAAGTGGTGCTCGACGACGAGGACTTCGCGGCCGAGGCGCAGACGCTCCCCGGCACCGCCGCCGTCATCCACGCCGTCGCGCGTGACCGCCGCGGCATCGGCTACGGCGGCATCGCCTTCGGCGAAGGCGTACACACGCTCGAGATCGCCGACGGCGAGGGCCCCGCCTACGCGCCGACGCTCGAGAACGCCACGCAGGGCCTCTACCCCCTCGCGCGCTTCCTCTTCATCTACACGGCCGGCGAGGCCGGGGGCCCCGCCCAGCAATACCTCGAGTACGTCCTCTCCGAGGCGGGCCAGAGCGTCGTCGAAGGCGTCGGCTACTTCCCGCTCCCGCCCGAGGCCGAAACGCCCGATCTCCCCTCGAACCCCGACTGAACGATGATCCGAAGCGAGAGCGAGCCGGGCCGGAGCGCCCCGAAGAACGCGCCGCGGCAGGTGGAGGCGAGGAAGAAGCCCCTCACCGAGGCGCTCCCGACGCCCACGTGGCACCGGGTCGCCGAGCGCCTCATCGCCGTGATGGCCCTCTCGGCCGTCGTCGCGATCGCCCTCATCTTCCTCTTCGTCGCGCGTGAGGCGCTGCCGCTCTTCTGGGAAGCGGCGGACGAGGGCCTCGCGCTCCGCGACCTCGTCCTCCCGCGGCAGTGGCCCGGCTACGACGAGCCCGTCGTCGTCTGGCAGCCCGTCGGCGGCACGCCCAAGTTCAACATGATCCCGCTCTTCGTGGGCTCGCTCAAGGTCACGCTCCTCTCGATGGCCATGGCGGTGCCCATCGGCGTGGGCTGCGCGATCTTCGTCGCCATCTACGCGCCCCGATGGCTCCGCGAGATCGTCAAGCCCGCGATCGAGCTCCTCGCCGGCGTGCCTTCGGTCGTCCTCGGCTTCTTCGCGCTCATGGTCGTCGCGACCTTCACCCAGGACCTCTTCGGCTTCACCTATCGCCTCAACGGCTTCGTCGCGGCGGTCGGCCTCGCGATGACCATCGTCCCGGTCATCTTCACCATCTCCGAGGACGCCATCCAGGCCGTGCCCAAGAGCCTCTCCGAGGCGGCGGCCGCGCTCGGCGCCCGCAAATACCAGATCGCCCTCCGCGTCATCGTCCCGGCGGCGATCCCCGGCATCACCGCGGCCGTGATCCTCGGCTTCGGCCGCGCCATCGGCGAGACGATGATCGTGCTCATGGCCTCCGGCAACGCGGCCGTGGTCGAGCTCTTCGACTTCAGCACCAGCGTGCGCACGGTCACCGCCACCATCGCCGCCGAGCTCGGCGAGGTGGCGCGCGGCGAGGCGCACTGGCGCATCCTCTTCCTCCTCGGCGTGATGCTCTTCGCCATCACGTTCGTGCTCAACCTCTTCGGCAAGTGGGCGACCGATCGCCTGCACCGAAAGCTCACGGCGGCCTGAGTGCGGATCACCACCAAAGATTGGCTCCTCGTCGTCGCCACGGGCCTCGCGCTCCTCTGCGTGCTCGGGATCCTGGTGATCCTCCTCGGCCAGATCGTCTGGAACGGCGCGCCCATGGTGACGCCCGAGTTCCTCACCGAGGCGCCCACGGCCGACATGACGGGCGGCGGGATCTTCCCGGCCATCTACGGCACCGTCTTCATGACGTTGCTCATGTCCATCGCGGGCGTCCCGGTGGGCCTCGCGACGGCGATCTGGCTCAGCGAGTACGCGAGCAAGCGCAGCCGCATCGCGCCCATCGTCCGCTCCGCCATCCACAACCTCGCCGGCGTGCCGTCCATCGTCTTCGGCCTCTTCGGCCTCGGCTTCTTCGTGCTCTTCGTGGGCGGCACGATGGACAAGGTCTTCTACGGCGACGTGGCGCGCCCGATCTGGGGCCAGCCCTCCATCCTCTGGGCCTCGCTCACGCTCGCGGTGCTCACGCTCCCCACCGTCATCGTCACCACCGAGGAGGCGCTCCGCACGGTGCCGCGCGATCTCCGCGACGCCTCGCTCGCCCTCGGCGCGACCAAGTTCCAGACGATCTTCACCGTCGTCCTCCCCAACGCCAGGGGCGGCATCCTCACCGGCGTGATCCTCGGCGTGAGCCGCGGCATGGGCGAGGTGGCGCCGATCATCTTCACGGGCGCCGCGAACTTCCTCCCGGAGCTCCCCGACGATCTCCGCGACATGTTCATGCACCTCGGCTATCACGTCTTCGCGCTCGCGACGCAGTCGCCGAACGTCGACGCGGCCGAGCCCACCCTCTTCGGCACGGTCTTCGTGCTCCTCGCCCTCACCTTCACGCTCAACCTCGTCGCGATCGTGATCCGCAGCCGCGCGAGGCGGGCGCTCTCCCCTTCCTGATGTCGTCGACCATGGCCAAGCCCGAAACACCGATGAGCACGGAGCCCGCGACGAAGAACCCGCGCGCCAAGATGGTCGCGCGCGACGTCTCGGTCTTCTACGGCAAGCACCAGGCCATCCGCGGCGTGAGCCTCGACATCGCCGAACGCTGCGTCACCGCGCTGATCGGTCCCTCGGGCTGCGGCAAGAGCACCTTCCTCCGCAGCCTCAACCGGATGAACGACACCGTCGAGGGCGCCCGCGTCGAGGGCCACATCACGCTCGACGACCAGGACATCTACGGCAAGGGCGTCGACGCGGTGGAGGTGCGGCGCCGGGTGGGCATGGTCTTCCAGCGCTCCAACCCCTTCCCCAAGAGCATCTTCGAGAACGTCGCCTTCGGCCTCCGCATCGCCGGCGTGAAGGACCAGAGCCTCATCGGCGAGCGCGTCGAGGAGAGCCTGCGCGGCGCGGCGCTCTGGGACGAGGTGAAGGACCGCCTCGACAAATCGGCGCTCGGCCTCTCGGGCGGACAGCAGCAGCGCCTCTGCATCGCGCGCGCCCTCGCCGTGCGCCCCGAGGTCCTGCTCATGGACGAGCCGGCCTCCGCCCTCGATCCCATCGCCACCGCGCGCATCGAAGAGCTCATCCGTGAGCTCAAGCGCGAGTACACGATCGCCATCGTCACGCACTCGATGCAGCAGGCCGCCCGCGTGAGCGACTTCACGGCCTTCTTCTACATGGGCGAGCTCGTCGAGTACGGCGCGACGACCAAGATCTTCACGCGCCCCGACAAGAAGAAGACCGAGGAGTACATCACGGGCCGCTTCGGCTGAGCGGCCCGCGCGCCTCGCTAGGCCGCGCTCGGCGTCGCGACGTCGACCTCGACGGGCCTCCCGTCCACGTCGAAGAAGCGGACGCTCCCCTCGTCGGCGTCGTAGAAGCCGCCCACGATCTGCACCTCGCCCTCGCGCACGAGCCGCGCGATGGCGTCGGACGCGTCGAGGATCGCGCACATGTTCTTCCGCGCGACCTCCGTCGCGAGCGAGTCGAGGTAGGCCTCGCGCGCCGCAGGATCGGAGGGCGGCGCGATCGGCTCGGGGAACGCGCGGCGGATCTCGCCGAGGAGCCCCTCGAGGTGTGTACACGTGTGGGCCTCCGCGCCTTCGACGCCCTCGGCCGCGGCCCCCACGGCGGCGCACCCGCGGTGCGCCATCACGAGGACGAGCTTGGCGCCCGAGCACACGCACGCGTACTCGATGCCTGCGATCGCCTCGCGCGTCGCCACGCTCCCGGCGATGCGCGTGCTGAAGATATCGCCGGCGGAGACGTCGAAGATGGTCTCGACGGGGACGCGCGAGTCGCTGCAGCTCAGCGTGACGGCGAGGGGCACCGAGCCCTGCATGGCCGCGCCCATCGACTGCGCGAGGTGGCGATCGGCGGTGGTGCCGCGCCGGAAGCGCTCGTTTCCGTCGGCGAGGAGGCGGAGGACGTCGCGCGGCGAGAGCTCGCTGCGCGCGGATTCGGTGGAGTGATCGACGAAGCGGATGACGTCGGGGAGCCGCTCGTAGTGCTCCTTGAAGCCGAGGAAGCTCACCGAGACCCCGCGCGCGGGGCCGTCGCGGTCGCGGAAGTCCATGAGCAGATCCACGATGTCCGGATCGATGTACTCGGTGCGCCGCGCGTCGAAGAGGACGTATCCGCCCTTGGGCACGCTGTAGAAGGCGTTGGCGAGCGCGGCGCGGTTCAAGAAGCTCACCTGGTTGGCGAGCTGGATGCAGAGCACGTCGCCCCCGGGTCGCTTCTCGATCACCGGCCGGAGCGGCCGCTGGAAGTTGCTGTAGAGGATGAAGGTGAGGCTCACGGCGAGACCCACGAGGATGCCGGTGAGCAGGTCCGTGACGACGATCGCGACCACCGTGACGATGAACGGCAGGAAGGTGAACTTCCCGGCGCGCCACATCGCCTTGAAGAGGCTCGGGCTCGCGAGCTTGAGGCCCGTCATGAACAAGATCGCCGCGAGACACGAGAGCGGGATCGAGTTCAAGAGGTCGGCGGCGAAGACGACGGAGATCAGGATCAGGAGGCCGTGCACCACGGTCGAGGCCTTGGTGCGGTTGCCCGCGCTGATGTTCACGCTGCTCCGCACGATGACGCTCGTCATCGGGAGGCCTCCGAGCAAGCCCGAGACGACGTTCCCCGCTCCCTGCGCGACGAGCTCGCGGTTCTGCGGCGTCTGTCGGTTCTCGGGATCGATCTTGTCGACGGCCTCGACGTTGAGCAGCGTCTCGAGCGTCGCGACGATCGCGATGGTGAACGCCGCGCCGTACACGGCCGGCCGCGTCAGCACCGACCAATCCGGGAACTGGAAGAAGGAGACCATCTCCGCGGGATTGGCGGCCACCGGCACCTGCACGAGGTGGCTCGCGCCGATCGCGAAGTCGGGGCCCATGCCCTCGAAGACCTTGGCGGCGGCGATCCCGGCCGCGACCACGACGAGCGGCGCGGGTACCGGGCTCTTCTTCAACACCGCGATCTCGTCCCAGAGCACGAGGAGCAGGATCGAGCCGAACCCCACGATCGCCGCGCCGTAGTGCACGTCGAAGATCGCGGAGAGCAGCGCAGAGAACGTCGTGTCGCCGTCCATCTGCGTGAAGTCCATGTCGGCGATCGAGTCGCTGTCGTGCCCCACCATATGGGGGATCTGCTTGAGGATGAGGATCACGCCGATCGCCGCGAGGAGGCCTTTGATGACGCTCGACGGGAAGAACGCGGCGATGAACCCGGCGCGCGCGACGCCGAGGACGATCTGGAGGATCCCCGCGAGCACGACGGCCGCGAGGAAGGCTTCGAACGAACCAAGCGCGTGGATCTGCGCCGCGACGATGGCCGTGAGGCCCGCGGCGGGGCCGCTCACGCTCGTCTGCGAGCCGCTGAGGAGACCGACGACGATGCCGCCGACGATCCCCGCCACGATCCCCGAGAAGAGGGGTGCGTCGGACGCCAGGGCCACGCCCAGGCAGAGCGGAAGCGCGACGAGGAAGACGACGAGACCCGCGAGGAGATCCGCGGTCAGATCACGCGCGTCGTAGCTTCTGGATTGTGACGACATGCGGGGGCAAACTTGCACATCGACCCGCACGGTCCCAAACGCGACCGCCCTCGATCGCGCTTTCCGTTGGACGACTTACGCGCGCAGTCCGTTCACGGTGCAGCGCGGACGCTCTCACGAGAACCGGAGAGCAGACGCTCGGCGAGCGATCGCATCTCCGGGATGGCGTCGAGCCATCCGGGGAAGAGCGTCTCGTCGCCGATCGCGAGGACGGCGCGCGCCATCGTGCGGTTTCCCTCGCGCTCGAGCTCTTGCAGGAGCGCGTGGAACATCGCGGGCGAGGCGTTGCCCCGCTCGATGGCCCCCTTCACCGCGCGCTCGAGCGAGCGGCCCTCGAGGGAGATGCAGTCGACCCACAAGAAGGTGGCGAGATCCCACACCTCGGGGTGACGAAGCCAACGCTCGGCGATCTCCACGCCGACGGCGAGATCGCCGGTGTCGCGGTAGAGCTCACCGAGCGCGCACTCGGCCACGGCCTGGCCGCGCACGCCACCGCTCGCGCGGTGCCGCTCCGCCGACTCCGTGAGGAGCGCCTTCGCGTCGTCGAGCCGACCGAGCCGACGGAGCACCTCCGCGTGCTCGACGTCGACGTTCGCGTCGAGCGGCCCGAGCTTGCGGGCGTGCCGGTAGCTGCGGTGGGCGCGCTCGAGCTCGCCCGCTTGGGCGAGGGCTCTCGCCGTCTCGAGCGCCGCGCGCCCATCGGCGAAGTGCAGCGCGAGCGCCTCGAGCCTCCGCCTCGCTGCGTCCCTCGGAGTCTCGCGCCGCCACCCGTCGTCGTTCGAGATCATGAATCCCCCCTTCGCGGTCCTCATGGCCGGCCACGGCGGCAACCCCGAGCCAACCTCCTCATCCTCATCGCGAGGCATCCTAGCGCAAAGTCCGCCCCCCTCAAACCCGGGGGCCCCGCAACTCCCTCGCGCGCCGGGCCGAAGGTGGTTCTCCAGAAAGGAGCCCCCGATGCCTTCGACCGCCACCGACGCGCCCCGCTTCGTCCTCGCCGAGCTCGCGCTCGCGCAATACCTCGGCCGCGACTTCCGCGGCCAGGATCACCGCGCCGCCCTCCTCGGCCTCCCGCTCGTGCTCGACTTCATCGTCTTGGACCGCGAGCCGCGTGAATTCGACTGGGGCGACTTCGATCCGCACGCCTACGTGCGCGCCATCCGCGACCTCGAGGACACCGAGGCGCTCTTCCTCCGCGCGCTCCTCCGCGAGACGTCGCTCTTCTTCGGCTACCTCGCCGAGCGCGACGAGCTCCCGCGCGCGCGGGCCCGCCGGGTGCGCGCGGAGATCGAGCGCGCTCTGGCCGAGCTCGAAGGCGTGGCGGAGCCCCCCGGCCCCGCCGCCTCTTGATCTCGTGGTGCCCAGAGTCGGAATCGAACCAACGACACGCGGATTTTCAATCCGCTGCTCTACCAACTGAGCTATCTGGGCGACCTCTCGACCGAGGTCGAGATACCCCTCGTGGGGGCCGCGGGAGACTAGCGCTTGGCCTCCGAGTGTCAAGAGCCAGGGCGATTCGAGGCGCGACTCGAACGCTTTCGGCAAAGTTTTTGTGTCCCACGCCAAATTCGGGAAGCATGCGCCGTCATGAGTGGGGAGATTCCCAGAGCTGGACTCGAGCCCCTCCGGAGGTTGCTCGAGAGCGCGCGTGACGGCGGCGGCGAAGCCAAGGTCGACGCGCTGATCGCGCTCACGCAGCGCACGCTCTTCGTGGCCACGTGGGAGCCCGAGAGCCCTGGCTTCCGCACGCTCGAGAACGCGCGGAAGGAGACCGCCCTCCCCGTCTTCACCGGCCTCGACCTCCTCCCGGCCGCCAAGCTCCGCTTCGGCTGGCCCGAGCACACCGCGATCCGCGAGATCGGCGCCCGCCAGGCCTTCCGCTACGTGATCGACCACGCGCTCACCTTCCTCGTCGTCGACGTGGGCACGCCGCACGCCTTCGAGGCCACGCCGGCCGAGCTCAAGCCGCTCCTCGCGCCGCCGCCCACGCAGGCCGCGTCCGATCCCTTCGCCATGCTCGGGCGGACCTCCTCCCAGCTCCTCGAGGTCGTGCGCGCGAGCGACGTCCCCCCGGGCTCGAGGCCGAGCGTGATCCCGCCCCGCGATCCCCCGGTGCCGCGCTCCACGAGGCCACCCGCGCCGCTCTCCACGCTCCCACCGGCGCCCCTCTCGTCGCGACCGCAGCCGGCGCCCACCAGGCCGCCCACGCCCGTCGCGCGGCCCACCGTCCCGCCCGCCGTCGCGGAGGGCGACGTGGTGCTCGAGGTCCTCGACGAGCCGCCGGACGACGCGCTCCTCGAGGCCCTCTCCGACGCGCTCGCGGGCTACCTCGAGGTCGAGTGGGCGGCCTATTGCCGCGCCGCGCGAGGGCCCTTCCCGGCGCAACGCGCCGTGGCGCTCCGGCTCGATCCCTACCGCGAGCGGCTCCCCGAGATCATCGACTCGCTGCGGTCGCACGCGATGCGCCAGGGCGTCGTCCTCGACGTGATCCTCGCCGACACGCCGCACCTCGTGCGGCTCGTGCGCGAGCGCGGCGTGCTCTTCCACCCCTGGAAGCGCTGAGCGCGAAGAGGGCCCCGCCGAAGCGGCCGGCTATACTCCCCGGATGGACGAGCTCGGCGCTTCCCTCCCCAGGCTTCGCACCGCCATCCCCGGCCCGCGGGGCGAGGCGTACGTCGCGCGCCTCGCCGAGACCGAGTGCCCCGCCTTCACCGCGCGCCGCGCGCGTCGCGCCCACGAGAGCGGCGCCTCGCACGACCCCATCGTGTGGAGCGAAGCCCTCGGCGCCAACGTCGTCGACGCCGACGGAAACGTCTTCGTCGACCTCACCTCCGGCTTCGGGGCGTCGGTGCTCGGGCATCGGCACCCGCGCGTCGTCGAGGCCATCCAGCGGCAGAGCGAGCGGCTGATCCACGCGCTCGGCGACGTCCATCCCAGCGAGCCCAAGCTGGCGCTCCTCGAGAAGCTCGCCCAGATCGCCCCCTTCGAGGGCGCCAAGACCCTCCTCACGCTCTCGGGCGCCGACGCCGTCGAGGCCGCGCTCAAGACGGCCGTGCTCCACACGGGCCGCCCCGGCGTCCTCGCGTTCGAAGGCGGCTACCACGGCCTTTCGCACGGGCCGCTCGCCGCGTGCGGCTATTCCGACGCCTTCCGCCGCCCCTTCCTCGCGCAGCTCAACCCCGAGACGCACTTCATCCCCTTCCCCGACGCCGATCCCGAGGCGTCGCTCGAGCGCGCGCGGGCGCTCCTCGACGCGCACCCCATCGGCGCCGTGCTCATCGAGCCCATCCTCGGACGCGGCGGCACCAAGGTCCCGCCCGAGGGCTTCCTCGCCGAGCTCGCCCGCCTCGCGCGGGAGCGTGGCGCGGTGGTCGTCGCCGACGAGATCTACACGGGCCTCGGCCGCACCGGCGCGCGCTTCCGCAGCGTGGCCGCGGGCCTCGTCCCCGACCTCCTCTGCCTCGGCAAGGCGCTCGGCGGCGGCATGCCCGTCTCGGCTTGCGTCGGCCGCCCGGAGGTCATGGCCGCGTGGGGCGATCCAAGCGGCGAGGCGATCCACACCGGCACGTTCTTCGGGCATCCCCTCGGGAGCGCGGCCTCGCTCGCCACCCTCGAGGTGCTCGAGGCCGAGCGCCTCGATCGCCGCGCCGCCGAGGTGGGCGCGCGTTTCCGAGCCAAGCTCGTCGAGCGCACGGGTCGCGCCGTGCGCGGCGAGGGCCTCCTCCTCGCGGTCGACCTCGGCCGGGCCGGGCGCGCGCTCGCCATCGTGCGCGCGATGCTCGAGCGCGGATACATCGTCCTCCCCACGGGGCGCGACGCCTCGGCCCTCGGGCTCACGCCGCCGCTCACCATCGACGAGCGCTTGCTCGACGGCTTCGCCGACGCCCTCGCCGACGCGCTCGAGGAGACGCCGTGACGCGCGACGAGCTCCGCGCCGCGATCCTCGACTTCATCGACGCGCACGCCGAGGGCGATCGCGACGACGCGACACTCGACACGCTCCTCCGCGAGCTCGCCGACTTCCAGGCGCGCCACATCGCCGCCTATGCCAAGCTCGCCTCACGCGCGCACGGCGCGCTCCCGGCTGCGGTGCCCACCGACGTCTTCCGGTACGCCCGCCTCGCGGTGCACCCACCCGAAGGAGACGCGCGCGTCTTCCTCACGAGCGGCACGACGCTCGGCGATCGCGGCGCGCACGCCTTCCGCGATCTCACCCTCTACGATCGCGCGGCCGAGCACCACGCGCGTCGCTTCCTCTTCCCCGACGCGAGGCGCCTCCGCCTCTTCCTCCTCACGCCGCCGCCGAGCGAGTCCTCCGAATCGTCGCTCGGTTACATGCTCTCGCGCTTCACCGCGTGGTTCGGCGCAGGGCACCTGCACTACGTCTCGGGCGGCACGCTCGACGCCGACGCGCTCGCGGCCGATCTCGGCGAGGCCGAGGCGCGCGGCGAGCCCGTGGCCCTCCTCGGCACGAGCTTCGCCTTCGTCCACGCCGAAGACGCCCTCGGAGGACGCACCTTCCGGCTCCCCGAGGGCTCGCGGGTGATGCAGACGGGCGGCTTCAAGGGGCGCACGCGCGAGATCGAGCCCGTCGAGATGCGCCGCCTGCTTTCCACGCGCTACGGGATCGACGAGAATCGCGTCGTCTCGGAGTACGGAATGACCGAGCTCAGCTCCCAGTTCTACGAGCCCACGCTCCGAGCGAGCCTCCTCGGCGAGGCGATCCCCGCGCGCCGCTACGTGCCGCCCGCGTGGGTCCGCGCGCTCGTCGTGAGCCCGGAGACCCTCGAGCCGCTCCCCGACGGAGAGCTCGGCCTCCTCCGCATCGACGACCTCGCCAACCTCGACTCCATCGCCTGCATCCAGACCTCGGACCTCGCGCGCAAGGTCGACGGCGAGATCGAGCTCCTCGGGCGTGCCCCGGGCGCGACGCCGCGCGGCTGCTCGCTCGCCATCGAAGAGATGCTCGGAGGCAAGGCGTGAGCCTCCGCCTCGTCGATTCGCTCGAAGACCGGCTCGAGCGGGCGCGCGCGGTCGCCCCGCGATTCGAGGCGCTCGGCGAAGAGCGGCGCATCGAGCTCCTCCTCCGCGCCACGGAGACGCTCCGCGAGCTCGCCGCGTCGCAACAAGAGGCGCTCGCCGGCTCGAGCGGGCTCCGCGTCTCCAACGTGCGCTGGGGCGTCGAGACCACGCTCGAGAGCGTCACCGCCGATGCGCTCGCGTCGATCGTCCACCACGCGCGCCTGGCCGGCCCCGCTCGCACGACGATGCGGCCGCGCGGCGTCCACGCCGTCATCCTCGCCGGCAACGTCTTCACCGCCTCGCTCCGCGCGCTCTACGTCCCGCTCTGCCTCGGCAACCCCGTCATCGCCAAGGCGAG
>JAAYBZ010000063.1 GCA_012744445.1 Myxococcales bacterium | reverse complement strand
CTGCGGCTCGGCATCGTCAACCGCGTGGCGCGGGAAGGGCAGAGCGCGGTCGAGGCGGCGCTCGAATTCCTCGAGCCCATGGTCACCAAGGCCCCCATCGCCGTGGCCGCGGCCCTCGAGGCGGTCGACGCGGCTGTCGATCAGACGCTCGAGGAGGGCCTCGTCACCGAGCTCCGGCTCTACGAGCGCACGCTGGTCTCGCGCGACCGGCTCGAGGCGCTCGCTGCGTTCGCCGAGAAGCGCCCGCCGCGGTTCGAGGGCCGCTGAGCGATCAGCGTCCGCGCGCGAAGCTCACGAAGTCGCGCACGTCCTGGCGGATGCGGAATTCGAGCTCGACCTGGCCCTCGCGGCCGTCGCGCGCCCGGTACTGGTAGCTGCTCGCGTGCAGGAGGAGGACCTGCGCGTGATCCGAGAAGTCGCGCCCCGAGACGATGCGGAGCTGGCCGTGGGGGGCCGGGGGCGGCACGTCGCTCCCGTACCAGCTCTGGTCCTCGGCCGAGACCCACTCGATGCCGAAGCTGGTCCCCGAGGCCCGGAGGTCGACGAGGAGGGGGGAGGCCCAGCCCACGTCGACGGTCCAGGCGTTGGTCTCGACCGAGTAGCCGTGGTCGAGCAGCGCCTCCTTGATCACCACCAGCGCCCGGCTCTCGGGCATGTCGACGAGCTCGAAGCCCCCGCTCGTCCCCCAGGCGTCCGAGGCGCCGCACGACGCCGCGAGCGCGCAGGCGAGGGCGAGCGCTGCGATCCGGAACTTCATCTGGGCTGCTCCGTGCCCGCCGCGTGAGCGACGGCGTGGTCGGGGCTTATACCACGCCCGCGCGGGTGGGGCTCCGTTTGCGACCTGAGGTTTTACAAGTTTACTTTGGGGTTGCTCGGTTGTGTATCACAATGTGATTTCTCGTTTACGGATTGACAAGCGTGTTTGCGGTCGGAGCCGCAACCATTGGAAAATGCGCCGTTTTCTGGTTGGAGGCCGGGCGAGATGAGCTGGCGAGGCCAGTCAAGAGCCCGGAGAGAACCGGCGGCTCGCACGCCGGGCGGGCCTGCGTGTCCGATGCCTCGTGGCGGGCGCGTGGCGCGCGGCCGGGAGTCTCGGACGGGCTCCGGCCGGTCCGCCTAACTTCGTGAGGCCCGAAATGACGTCTCGGCGCGTCCTCAATGGAGTCGCGCGCTTGGCGATGAAATCGCGATCGCTCACCAAGTTCTTGGCGGCCGATCTCGGCGCGTTCGAGGCGGCGCGGATGCCCGAGGGCCCCCTGGGGGCGCCGGCGCGCGCGGCCGGCCGTGGGCGGCCGATCGGGGCCGTCCCGTGGGCTCCCGAGGCCGATTCACCCGATAAGTTTACATAATCTTTCTTATGCGAAATATGGATGTGGAATTCTGTGGAATGCGATCTGGCTTACATATGTCGTCCCCGGTCGAATCTCGCGGGCGCGCCGCGCGGTCGAGCCGGATCGTTCTTTCGCGCCCGGTGCTCACTCCATCCCGCGCGCCTCGTATTCCATCGCGTCGTGGTCCACGGGGATCCAGCCGAGCCGCGGGCGGTCGAGGTCGACGATGACCAGGAGCAGCATGCAGAGGAGCCCGCCGAGGAGATACCAGGCGCCGACGCGCTGCGCGCATCGGGTCGCGCTCACGAAGGACATCATGCCGAGGCTGACGATCGCGAAGACGATGAGGACGTCGAGGACGAGCCTGGGCACGTGGTGCCGCCAAGCGGCGTAGCGGTGCGTGTCGAGGTCGATGACCTCGTTCACGGTGTCGACGAAGAGGTTCAGGATCGGCCGCGAATCCTTCTGCGTGGCGCGCAGCGCGGCGTCCCAGAGGCGGCCCTGGAGGTCGCGGCACGCCTCCACGGCGGCCTCGAAGCGGGCGTTCTGCGCCTCGCCCGTGCCGCGCGACTCGAAGATCTCGAGCCGGAGCTGGATGTAGCGGCGGAGGATCGCGCGGACCTCCTCCCGCTCCGGCTCCTCGAGGAATTGAGCCCGGATGTAGGCCGTGCCGATGGCGTCGGCCTCTCGCACCACGAGATCCCTCCGCTCGATGAACTGGAGGAGCACGATGGAGAGCACGAAGCCGAGGAGGATCCCCAGCGTGCCGAGGACGCCGGCCTGGATGCTGCCGAGCTGGTCGACGACGCGCTCGTCGTAGCGCGGCCGGAGGCGCAGCCCGAGCCGATGCCCGAGCTCGAGGCTGACCCCCGCCAGGGCGAGCAGGGCCAAGAAGAGCGCGGCGCTGTTCCAGTACAGAATCGGAAGCACGGCCCTTCCCCTCCCCGCGCCGCGCGCCGTCGCGCCGCGTCCGGCCGCTTGTTCTACGCGCCGGCGTCCGGGGACCCGCCTCCTCCGGCGCGGGGGATCGGCGCGGCGCTTTCGCTCGAGCCCGAGGGGTTCGCGCCCGGGGATGGCCACCGTTCATGATGGGGTGATGACGAGAGCCCTTTCGTGGTCGGTCCTGGCGGTGATCGTCCTCGCCGCCGCTTGCAAGAGCTCCGAGGCCGAGCCGCCGCGCCCGCCGGACGCGCCCGAGCCGCCCCGGATCACCCCGCCCGAGGAGGTCTTCGAGATCGAAGAGCTCGGCCGCTTCGAAGAGGCCTGGGCCATGACCTTCCTGCCCGACGGACGGCTGCTCATCACCGAGAAGCCCGGTCGGCTCGAGCTCGTGGACCTCGAGGCCGATCGGATCGTCGAGGTCGCGGGCGTGCCCGAGGTGGCCTACGGCGGCCAAGGGGGCCTCGGCGACGTGGTCCTCCATCCGGACTTCGCCGACGAGCCGCGCCTCTACTTGAGCTACGCCGAGCCCGGCGAAGGCGGCCGCGGGGCGGCCGTGGCGCGCGCCCTCCTCCGCGAGACCGACGACGGGGCCATGCTCGAAGCGCTCGAGGTGATCTGGCGCCAGACGCCCAAGGATCCCGGCCAGGGCCACTTCAGCCATCGCATCGTCCTCCGCGACGGCAGGATGTGGATCTCCTCGGGCGACCGCCAGCTCTTCACGCCGGCTCAGGAATTCACGAATAACCTCGGCAAGATCATTCGGCTTTTCGACGACGGCCGCGTCCCCGACGACAACCCCTTCCGCGAGCGCGGCGGTGTGGCGCGTGAGTTCTGGACCATGGGCCATCGCAACGTGCTCGGCCTCGCCTTCGACGCCGAGGGGCGCCTCTGGGCGCACGAGATGGGCCCGCGCGGCGGCGACGAGCTCAACCTCATCGAGCCCGGCAAGAACTACGGCTGGCCCGAGGTCTCGGAAGGCCGCCACTACGACCTGCGCGACATCCCGAGCCACTCGACGCGCCCCGAATTCCAGGCGCCCGTCGTCGCGTGGGACCCGGTGATCTCCCCCGCCGGCTTCGTCATCTACCAGGGCGATCGCTTCCCGGGCTTCCGCGGCGACGGCTTCATCGGCGGCCTCTCCTCCGAGGCGCTCATCCGCGTGCGCTTCGACGGAGAGAAGGCGCACGAGGCGGAGCGCTACCCCATGGGCAAGCGCATCCGCGAGGTGGAGGAAGGCCCCGACGGCGCCCTCTACCTGCTCGAGGACGGCGACTCGCGCCTCCTCCGCCTCACGCCCAAGCGCTGAGCCTCCGATCGGGTCGAGGAGGCGCATGCGGCCAGGCGTTCGGATAAAGTCAACTCGCTTGACTAGTTAGTCAGGTGCCTTTACCATTTTCGCCGTGCCGCTCGACGAGATGCAGATCGAGGCCCTCGAGGCCTCGCTGCGGGAAGGAGTCACCCAGCTCCTCCTCGAGACCGCGCGCGTCCTCCGCAAGGAGGCGGTGCAGCGGCTCGAAGAGCGCACGGGATTTGCCGGCTTCCGCGCCTCGCACGCCACCCTCCTCCACCACGTGCGCCCCGAGGGGACGCGCAGCGGGGACATCGCGACGGCGCTCGGCATCTCCAAGCAGGCCGTCTCGCAGCTCGTCTCCGAGCTCGAGGCCATGAAGGTGGTGGAGCGCGTGCCCGATCCCACCGACGGGCGGGCCAAGCTCGTGCGCTTCACCGAGCCCGGCCGCCGCGGCGCCCTCGAGGGGCTGGTGGTGATGGCCGAGCTCGAACGAGAGATTTCAGCCGCGCTCGGCGAAGGCGAGCTTTCGGCGTTTCGCGACGCCCTCGCCCGCATCCGAAGCGGTTTGAGCCAAGGGTCGCAACCCAGATGACGAGGTAGCAGCGTGAAGAACGAACTTTGTGAACGGCTGGGGATCGAGTTCCCCATTTTCGCGTTCAGCCACTGCCGTGACGTGGTCGCGGCCGTGAGCCGGGCGGGTGGTCTCGGCGTGCTCGGCGCGGTGGCGTTCTCGCCCGAGCAGCTCGAGCTCGAGCTCCAGTGGATCGACGAGCACGTCGAGGGCAAGCCCTACGGCCTCGACACCGTCATGCCGGCCAAGTACATCGGCCGCGAGCAGGGCCAGCTCTCCAAGGAGGAGCTCGAGGCCATGATCACCCCGAAGCATCGGGAGTGGCTCGAGAACCTCCTCAAGAAGTACGACGTCCCGCCCCTCCCCCCCGAGGTCGAGCGCACCGAGGCGCTCCTCGGCTGGTCGACCGCCGCCGGTCGTCAGCACGTCGACGTGGGCCTCAAGCATCCCATCCGCCTCATCGCGAACGCCCTCGGCGCGCCCCCCGAGGAGATCATCCGTGATGCGCACAAGAACGGCATCCTCGTCGCGGCCCTCTGCGGCAACGTGAAGCAGGCCCTCAAGCAGAAGGAAGCCGGCGTCGACATCATCATCGCCTCCGGCTATGAGGCGGGCGGTCACACGGGCGAGATCTCCACGATGGTCCTCGTCCCGCAGATCGTGGACGCGGTCGGCGACACCCCGGTCCTCGCGGCCGGCGGCATTGGCGACGGCCGTCAGGTCGCCGCGGCCTTCGCGCTCGGCGCGGCGGGCGTCTGGACGGGCTCGATCTGGCTCACCACCAACGAGTCCGACACCCCCGAGCCCCTCATCGAGAAGATGCTCCGCGCCAGCTCGGACGACACGCGCCGTTCGCGCGCCATCTCCGGCAAGCCCGCGCGCCAGCTCTACACCGCCTACGTCAAGGCGTGGGAAGAGGACCCGAACTGCCCGGGCTTCCTCCCGATGCCCCTCCAGTACATGGCCACCGCCGACGCCACGCAGCGCATCCACCGCTACGCGGAGCAGGGCCACAAGGGCGCGATCGAGCTCATCGGCACCCCGGTGGGCCAGGTCGTCGGCCAGATGAACGTCCGCAAGCCGGCCGGCAAGGTCGTCTACGACCTCGTCGAGGGCTTCGTCGAGACGGTGAACCGTCTCCAGCAGACGCTCCCCGAGTGAGCTGAGGCCCGAGCCTCGTATCGAAGAAGGCCCTCTCCGGAGGGCCTTCTTCTTTGCCCGGCGCGCGTCGACGAGGGCGCGGCGCGGCGCGTCGCCGGCGGGCGGGCGCGGCGGGCTCAGTCCTCGATGGCGAAGGTGTAGAGCGTCCCCGAATTGCTGAGGACGGCCGCGAGGTTCCAGGCGGTGGCGGCCTTGGCGGAGAAGCCCTCGCTGCTCTCGAGGCGGGCGAGCTCGCGCCCGGTGTAGAGGTCGACGGCCACGAACGAGCCAGGCGTCTCGCCGTAGAGGACGACGCCCGTCTCGGTGCACACGGGCGTGCTCAGGGCGCCGCGCTCGCGCGGGCGGGTCCAGAGCACCTTGTCCTGCGTGGTGTCGATGGCGACGAGGCCGGTGTTGGGCGAGACGACGAGGAGCGTCTTGTCCACCGCGACGAGGCTGGTCACGCCCTTCTTGGTGGGGTCACGGTCGAGGACGCTGCCGCTCTCGAGGTCGAGCTTGTAGAGCCCGGCGGAGAAGCTCGCCGCGTAGACCACGCCGTCGATGACCACGGGCGTGGTGTCCACGTCGCCGAAGCTCGGGCGCTTGCCCCGGGTGTCGGGGAGATCGTTGGAGGTGTCGTAGAGCCAGCGGACCGAGCCGTCGCTCGCGTCGAGCGCCACGATGGCGCCGTCGTCGAAGCCGGCGAGGAGGAGGTCCCCCACGAGGGTGAGCCCGCTCCGTCCGCGGATGTGGAAGTCCTCGCCGCGCGGGCGGCGGTAGGAGAAGAGCGTGGCGCCGTCCTTCTTGGAGACGGCCACGACGCCGTCGTCGGTCGTGGCGAAGTAGAGGGCGTCGCCCGCGAGCAGCGGCGCGCCGTCGAGCGGAAAGCCCACGTCGGCGTCCCAGAGGAGCGCGCCCGTGTCGGCGTGGATGGCGCGGAGCTTCCCGTCGCCCGTGCCCACGTAGAGGACGCGGCGCTTTGCGTCCAGCGCGGGCTCGGCCTCGATGGACTCCTCGATGTGGTGCGAAAAGAGCTGCCGCCCCTGCGCGTCGAAGGCGAGGAGCGCGCCGTTGGTGGCGCCCACGTAGATGCGCCCGCGCGCGGGATCGAGCGCGGGGCTCGCCGACTCGACCGGGCGGTACGGCGCCTTGCCGCCGTGGTTGACCACGCGGTGCCAGGCGAGGCGCACGCGCGGGCTCGACTTCTTCCCCTGCACGCGCTCGTCGGTGAGCACGGGGAACGGGCCCTTGCCGAGCCCGAGGCAGCCGACGGAGCCGGACGTCGCGACGAGCGCGACGAGGAGAGCCGTGCGGGCGTGCCGGAGGGCGCGCATCAGCCGCCCTGGAGGGACGACGCGAGGGCCTCGGCCTCTTCGAAGGTGTAGCCGCGGCCCTCTCGTCCGGCCTGCTTGAGGCGCGCGATCACGCCGCTGACGATCTTCCTCGCGACGTCGGTCTTGCCCTCGCCCGCGAGGATGCGCGCGAGGCCGAGCTCGGCCGCGTTCTTGGCGGCGTCGTCGTCGATCTCGGCGAGGCGCTCGAAGGCCTTCTTGGCGCCCTCGGCGTCGCCCTTGGCGAGACGCGCGGCGGCGAGGCCCTCGAGGGCGAGCCGGCGCTCGAGGGTGGAGAGCTCCTTGTGCTTCTCGACGTCGGCGAAGGCCGCCTCGGCCGCCGCGGCGTCGCCCGCCTCGAGCTGGGCCGAGCCCTCGCCGAGGCGCGCCCAGACGGCGAGCTCCTTGCCCTCGTTCTCCGCCGCGACCTTGCGGAGCGCCTCGGCGCGCGCGGCCGGCGCCTCCACGGCGTCGGCCTCGGCCAGGGCGCGGGCGCGCTCCTCGCGGGCGCCGGCCATCATGTCGGCGGCGACGGCGATGCCGACGAGGAGGAGGAGCACGCCGAAGAGCACGGCGGCGATCTTCCCGCCGCTCTCGCGCATCACCTGCTGCGTGACCTCGCGGGCGCGCTCGGCGACCTCGATGGCCTTCTCTTCGCGCAGCTCGGCCTCGCGGCCGCGCTTCTCGGCCTTGGCCTTGGCCTTGGCCTCGCGCTCACGCCGCAGCCGCTCGCCGCGGGTGAGGGGCTTTTCAGCCGGGGGCGGGGTCGTCTGAGGGGTCTGGTCGTCTCGTTCGTTCTCGCCCGTCACGCGCTTCTCCGGTGGGTCCTCGGCGGATTCGAGCGGGCACTATACCCAGGCCGATCCCTGCGTCAACGGCGGTGCACCTCGGCTCGGGTGCGCGGCTTGGCGATGGCCCCGCGCGCCGGCTCCCTTTAGAGTGTCGGGCCATGCAGAGCCGCTCCCTCCTGGCGCTCGCCCTCGCCCTCGCCGCCCTCTTCCGCGCAGGCGAGGCGCGCGCGTACGAGGACCAGGTGGAGATCGCCGGCGCCTTCGGTTACGCGGGGCGGCTCGCCGGGGCCGACGACTTCCAGGGGCCCGACCACGGCTTCGGCTTCTCGGGCACGCTGGGCTTCGGGCTGAACGACGCGTGGTCGCTCCGGGCGACGGGGCTCGGCCAGGTCTTCGTGCCGGAGCCGCGCTTCCGCCGGAGCGCCCTGCTCTTCGAGACGACCTACGCGCTCGACGTGGTCCGCGTGGTGCCCGTGCTCGGCGTGGGCGTGGGCGCCGCGCTCGAGGGCCACCGCGGCGTGCGCGAATTCGCCCCGGCCTTCTCGGCCTTCGTGGGCCTCGACGTGCTCGTCACGCGCGCCTTCTTACTCGGGCCCGAGCTCCGCCTCCTCGCCGTGCCCTTCGGCGGCATCGACGGTTCGGGTGGGATCTCCCTCAGCGCGAGCCTCCGCCTCGCCTATCTCTGGGATCGATTCTGAGACCTCGATCATCGGGCGGAGGCGCTCGAGCGTCTTCGGGCCGATGCCCTTGACCTCGAGGAGATCCTCGACGCCCGAGAAGCCCCCGCGCGCCTCGCGGTGGGCGACGATGCGCCGCGCGAGCGCGGGGCCGACGCGCGGGAGCAAGGTGAGCGTGCCCTCGTCGGCCGCGTTGAGGTCGATCTTGCCGCGCTCGCGGAGGGGCGCGCTCGTTTCGCCGAGCGGCGCGGGCATTTCGGGGGGCGGCGCGTCGACGCGGAGGAGCTCGGCGCGCGCGAGGGAGACCGAGGCCGCGAGCGCCACGAAGAGCGCGGCCGCGCGGAGGGCGCCGTCACGGGGAGCGGACATGAAAAAACCATCGGCCCATGGAGCCGATGGTTTCGTCCCGAGCGCGCGGGGCGCGAAGGCTCAGCCGATGAAGCCTTCGTGGAGCACGCGCACGGCGAGCTCGGCGTACTTCGCGCGGATGAGGCACGAGGTCTTGATCTCGCTCGTGCTGATGGCCTCGATGTTGATCCCCTCGTCGGCGAGGAGCTGGAACATGCGCGCCGCGATGCCCGCGTGGTTGCGCATGCCGACGCCCACGATGGAGACCTTCACCACGTCGTCGTCGAGGATGACGTCGGCCACCTCGAGCTCGGCCGCGAGGGCGTTGGCGATGTCGCGGGCGCGGTCGGCGTCCTCGGAGCTCACGGTGAAGGTGAGGTCGGTGTGGCCCTCGAGGGAGACGTTCTGGATGATCATGTCGACCACCACGTTGGCCTCGGCGAGCGCCCCGAAGACCTTGGCCACCACGCCGGGGCGGTCCTTGAGGTGGCGCATCGTCACCTTCACGGTCTTCTTGTCGGCGGCGACGCCGGCGACGACGACCGATTCGAGGAGCTCGTCTTCACGTGTCACGACAGTGCCCTCCGCGTCCGAGAAGCTCGAACGCACGTGGATGGGGATCCCGTATTTCATGCCGAGGCCGACGGAGCGGATCTGCAGCACCTTGGCGCCGAGCGAGGCCAGCTCGAGCATCTCCTCGTAGCTGATGCGATCGATCTTGCGCGCGGTGGGGACGACGTTGGGATCGGTGGTGTAGACGCCGTCCACGTCGGTGTAGATCTCACAGACGTCGGCCTTGACCGCGGCGGCGACGGCCACGGCGGAGGTGTCGGAGCCGCCGCGACCGAGCGTGGTGATGTTCCCGCGCTCGTCCGCGCCCTGGAAGCCCGCCACGACGATGACCTCGTCCTCCGCGGCCTTGCGGAGGGCCTCGCCGTCGATGCTCTTGATGCGGGCCTTGGTGTGCGCCTCGTCGGTGCGGATCTTCGCCTGGAAGCCGAGCATCGAGCGGGCCGGCACGCCCATGTCGTTGAGGGCGATGGCGAGGAGCGCTGCGCTCACCTGCTCACCGCTGGCGACGAGGACGTCGAGCTCGCGAGCGCGCGGGCGGCGGCTTTCGGCGATGGACTTGCCGAGGCCGATGAGACGGTCGGTCTCACCGGACATCGCGCTCACCACGACGATGACCGAATGGCCGGCCTCACGCGTCTTCTTGACGCGACGGGCGACGTTTTGGATGCGCTCCAGGGACCCTACGCTGGTCCCGCCGAATTTTTGAACGACGAGGCTCAAGGGACGCGGAGTCTAGTGTGCCCGCGCCGCTCGTCAATTCGCGCGCTCGCCTTCGCTCGCGGGCGCGCCTTCCTCGGCGTCCTGGTCGGCGCGCGCGCGATCGGGCTCGCGTCGCGACGGGGTCTCGGGGACGCCGAAATCGCTCTTCAATTTGCGGCCGAGCTGATCGAGGAGGAGCCGCTCGAGGTACGAGGGCGACTTGGCGAGGTGGACGACGACGCGCACCGCCGGACGACCGTCCTGCTCGACGCGGATGATCTCGATGCTGCCCTGGGTGCGGTGTCCTGCGCGCTCGTAGTCGAAGAGGAGGAAGCCGACGTCGCGGTCCTGGTCGGTGATGCGGAAGCCCTGGTCGACGCGGATGAGCCGGACGGCCGCGGCCCAGACCTGCTCGTAGTGGAAGGGGACGACGTCGAAGGATCGCGCCGACGCGATCGCCGGCGAGACGAGGAGCGCGAGCGCGAGCCCGATCGAGATCCTGCGCATGCGGCGACGCTAGGCCGGTCCCGCGCCGTTCGTCCAATAAACGGCGGCGCGGTCGAGATGTGGTGACGACCGAGTCCGCTCACACGCGCTCACGACGCCAAAGATTTGGGATATTCTTGACCGAAGGGGGCCAGCGAGTATCCCAACCGGGCCATGACTCGATCGTTCGTCGGTGCGGCGCGTGCACGCCTTCGATCGATCGCGCGAAGGAGCCGCAGATGAGCGTCGCGCACGACACGAACGCCGAGCCGAAGCAGTTGGAGATCCTGGAGAGGCTGCAGTCCCTCTGCGGCGAGAACGATCTGCCCGACCTCGAGGCGAAGCTCGCCGATCTGGCCGCCTTCGTGGGGAGCGATCTCGCGCCCATCGACGAGGCCCTCCGCGCCGTCTCCGGCGAGCGCGCGGCCCACCAGGGCGCGGCGCACCTCCTCTCGCTCGGCGGCAAGCGCCTCCGCCCCATCTGCGTCGCGCTCGCGGCCAAGCTCGGGCGCGGCTTCGACGAGCGCGCGCTCTCGCTCGCCGTGGCGGTCGAGCTCGTCCACGCGGCGACGCTCCTCCACGACGACGTCATCGACATGGCCGACACCCGCCGCGGCAAGCCCACGGCGCGCGCCATCTGGGGCAACTCGGTGAGCATCTACGCCGGCGACTGGCTCCTCATCGAAGCCCTCCGGCGCGTCTCGGCCGTGGGCATCCCCGACCTCCTCACCACGCTCTTCGACGTCATCGACGAGATGATCGTCTCCGAGTCCATCCAGCTCGAGTCGCGCGGCAAGCTCGACGTCGATCGCGACCGCTGGCATCGCGTGGCCGAGGGCAAGACGGCCGCCCTCTTCCGCTACGGGATGCGCGCCGGCGGCCGCGTGGCCGGCCTCTCCGACGAGGAGATCGCCGCGCTCGAGGCCTACGGCTCACACCTCGGCTTCGCCTTCCAGGCCGTGGACGACGTGCTCGACTTCGGCGGCGATCCCGAGCGCACGGGCAAGGCGCTCTTCACCGATCTCCGCGAGGGCAAGGCGACCTACCCGTTGATCCTCGCCGTCGAGCGCGAGCCCTCGGCCGCGGCGCTCCTCCGGGAGCTCGTCGACGCGTCCGAGGAGGAGCTCGCCGCCGGGATGGGCGCGCGCTACTCCGAGGTGCTCGCCCTCCTCGAGCGCACGCAGGCGCTCGAGGACGCGCGCGCCTTCGCGTTCGAGCAAGCCGATCGCGCCATCGCGGCGCTTGGGCGATGGCCGAAGGGCCCGGCCATCGACGCGCTCACCACCGTGGCCCGCGCCGCCGTCGCGCGCCGCGCATGAGGAAGAGCCCATGACCCGAGAGACTCCCTCCCAGGCGATCACTCCCGCGCCGCGCCCCGGCTCCGGCGAGTTCTTCGACGCCATCGCCGCGCGTTACGACTTCTTGAACCGCGTCCTCTCGATGGGGATCGACGTGTGGTGGCGGCGCAAGACCGTGAAGGCGCTCGCGCTCCGGCCCGGCGATCGGATCCTCGACCTCGCCACCGGCACGGGCGACCTCGCCATCGCCCTCGCCAAGGCCGAGCCCGGCGCCACGGTCGTCGGGGTCGATCCCTCGCGCGGGATGCTCGCCATCGGCGAGTCCAAGGTGGCGCGGCGCGGCCTCTCCGATCGCATCGCGCTAGAGATGGGCGACGCGCAGCGGCTCGACGCCGACGACGCGAGCTTCGACGCCATCACCATGGCCTTCGGCATCCGCAACGTCCCCGACCGCCTGGCGGCGCTCCGCGAGATGCGGCGCGTGGGCAAGCCCGGCGCACGCATCGGCATCCTCGAGCTCGGCGAGCCGAGCGGGGGCCTGCTCGGCCCGCTCGCCCGCTTCCACGTGCGCGTGATGGTGCCGCGCATCGGCGCGATCCTCTCGGGGGCGCGCGAATACCGCTACCTCCAGACGTCGATCGCGGCCTTCCCGCCGCCCGAGGAATTCGCCGCGTCGATGCGCGAGGCGGGCCTCGTGGACGTGGGCTTCGAGGCGCTGACCTTCGGCGCCTGCCACCTCTACACCGCGCGCGTCCCCGCCGAGGAGGGCGTGCGGTGAAACACACGCCGGCGACCGCTCCCATCGGCGCGGGCGGGGCGGCGGCAACCGTGGGACGCGAGGCGACGGCCGAGCTCCGGCGCAAGGCGCGCGACTTCGTCGAGCGCTCGGCGGAGGCGGATCGTGAGGGAGGCCTCGCGCTCACCGTCGCCGCCGTCGCCGTCCCGGTGGAGCATTTCCTCCGCGCCCTCCCCGACGCACCGGCGTTCAGCTTCGCGCCCGCGGGCGGGCTCGCGATGGCGACGCTCGGCGAGGCCGCCTCGCTCGAGGTGAGCGCGAGCCCCGAGGGGATGGCCGCCGCGCGCCGGGAGCTCTCGCGCTATTTCGATCGCTTCTCGCACCGCGTCGCGCCGGGCGCGCTCGAGGTCACGCCGCGCGCGCTCGTGGGCCTGGCCTTCGAGCCCGAGGCGGCGCCCGCCGCGCCCTTCGAGGAGCTCGGCCGCGGACGCCTGGTCCTCCCGCGCTGGACGTATTGGAGCGACGGTGCCCGCGCCGCGCTCACCCTCGCGCTCTCGCCAGAGGAGGCCTTCGATCGCGCCCGCGCGCTCGCGGAGCTCGACGCCCTCTTCGACGCCCTCGACGCGCCGCCGCCCGGCGCGCCCTTCCCGCCCGTGGTCGAAGAGGCCGGCACCGAGCCCGCCGAGTGGAACGCGCTCGTCGAGCTGGTCCACGCCGCCCTCCGTCGCGGCGAGGCCTCCAAGATCGTGGTCTCGCGGCGGAAGGCCGTGCGCGCCGCGGGCCCGCTCGATCCGACGGCCGTCTTTTCGCGGATCGGCGAGGCCCCCGAGGGCGCCACGCGCTTCTTCGTGCGGCGGGGCGCGACCACCTTCCTCGGCTGCACGCCTGAGCACCTCTTCGAGAAGCGCGGCCGCACGCTCGAGACGGAGGCGCTCGCGGGCTCGATCGGCGCGGGCGAGGCCGACGGCGAGGCCAAGCTCAAGGCGAGCGAGAAGGATCTCGGCGAGCACGCGCGCGTGGTCGAGCACATCGTCGCGCGCCTCGAGCCGCTCTGCACCGAGGTGAAGGCGAGCGAGACGCCGCGGATCCGGCGGCTCCCCACGGTGCTCCACCTCCGCACGCCCATCGCGGCCACGCTCGCCGAGGGCGTCGACGCGCTCACCGTGGTCGAGGCGCTCCACCCCACGCCGGCGGTGGGCGGCACGCCCGCCGACTTCGCGCGTCGCTTCATCGCCCAGCACGAGCCAAGCCGCGGCTGGTACGCGGCGCCCATCGGCTTCGTGGACGCGCGGGGCGACGCCGAATTCTTCGTGGCGCTCCGCTGCCTCGTGGCGCGGGGCGACGAGGCCCACCTCTTCGCGGGCGCGGGCATCGTCGCGGCCTCCGAGGCGGCGCTCGAGTGGGAAGAGACCAAGCTCAAGATGCGCCCGATGATGCGCGCGCTCGGGGTGGGCGAAGGGTGAGCGCCGAGCCGGAGAACCTGCTCACCGAGTGGGCGCGGCTCGTCGCCGGGACGCTCGCGGCCGCGGGGGTGCGGCACGTCGTCGTGAGCCCGGGATCTCGCTCCACGCCCTACCTCCTCGCGCTCGCCGCCCGCGACGACCTCCGCCTCGAGAGCGTCCTCGACGAGCGGAGCGCCGCGTTCGTCGCCCTCGGCATCGGGCGCGCCACGGGCGCGCCGGCGGCGCTCCTCACCACCTCGGGCACGGCGCCCGCGCACGCCCATCCCGCCGTCATCGAGGCCTCCTACGCCGAGGTCCCGCTCCTCGTCCTGAGCGCCGATCGGCCCGTGGAGCTCCGCGACTCGGGCGCGGCGCAGACCATCGATCAGACGCGCCTCTTCGGGGATCACGCGCGATACTTCCTCGAGCTCGGCAACCCCTCCGCGCATCCCGAGGCGCTCCGGCACGCGCGGCGCGCCCTCCTCGCGGCCGTCGCGGCGAGCCGGGGGCCGCGGCCGGGGGCGGTGCAGATCAACCTCCCGGCGCGGAAGCCCCTCGAGCCCTGCGAGCCTTCGAGCGAGGCCGGCCGCGCCCTCCGTGCGAGGGTCGACGCGCTCCTCGCTTCACCCCCCACCGAGGCCGTGCACGGCCGCGGCGCGCCCGACGTCGAGCGCCTCGCCGCGCGCGTGTCCCGGGCAGAGCGCCCGCTCGTGGTGCTCGGGCCGCTCCCCGTCTCGGCCGCGAGCGACGGCACGGCCGACGCGGTCTTCGATCTCGCGAGGGCGCTCGGCGCGCCCGTCTACGCCGAGGCCACGAGCCAGCTCCGCTTCGGCCGGGGAGGCGACGGAGTCGCGCGGGTCGACGCGCTCGACCTCCTCCTCCGGGTGCCCTCGCCGCTCTCCCGCTTCGATCTCGCGATCGAGATCGGCGGCCCCCCCACCTCGATGGCCTACGAGCGGCTCCTCGGCGCCCGCCCCGAGCTCGCGCGGATCCGCTTCGAGGCGCACCGGGCGCGCGATCCCCAGGGCACGGCCGACGTCGCCGTGGGGCCCATCGGGCCCGCGATCCGCAGCCTGCTCGGGGCCATCACCGAGCCGTCCCGCGTCGATGACGCGTGGGTCGCGGAGGTCCTCGAGGCCGAGCGCGCCGCCTGGGCCGTCGTGGACGAGTCCGTGGCGCGCTACGGCGAGTCGCAGATCGCGCGCCGCGTGATCGAGGCCATGCCCCGCGGCGCGACGCTCACCCTCGGCAACAGCCTCCCCATCCGCACGCTCGATCGCGCCGTCCCCTCGAAGGATCTCGACCTGCTCGTCCTCCACCAGCGGGGCGCGAACGGGATCGAGGGCCTCGTCTCCACGGCGGCCGGCGCCTCGATCGCGACCGGGCGGCCCGGGGCGCTCCTCCTCGGCGACCTCTCCTTCCAGCACGACGTGGGCGGCCTCGCCGCCGCGGCGCAGGTCTCGGCGCCGCTCGCCATCGTCGTCGTGAACAACGACGGGGGGCGCATCTTCGAGCAGCTCCCGCTCGGCCGCGATCCCCGGTTCGAGTGGATCATGCCGCGCGTCACCACGCCCCAGCGCTTCGCCATCGAGCACGCGGCGCGCGCCTTCGGCCTCGAGCACGCGCGCGTCGAGGACGGCGAGGCGCTCTCACGGGCCCTCGGCGAGGCGCTCTCGCGCGGCGGCGCGAGCGTGATCGAGGCCGTGGTGCCGGCCTCGGGCTTCCGCGCCGAAGAGGCGAGCCTCCTCGAGGCGCTCGCCGCACGCGTCGGAGGCGCGCGGCCATGAGCTCGCCCTGGGTGCTCCTCCACGGCTTCCTCGGCGCGCCCTCGAGCTTCGACGCGCTCGTCGAGCACCTCCCCGAGGGGCGCCGCGTCGTCCGCCCGATCTTCGTCGGCCACCGCGGCGCGCCGTCCGAGGCCACGTGCTGGGACGCGGAGGTCGCGCGCATCGCCGACGCGATCCTCCGCGAGGTCGGCCCCGGCGCGCACCTCGTCGGCTATTCGATGGGCGCGCGCGTGGCCCTCTCGCTCCTCGCGAGGCACCCCGAGCTCGAGTGCGAGGGCGCCACCCTCGTCGGCGGTCGGCTCCCTCCCCACGGCGCCGAGCGCGAGGCACGACGGGCGCGCGACGAGGACCTCGCGAAGCGGCTCGAGACGGAATCGCTCGAGGCCTTCGTGGACGATTGGGAGGCGCTCCCGCTCTTCTCCACGCAGCGCGCCCTGCCCCTTTCGCTCCGCGAGAAGCGCCGCCGCGAGCGTCTCATGCACGATCCCCGCGGCCTCGCGGCGTGTCTCCGCACGCTCGGGCTCGCCTGCATGCCCGATCTCCGCGACGAGCTCGGCGACGTGCTCGTGCCCGTCACCCTCGCCGTGGGCGAGCGCGACGAGGCCTTCCTCGACCACGCCGAAGAGCTCCTCGCGCACCTCCCCCGCGCCCGGCTCGTCACCTTCGAAGGCGCGGGCCACGATCTCACCCTCGAGCGGCCCGCCGAGCTGGCCGCCATCCTCACGGAGGACGAAGCATGAGCGAGCAAGCGCTCCCCCAAGGGCTCCCCGCCCCCGGATCGCTCCGGGCCTGGATCCTCGCCGCCCGCCCCGCCACGTTGACCGCCGCCTTCGTGCCCGTCGCCGTGGGCACGGCCGTCGCGTCGATCACCGGCGGGATGCAGATCCTCCCCGCGCTCGCCGCGCTCCTCGGGGCGTTCGCCATCCAGATCGGCACCAACTTCGCCAACGACGTCTTCGACGCCGAGAAGGGCGCCGACACCGAGGAGCGCCTCGGCCCCACGCGCGCGGTCGCGGCCGGCCTGCTCTCCAACGCGGCCGTCCGCGCCGGGATGATCGCCTCCTTCGCCTTCGCGACGCTCTGCGGGCTCTACCTCGTGGCCGTCGCCGGCTGGCCCATCGTGGCCATCGGCGTCGCGTCCATCCTGAGCGGCATCGCCTACACCGGCGGGCCATACCCGCTCGGCTACCACGGCCTCGGCGACGTCTTCGTGATGATCTTCTTCGGCTTCGTGGCCGTGACGGGGACGTGCTTCGTGCAGACGGGCACGGTGGAGACGCTCGCGCTCGCGGCGAGCATCCCGGTGGGGACGCTCGCCACGGCCATCCTCGTGGTGAACAACCTCCGCGACCGCGAGACCGACGTGAAGGCCGGCAAGCGCACCCTCGCCGTGCGCTTCGGCCGGCGCGGGGCCGAGATCGAGTACTTCCTCTGCCTCGCCCTGGCCTACCTGGTGCCGCTCGCGCTCGCGCCCACGCTCGGCTCCGTCGTGCTGCTCCCGCTCCTCACCGCGCCCCTCGGGCTGCGCCTCTTCGCGAGGCTCCGCCGCGAGGACGGAGCCGCCCTGAACCCCGTGCTCGTGGACACGGCCAAGCTCCTCCTCCTCCACGGCGTGCTCTTCGCCGCCGGGCTCGGTCTCTCGTCGTGAGCCTCCGCCTCGCGCTCCGGAACCTCGCCGTCGAGCTTCCGCGGCCGAGGGAAAGCGCCAAGGGGAGCGTCCAGGCGAGGCGCGCCCTCGCCGTGTCGATCGAGGGCGGCGGCGAAAAGGGTGAGGCCGAGGCCGCCCCGCTCCCGGGGTTCTCCGCCGAGACGCTCGAAGAGGTCGCCGCCGCGCTCAGAGGGCTCCGCCTCGACGGCGCGTCGAGCTCGATACCGGAGCTCGCCCCTCCCTCTGCCCGCTTCGCCGTGGAGGCCGCGCTCCTGGACCGCGAGGGCAAGCAGAAGGGCTGCCCGGTGGCGGCGCTCCTCGGCGCGAACGCGCGCGAGCTCCGCGCCGTGGGGCTGGTCGACTCGATCGAGACGGGGGTGGAGGACGCGCTCCGCATGATCGAGGCCGGCGCGCCCGGCGTGAAGGTGAAGATCGGCCGCCCCGGGCGCGCGCGGGACGAGGCCGCGCTCCTCTTCCGCCTCCGCGCGGAGCTCGGGCCTTCGCGCATCCTCCGCGCCGACGCGAACGGCGCGCTCGGTGACGCGCGGCATCCGCTCCTCGAGGTGCTCGCCGAGATCGGCGTCGACTACGTCGAGGAGCCGTTCTCGGTGGAGCGGCTGCTCGAAGCGCCGCCCCTGCCCTGCCGCGTCGCCCTCGACGAGAGCGTCGATCGCGCGCCCTCGCTCGCCCTCGAGGCCGTCGCCCGCGGCAAGGCCGAGGCGCTCGTGCTCAAGCCGACCCGCCTCGGCGTCTCGGCGTCGCTCTCGCTCGGCCGCGAGGTGGAGCGCGAGGGCGGGCGCGTGGTCGTCGGGCACCTCTTCGAGCCGCCCCGCGCCTTCGCGATGCTCGTCCACCTCGCGCTCGCGCTGGATCCGGAGGGCGCGCACGGGCTCTTCCCCTACGCCGGGCTCGACGCCTGGACGGATGAGGACGGCGCGCGCGTCGCGCTCCCCGTCGGCCTCGGCGGGCCCGTCGCCGACGTCCGCCGCGCGGAGGGGCTCGGATGACGCTCTCCGTCCTCGCGCGTGCGGGCGTCCTCGACGAGGCCCTCGTCGACGAAGCGGGATCGCTCTCCTATGCCGAGCTCGCCGCTCGCGTTCGTGCGCGCCTCGGCGAGCTCCGGGCGGCTGGCCTCGCCGAAGGGTCGCGCGTCGCCATCGTGGGCGAGGCGACGCGCGCGCGCGTGATCGACGTGCTCGCGGCCCTCGAGCTCGGCGCGGCCATCGTGATGATCCACCCGCGCTGGACGCCCGCCGAGCGCGCCGCCGCCCTCGAGCGGACGCGCCCCGCGCTCCTCGTCGACGCCGACGGAAGCCTCGCGACGCGGGGCGAGGCCGCGCCCCCCGAGGCATCGCGAGGCACCCTCGCCATCCTCCACACCTCGGGGACCTCGGGCGCGCCCAAGGCCGCCGTGCTCTCGCGCCGCGCCTTCGTCGCCTCGGCCGAGGCGAGCGCCACGCGCCTCCCGCTCGCCCCGGGCGATCGCTGGCTCCTCGTGATGCCCATCGCGCACGTCGGCGGGTTATCGATCGTGATCCGCTCGCTCCTCGCGGGCTCGTCCATCGCCCTCGCCGCGCCCTTCGAGGCCTCGCGCGCGATGGACGCGATCGCCGCGTGGCGGCCCGCCTACGTCTCGCTCGTCCCGACGATGCTCGATCGGCTGCTCGACCTCGGGCTCGAGCGCGGCACGCTCCGCGCCATCCTCCTCGGCGGCGCGGCCTGCCCCGCGCGCGTGCTCGATCGGGCGCTCTCCCGGGGCCTGCCGATCCACACCACCTACGGCCTCACCGAGGCCTGCTCGCAGGTGACCACGGCCCGCGCCCCCGTCCGCGGCCAAGCCGACGGAGCCGGCGAGCCGCTGCCTTCGGTGGAGGTGCGCCTCGGCCCCGCCGGCGAGATCCGCGTCCGCGGCCCGAACCTCTTCGACGGCTACCTCGGGCTCCCCTCTCCCTTCGACGACGAGGGCTTCTTCGAGACGGGCGATCTCGGGCGCTTCGACGAGGCCGGTCGCCTCCACATCCTCGCCCGGCGCCGTGACCTCGTGGTGACGGGCGGCGAGAACGTCTATCCGGCCGAGGTCGAGGCCGCGCTCGAGCGCATCCCCGGGGTGCGCGCCGCGTGCGTCTTCGGCGTGGACGACGACACCTGGGGCCAGCGCGTCGCCGCCGCCCTCGTGCTCGAGCCCGGCGCGCCCTCGCCGCGCGCGATCGTCGCGACGCTCCGCGAGGCGCTCGCGCCCTTCAAGCTGCCGCGGAAGGTGGCCGTGGTGGACGCCCTCGCCACCAACGCCGTGGGCAAGCTCGATCGCGACGCGACCGCGCGCCTCGCCACGCCGCGCCTAGAGGACGTCGGCTGAGCCGCTGGTGGCCTTCTGCGCCGCGGGGCCCACGAGCGAGGAGAGCTCGAGGTCCATGGCGTAGAGCGGGACGAGCCCGGCCACGGTGATGAAGCTCGCCTGCACCGCGTAGAGCAAGAAGATGAAGAGCGCGCCCTCGTGCTGCACGAGCTCCTGCGGGAGGTAGAGCGAGAGGCCGAGCGCCGCCGAGAGCTGGAAGGCGCCGAAGAGGCCCGGCCCGGCCGGCAGGAGGATGCCGATGGCCATGATGCCCATCACGCCCACCACCTGGCCGAGGGAGAGCGGGAGCCCGCAGCCGCGCGCGAGGAGCCACATCCCGAGCGCGTTCACGCCCCAATAGGCGAGCGTCTCGAGGGTGAAGAGCGAGAGGAGCCGCGCGCTCTGGACCGAGCGCAGGCCCTCGGCCACGGCGTCGACCTTGCTCGCGACGAACGCGGCGAGCTTGGGCGAGACGAGGCCGAGCACGGCCTGGGTGAGCCGCGTGGCCCGCTCCCGCTGCCAGAGGAAGAAGAAGACGGCGAGGAAGGCCCCGCCGAAGACGAGGAGCGCGAGGAGCCCGTAGCCGGGGAGCGCTCGCTCGACGGCCGTTTCGGGCGGCCTCGTGGGCAAGACGAAGAGCCCGTAGGCCACGCAGAAGCTCGTGAGGAGCCCGTCGAAGACGCGCTCGACGGCCACGGTGCCGAGCCCGGCCGAGGCCGAGATGCCGTGGCGGAGCTTGGTGAGCATCGGCCGCGCCATCTCGCCGAGCCGGAGCGGGAACGCGAAGATGGCGAAGAAGCCGACCCAGTTGAGCGCGATGACGTCGCGCAGCGGGAGCTGCTTCACCGGGCGGATCAGGAAGCGGAAGCGCGTGGCCCGGAAGAGGTGCGTGAGCACCAGCGTGACGAAGTAGATCGGCAGCGCCCACCACGCGAGCGCGTCGAAGGAGGAGCGCGGGGGGATGAGCGGGAGCCCGCCCTGACGGACGATCCACACGAAGAGGAGCGCGAGCGCGATGGACAGCAAGAGGCGCGGCAGGATCGCGCGGAGGAGTCGGAGCGAAGGCCGGGTCACGTGTGGAGCGCCAGGAATACCACGGACGCGAGCGCGCGTTACAGCGCCGCGTCCTCGCCGAGCAGCGCTCGCGGGCCGTCCACGAGGAGCGCGCGCGCGCCGCTCGCCCCGACGCGCCGCTCGAGGGCGAGGAGCCCGGCTTCCACGAGCGGCAGGTGCTCGGGCTTGTGCGCGTCGCTCGCCGCCACGAGGTAGAGCCCCTGGTCGAGCATCCGCTCGGCCGCGCGCTGTTGGTTCTTCCCGTAGCGCCCCACGAGCGACATGAGATCGAGCTGCGCCCCGACGCCTCGCGAGACCCAGGTGGCGAGCGGCTCGCTCCCGCGGAAGAGCGGCGCGTAGCGTTCGGGGTGCGCGACGACGGGGCGGACGCCGCGCACCATCAGGTCGAAGAAGCGCCCGTCGATGCCGAGCGGAAAGCGCGTCTCGGGCAGCTCGACCAGCGCCGCCCGCCCGCCCGGATAGGGGAGCCCGTCGCCCGCCGCGAGCTTTTCGAAGACCACGTCGTCGACGTGGTGCTCGGCGGCGAGGCCGAGCGAGGGGAGCGCGTCGTCGTCGCCGAGCGCCGCGACGAGCGCGTCGAACGCGCGCCGGAGCGCCGCGGGCTCGTTCTCGAAGAGCGCCGTGCGGATGTGGGGCGTGGCGACCACGTGCGCAAAGCCGAGGGAACGGAGCCCCCGGAGAAGCGCGCGGGCGTCGTCGAGGGTCTTCACGCCGTCGTCGACGGCCGGGATCACGTGCGAATGCAGGTCGACGAAGCTCATTTCGCCGCGAGCTCGCGCGCCCTGGGCTCGAGCTCGCGCGCGATGGCGAGGAGCGCCTCGGGCCGATTCTTCGAGGGATCGAGGGTGACCTCGTCGAGGAGCATCGAGAGCAGCACACCGACGTGCTTCCCCGGCCCGGTCCCGAGGGCCGCGATCACGTCGCTGCCCTTCACCGCCAGGTCGCGCGTCTCGACGGCCATGCCGGCCTCGAGCTCGCGGCGCGTGGTCTCGCGCACCTCGACGACCCGCCGCCGCGCGGCCTCGTCCTCGGCGAAGACCTCGGCGAGCGTGAGGGCGGGATCGAGGTCCTCCCGGCCGATCCGCTGGACGAAGCGGCGCACGGCCACGGGGTCGTCCGCCGGAGGGAGCGCGCTCGCGCCGACGATCCAGCGCGGGATCCGCGCCCGCTCCTCGCGCGTGCCCCGCAGCTCCTTCACGAAGTCCTCGGCGAACGCGGCGCTCGCCTCCGGCGAGGCGCGGCCCTGGTCGTCGGCGACGGAAAGGGCGAGGAGCGCGGCGAGGCGGAGGCTCGGATCGCGCGGGCAGGCGTCCATCGCCCGGAGGGCTCGGGTGAAGTCCTCCGGGCGCTCCTCGGCGAAGCGCCCGAGGACCTCGGAGGTCACGCGGAGGATCCCCGTCCGCGCCATCACCTCGAAGGCGCGCGAGGGCTCCCTCGCCTTGAAGGCCTTGACCCACTCGTCGCGGATCCGCTCGCGGCTCACCTTGGCGTAGACGTCGAGCGAGGGCCCGAAGGCCGCCTCGGTCTCGGGATCGAGGTCGAATTCGAGCGTGGCGGCGAAGCGGGCCCCGCGGAGGATGCGCAGGCCGTCCTCGCGGAAGCGGGCGAGCGGATCGCCCACCGCGCGGAGACGCCGGGCCTCGAGGTCCTCGAGCCCGCCAAAGGGGTCGATGAGCGCGTCCGCGGCCGGATCGTAGGCGATGGCGTTCACCGTGAAGTCGCGCCGCGCGAGGTCGTCCTCGACGTCGTCCACGTACTCCACGTGATCGGGACGGCGGCCGTCGGCGTAGCCCTCCTCGCCGCGGAGGGTCGTGACCTCGTAGCCGCGCCCCCGGAAGAGCACCGTCACCGTCCCGTGGGCGATCCCGGTGGGGATCGTGCGCTTGAACATCTTCACCACCCGCTCGGGGCGGGCGTCGGTGGCGAGATCGAAGTCGTAAGCCTCCCTCCCGAGGAGGAGATCGCGCACACCGCCCCCGACGATCCACACGCGCGCCCCTTTCGCTCGGAATTCGTCGCAGAGCTGGAGGACGTCGCGTGGGAAGGACGCGCGCAGCGAAGGAGGCATGGCCCGCTCCATACACAAGGTCCGCGTGGGGATCCAGCGACCGTAGCCGCGGGGCCCACGGCTGGCTATGCTCCGAGAATCGAGGCGACGCCCTCCAACGATGCGATGAAACTAAAGAAACGCTCCGCCTTCGCGCTCGTCTACGCCACGGTGCTCGCGCTCGCGCTCTTCATGACGTTCGGTCGCGAGCCCAACGGCCTCGACGTGAACATCGACGGCTCCTCGCGAGCCCAAGCCGCGAAGCAGCGCGAGGCCTACGACCTCTCCCGGCTGAGCGCGCTCCAGCGGACCGTCTTCGAGGTGAAGAGCCGCTACGTCGAGCCCGAGCGCATCGACTACAAGCGGATGCTCCTCGGCGGCCTCACCAGCCTCCAGCGGGTCGTGGCCCCCGTCATCGTCCGTTACGAGGACGGAGACGATCACCTCACCATCCAGGTCAACGAGCATAAGCGGCGCTTCGACGTGGCCAAGGTGACGAGCCCCTGGGCCCTCACCGAGCGTTTCCGCGAGATCTTCGAGTTCCTCCAGCCCGAGCTCGTCAAAGAGCCCGACATCGATCTCCGGGACGTCGAGTACGCGACCATCAACGGGATGCTCCGCACGCTCGACCCGCACACGGTCCTGCTCTCGCCCGAGGTCTTCAAGGAGATGCAGGCCAGCACGAGCGGGCACTTCGGCGGCCTCGGCATCGTCATCTCCATCCGCGATGGCCACCTCACCATCATCCGCCCCATCGAGAACACGCCGGCCTCGCGCGCCGGCCTCCTCAAGGGCGACCGCATCGTGCAGATCGACGACGAGTCCACGCTCAACATGCCCCTCACCGAGGCCGTCGATCGCCTCCGCGGCGAAGAGGGCTCCAAGGTCGACGTCTGGATCTCGCGCAAGCAGCCCAACGGGACCTACTCCAAGAAGAAGAAGTACACGCTCACGCGCGCCATCATCAGCATCAAGTCGGTCGAGAGCCGGATGCTCGCGTCCAACGTGGGCTACGTGAAGATCAGCAACTTCCAGGGCAACACCACGGCCGATCTCCGTGAGGCCCTCGCCAAGCTCCACGAGCAGAAGATGAAGGCGCTCGTGCTCGACCTCCGGGACAACCCGGGCGGCCTCCTCGATCAGGCCGTGAAGGTCGCCGACACCTTCCTCCCGAGCGGCACCATCGTGGCCACCTCCTCGCAGGATCCGCGCGAGCGCGACAGCAAGGAGGCCCACGAGCGCGGCACCGAGCCCAATTACCCGATGATCGTGCTCATCAACGGCTCGAGCGCCTCGGCGAGCGAGATCGTGGCGGGCGCGCTCCAGAACCACGATCGGGCGCTCGTCATCGGTCAGCGGAGCTTCGGCAAGGGCTCGGTGCAGGTCCTCTTCAACCTCCAGGACGGCTCCGCCCTCAAGCTCACCGTGGCGCAATACCTCACGCCCGGCGACGTCTCGATCCAGGGCGTCGGCATCGTGCCCGACATCGCCATCGAGCCCATGACGGTCGACCTCGAGCGCATGGACCTCATGGTCGACGACACGGCCTTCCGCGAGGCCGACCTCAAGCAGCACCTCACGCACGCGGCGGCGCTCCTGCCCACCGAGTCCACCGTCGTCCTCCGCTACTACCTCGACCGCGAGACGCGGCGCCGCCTCGAGGAGGCCGCGCCCGAGGAGGCGGCCGAGAACGAGGACGAGGTGGAGTTCCTCACCGACTTCTCCGTGCGCCTCCTCTCGCGCGTCACGAGCGCCGACCGGCGGAAGATGCTCAAGGAGGCGGGGCCCGTCATCGAGACCGCCCGCGAGAAGGAGCTCGCGCGCGCCGTCGCCGAGCTCAAGAAGCTCGGCGTCGACTGGAGCGTCGGCGAGAACGCGGGCAAGACCACCGTCGCCGTGGAGGCCTTCACCGATCGCGAGGAGAACCGCGTCACGGCCGGCGAGCCCATCCAGCTCACCGTGCGCGTGACCAACACGGGCGACGCCCCGCTCTACCGGCTCCGCGCCGTGACCAAGAGCGAGAACCGCCTCTTCCACAACCGCGAGCTCGTCTTCGGCAAGCTCATGCCCGGCGAGACGCGCGAGTGGACCGCCCCCCTCGGCGTGTGCGAGGGCGAGGGCCCGAAGCGCGCGTGCCGCGTGCCCCGCGGGACGCCGGCGCGCGCCGACGGCATCGAGATCCGCTTCGAGGACGAGCACGGGAACGCCCCCGAGCCGGTCTTCGTGCGGACGCAGATCCAGCCCCTCCCCCGGCCGATCTTCGCGTGGTCGCTCCACTTCGGCGACGATCACGAGGGCAACGGCGACGGGCGCCTCCAGCGCGGCGAGCGCGGCAACCTCTACCTCCGCGTGAAGAACGTGGGCGACGGCCCGGCCTACAAGACCTACGCCACGCTCCGCTCGCAGACGGGCAAGGAGAACGGCAAGGGCATCCTCCTCCACGACGGCCGCTTCGAGTTCGACTCGCTCGCGCCCGGCGAGGAGCGCGTGGTGCGCTTCGGCTTCGAGGTGCTCAAGGACTTCAGCCGCAACGAGGTGAAGCTCGAGGTCTCCGTCTACGACACCGAGCTCCGCCACGGCTTCAGCCAGGAGAAGCGCATCCCCGTGGCGCCCGCCCTCCAGGCGCCCGAGCGCCGCGTCCGCCGCGTGCAGCTCGTGCCCGGCGCGGTCTTCCGCGAGTCGCCCGACGCCGACGCCGAGATCGTGGCGAACGCCCCGCGCGGGGCCTCGGTCGAGGCGCTCCGCGAGATCGACGGCTTCGTCCAGGTGCGGCTCCCCGAGGGGCAGCCCGCGTGGGTCGAGGCGAGCGCCGTGGGCACGGGCGAGGCGGGGCCCATCGAGCCCGTCTTCCAGAACGTGCCGCCGCGGGTCCGCGTTCACGTCGAGTCGCTCGTCACGCGGAACGACCGCATCGTGATCGAGGGGCAGGCCACCGACGAGAGCGGCGTGCGCGACGTCTACGTCTTCGCCGGCGCCAACAAGGTCTTCTACCAGAGCTTCGGCAACGGCAAGCCCACCGACGACGTGCGCTTCAAGGCCACCGTCCCGCTCCACGACGGGATCAACTACGTCACGGTCTTCGTGCGCGAGCACGGCGACGCGACGACGCAGGAGCTCCTCGTCATCCGCCGCGACGGGCCCAACGGCGAGATCCTCGAGAGCCCGCGCTACGACGACGAGCTCTTCGGCCTCGACACCAACATCGACGACTGATCCGCCGGCGGGGCGCCCCTAGAGGGCTTGCCCCGCGGCTCAGCCGAGCTTCGACCGCAGCCCCTCGGGCCCGAGCGCCTCGAGCGCCGCGAGCCGCGCGAGGAAGCGGCGGTAGTCCTTCATCACGCGGCTTCCGTCGTCGCCCCGGAGGTGGAAGTCGGTGATGCGCGTCGCGCTGAAGCGCACGGCCGCCTCGACGGCCACGTCGAAGAGCGCCTCCCACTCCACGGCCTCGAGCGGCCGCACGGCCTGGTAGGCGTCGAAGAGCGCCCTTCCCCGCTCGAAGTCGAGGTCGTCGCCGTAACACCAGGCGAGGAAGACGACGACGAGGTCGTAGAGGAGGACGCCGTCGCTCGCGCTCTCCCAGTCGAGCACGGCCGCGATCTCGGTGCCCTCGAAGCGCACGTTGTCGCGGAAGAGATCGCCGTGGATCACGCCGCGGGGGAGCGGGCGCTCGGGCGTGGCCTCGAGGCGCGCGAGCGTCGCGCGGAGCTCATGGATGGGCGCTTCGAGCTCGGGGCGGTTCGCGCGCGCGGCGTCATCGAGGCGCTCGGCGATGTTCTTGCGCTGGAAGCGGCCCGCGCGGCGCCACGGAAAGTCGCGGCCGGCGAGGTGGATGCGGGCGAGGACGTCGCCCACGGAGGCGAGGTGACGCGGCTCGACGAGGCGGAAACAGAGCTCCTCGCCACCCACGACCTCGAAGAGCGCGGTGGGCTTGCCGGCGACGCGGACCTCGCCGGGCTGGGTGCCTCGGACGCGACGCGGGAGCGGGATGCCGCGCGCGTCGAGGTGATCGAGGAGCGCCCACTCGTACTCGACGCCCTGGGCCTCCTGCTCCTCGTAGACGCGGAGGAAGAGCTTCCCGAAGGGGCCGTGCACGAAGTAGTTGGTGTTCACGCTCCCGGCGGCGATGGGCATGAGCGCGGTGGCGGCGCCGAGCCCGTGCGCTTGGGTGATGCGGGAGGCATCGGCGAGCGAGATGGAGGTGTAGACGGCCACGAAGCTTTTCCTCGAACGCGGCGGCGGAGGCTCAGACCGAGAAGATCTCGGCGAATTCCCGCGCGCCCGGGGGCAAGCTTCCCCGCGCGCGGCGATGTTGCAAGAGTCGAGGCGCGGCGGCGTCGGCGGCCTCGTCGGGCCGCACGCGGCGCGCGGCGCGGCCGACGATCGACGCGGCGCGGAGCTCGAGCTCGTCGTAGGTCGGCGCGCGGAGCAGGCTCACCTCGGGCACCTCGGCGTCTTCGATGAAGAGCGCGACCCACTCGCCGTGCTTGGGGAGGCCGAGGAGGATGCCGGAAGGCGGGCTGCCGCCGAAGAAGCTCGCGCGCGCCCGCGTCCGCGCCGCGCCTTCGTCGAGCCGGCCGAGCATCGTCACGAGCTCGGCCACGATCGCGGGCTCCTCCTCGACGGCGAGGAAGATCGCGAGCGCAGGGCCGGGATCGTCGCCGGAGCCGCGGAGATCGCGCGCCACGGCGCGCGCCATGCGGAGGCGATCCTGCGCGCCGAGGCTCTGGTACGCGAAGGCGAAGGCGTCGGCCGTCGACGGACAATCGCCCGCCTTCACCGCCATGGCGCGGAATCGCTCGCGCTCTTTTCGGTCGGCGCGCGCGACGCTCGGACGATCGGTGATGGGCCGCCTCACGGACATCGTCACGCGCTTGTACTCGCCTAGGGCCTCCTTGAAAAGTCGCGCGTGATCATTCGGTCGCCCTCGCGCGTGAGACTTGGAAATTCGCGACCGCGACGAAACCTCCGCGCGCGTCGCCCGACAGTGTTCGGCGCTTGACCGCCCACAATTCCGTACTAATCGCTGTGGGCTCGCCATCGAGGGGATCGCGTGCAACCGGAAGACTCGTTCATCGAAGAGCATCGGAGCATGGTGGAGTCCATCGTCCACCGCGTCGTCCGCGAGCTCATGCTCCCGGCCTCCGAGACGCCCGACCTGATGGCCTATGCCTTTCAAGGCCTCGTCGAAGCCAAGAAGCGCTTCGACCCCTCGCGCGGCGTCCTCTTCCGCACCTTCGCGAGCTATCGCGTGCGCGGGGCGGTCATCGACGGCGTGCGCGAGATGTCGCGGCTCAGTCGCCGAGCCCACGCGCGCCTCAAGGCCGCCGAGGCCGCCGATCGCATCACCGAGGACGTGGCCTACGCTCCGCGCGAGCGAGGCGGCGCCTCCCTCGACCAGACGGTGAAGTCGATCGACACGGCCCTCGCCCGGCTCACCACGAGCTTCGTCCTCGCCCACGCGAGCGAGCACAAGGGCAGCGAGGCGGTCGACGAGGGGCCGAGCCCCGAGGAGTCGTTTCTCCACGCCGAGTCCAAGCGGAGGCTCCACGACGCCCTCGAGATCCTCGACGAGCGCGAGCGCGCGCTCATCGTCGGCTACTACTTCGAGGGGATCCCCTTCGACCAGACGGCGAAGAAGCTCGGCATCTCCAAGTCGTGGGCGAGCCGCATCTACACGCGCGCGCTCGATCGGCTGCGGGCGGCGCTCGTCGAGGGCGAAACTCCCGCGCTCGCCGGCCGATGAGCCCGTCATGCGCATCTCGAATTCCGTCTCGCCCTTCCCCACGTCCCAAGCCCTGCACCTCGTCCCCTCCAGCGCCTCCCCCCCTTCGGCGCCCACCGGCGTCGGCCGTTCGTTCCGAGAGGTCTTCGCCGAGACCCTCGGGCGCGTCGCCGAAGGGGAGCGCGTCCTCGAACGCAGCCTCGTGGCCAGCATGAGGAGCCGGAAGGACGATCCGACCCACCTCATCGCGCTCCAAGCGGCGGTCTACCGGTCCGCGCGCGAGATCGAGCTCCTCACCAAGGTCGTCGACAAGAGCACCAGCGCCGTCCGGCAGGCCCTGCAGTCCAACCAGGGCTGAGACGTGCGGCACGCGCCGGTGCGTAATCTCTTTCGCACTGGGGCTCGCACCGCGGTGTTCGCTTCGCACCCAACTGGACGGATGACGAGGAAGGGTGACCGTCGAAGCTCCATATCCAACGGTCGACTCACGGAAATCCTCGGAAAATCGACGGACCGCCCGCTCGGGACGCCCTCTTCTGCCTTCTCCCACGCGCTGGCCCGAAGCTTGCTTTCCACATGGGCCGACCCCAGGGAGTAGGAACCGGAATGTCCATCGATGCCCGTAAACAGGAGAGCGTGCTACCGGCGGGCGACGCGCGCGCGCTGCGCATCATCGCCAAGTCGCTCTACCGCGAGCTGCGGTCGCAAGGGCACTCGCGAGGCGACATCGTCGTCTTCACCAACGCCCTCCTCGAGCTCGTCACCGAGGACGCGCAGGTCTCGGCCGAAGCCGCCGAGTGAGTCGAAGTCCCGCCCCCGCGACCGCCAAAGAGCCCGCCCCGCCGCGGGCTCTTTTCGTTTTCACCCTGGATTCTTGGCCGATTCGGGCCCCGAGCCTCCTCGTCGAGCGACGTCGAGCACCCTCTTGGGGGACAATCGCTCTTCGTTGACCCTGAGGGATCCGGCCGCTAAATAACTTCTCTTCCAGCACAGCGGCGCGATCGAACGCGACGGAGGACGAAGTGTCCAAGCGCATCGCCATCAACGGATTCGGACGCATCGGGCGGAGCGTCGCCCGGCAGCTTTTCTCGAGCGGCGCGCGAGACATCGAGCTCGTCGCCGTCAACGATCTCGCGCCCCCCGAGTCGCTCGCGCGCCTGCTCGAGTTCGACAGCATCCACCGCCGCGCCGGCTTCGAGGTCCGGGTCGAGGACGACGTGATGATCGTCGGCAACTCGCGCGTGCGGATGCTCTCCAACCCCGACCCGGCGAAGCTCCCTTGGTCCGAGCTCGAGGTCGACGTGGTGCTCGAGTGCACCGGCCGGCTCCGCAAGCGCGAGAAGGCCGCGCAGCACCTCGAGGCCGGGGCGCGCAAGGTCGTGCTCAGCGCCCCCGGCATCAATTCCGACGTCACCCTCTGCTTCGGGATCAACGAGGACGCCTACGATCCGGCCAAGCACAACGTCATCTCCAACGCGTCCTGCACGACCAACTGCCTCGCGCCCCTCATCGACGTGCTCGACAAGACCGTCGGCATCGAGCGGGCCCACATGGTCACGGTCCACTCCTACACGGGCGATCAGAACCTCGTCGACGGGACGCACTCGCAGGACGCGCGCCGGGGCCGCGCGGCGGCGCTCTCCATGGTCCCCACCTCGAGCGGCGCGGCCACGGCGGTCACCGAGGTCTTCCCGCACCTCAAGGGGAAGCTCGACGGCATGGCCGTCCGCGTGCCCACGCCCAACGTGAGCCTCACCTGCCTCACGGTCGTCCCCAAGAAGAGCACCGACGCCGCCACCATCAACGCGGCGTTCCGCGAGGCCGCCGAGGGTCGCCTCGCCCGCATCCTCGCGTACGAGGAGCGTCCCCTGGTGTCGATGGACTTCGTGGGTGATACGCACTCGGCCGTGTTCGACGCCCCGCTCACGCAGGTCGTGGACGGAACCCTCGTCGAAGTGCAAGCCTGGTACGACAACGAGTGGGGATACGCGGCGCGGCTGCTCGACGTGGCGCGCTTCGTCGCCCAGAAGAGCTGAGGAGAAATGAGCATTCGTTCGATCGACGACCTCGAGGTCGAAGGCCGTCGGGTCTTCGTGCGTGTGGACTTCAACGTGCCGCTCGCGAACGGCGAGGTGGCCGACGATGCGCGGATCCGCGCCGCGCTTCCCACGCTCACGCGCCTCCTCGAGCGGGGCGCGAAGCTGGTCGTGGCCTCGCACCTCGGGCGGCCCAAGGGCAAGCCCAAGCCCGAGTACTCGCTCGAGCCGGTGGCGGCGCGCCTGGCCGAGCTGCTCGGCGTGGACGAGGTCGTGCTCCCCGACGACTGCATCGGTGACGGCGCGCGCAAGGTGGTCTCCGATCTCCGCGAGGGCGGCGTGGTGCTGCTCGAGAACCTCCGCTTCCACGAGGGCGAGGAGAAGAACGATCCCGCGTTCGCCAAGGAGCTCGCGGCGCTCGCCGACGTCTACGTCAACGACGCCTTCGGCGCGGCGCACCGCGCGCACGCCTCGGTCTGCGCCCTCCCGCAGCTCATGGAGGAGCGCGCGGCCGGCCTCCTCATGCAGGCCGAGCTCGCCGCGCTCGGGCGTATCCAGGATGATCCGCCCCGCCCCTACTACGCCGTGCTCGGCGGCGCGAAGGTGAGCGACAAGATCGCCGTCATCGAGGCGCTCATGAAGCGCGTCGACGGCCTCTTCATCGGCGGCGCGATGGCCAACACCTTCCTCGCGGCCCGCGGCTTCGAGCTCGGCAAGAGCCTCGTGGAGACCGACAAGCTCCCGCTCGCGCGCACGCTCCTCCAGAAGGCCGACGCGGCCGGCATCGCCGTGCACCTGCCGGTCGATCTCCGCGTCGCCGACTCCACCTCGGCCACGAGCGGCGAGGTCGTCACGGTCGACGACGTCTCCACCGACGTGATGGCGCTCGACATCGGCCCCGCCACGGTCCAGCGCTACGGCAGCATCCTGGCCAAGGCCGCCTGCATCTTCTGGAACGGCCCGATGGGGCTCTTCGAGAACGAGGCCTTCGCCGAGGGCACCTTCGGCATCGCGCGTCAGATCGCGGCGAGCCCGGCCTTCTCGGTGGTGGGCGGCGGCGACAGCGTGGCCGCGGTGAACCGCACGGGCCTCGCCTCGTCGTTCGGCCACGTCTCCACCGGAGGTGGCGCCTCGCTCGAATTCCTCGAGGGCCGGAAGCTCCCGGGCGTGGAGGCGCTCCGATGAGCCGGCGACCGGTGGTCGCTGGCAATTTCAAGATGAACCTCCTCGCCGAGGAGGCGCGCGCGCTCGCCTCCTCGCTCCGCGCCGCGCTCGTGGCCGAGCCCGCCTCGTGCGACGTCGTCCTCGCCCCGGTCTACACCTCGCTCCACGCCGTCCGCGAGGCGCTCGAGGGGTCGTCGATCGCCCTCGCCGCCCAGGATGTCCACTTCGAGGATGGCGGGGCGTTCACCGGGGCGGTGGGCGCGCCCTTCCTCGTCGACGCGGGGTGCACGTACGTCATCGTGGGACACTCGGAGCGTCGTCAGCTCTTCGGTGAGCGCGACGCCGACGTGCAGAAGAAGGCGCAGGCCGCGCAGCGTGGCGGGCTCGTCCCCATCGTCTGCGTGGGCGAGACGCTCGAGGAGCGCGAGGCCGGGCGCGCCGAAGAGGTGGTCCTCTCGCAGGTGAAGGCGGGGCTCGAGGGCCTCGATCTCGATCGCGTCCTCGTGGCCTACGAGCCCGTCTGGGCCATCGGCACGGGTCGCACGGCCAGCCCCGACGACGCCCAGGCCATGCACGCGGCGATTCGGGGCTCGCTTTCCGCGGCGTTTCGGGACAAAGTGCGCATCCTCTATGGGGGGTCGGTCAAGGCCGACAATGCCGCGGCCCTCCTCGGTCGACCCGACGTCGACGGGGCGCTCGTCGGAGGCGCCTCCTTGAAGACCGAGTCGTTCTTGCCCATCATTCGGGCCGCCAAGCACTGAGCCGCTCATGACCACCTTACTCACCGTCGTCTACGTCTTCGTCTGCTTCTTCCTGATCTTCGTGATCCTGCTCCAGTCGGGGCGAGGCGGCGGGCTCGGCGGCATCGGCGGCGGCATGGGGCAGCAGGTCTTCGGCGGCGGCGGCGGCTCCAACATCCTCACGCGGCTCACCAGCGTCAGCGCCGCGCTCTTCATGCTCCTCTCGGTCGTGCTCGCGTACATCAGCTCGCGCGACGCGGCCGCCCTCGAGCGCGTCGAGTCGCGCATCCGCGAGGGCAAGGAAGCGCCGGCCAGCATCGAGGGCGCCGACGAGGCGCCGGTCCTCGAGCTGAACACCCCCGAGTTCGCGCCCTCGCTCCCCGTGGACGACGAGGCCGCCGACGAAGAGGCTGCGCCGGCCGACGAGGCGGCCCCCG
>JAAYBZ010000062.1 GCA_012744445.1 Myxococcales bacterium | reverse complement strand
GCGAGGGTGCGGAGGGACGTCTTCATACGCCGGCGTAGGATGCCAGAGTTTTCTGGCCTCGCTCGCGCGCGATGCGAGGGCCAGAATTGAGAAAGCCCCGCGCCGGAGCGCGAGGCTGGGTCACGCAGGACGCGGCTCGATCACTCGAGCTCGTTGGTGGCCTCCACGGGGCCGCGGAAGACCTGGTTGTCCTGGTTCACACCGACGAAGATGTTGAACGTCGACAGCGTCGCGTCGCCGTCGAGGTTGCCGTTGGCCGTGAGGGTGTAGAGCGCGAGGCCAGCCGCGGTACCCATAATGTCGCACATACCGCCCTCGTTCGGCGTCGCCGTGTAGTTGAAGTAGACCGGCTCCTGCACCTGGAACATGAGGGCGGCCCAGCGCGGACCCTCGGCGCCCTGGTTGAGCGCGTTCCAGTCGATGAGCTGCGCCGCGGGGCCCGGGGTGATGTTCGTCGTCGCCGTGTTGTCGATGACGCAGGTGGCGCTCGACTCGAGGGCCGCGCCGATCGTCGGAAGCTTCATCGTGACGGTGCCCATCTCACCCTCGAAGTACGCGCGGGCGCCCTGGTAGATGGCGCCGAGGTTCACGCTGGCCTCGCTGGTCTTCGACTGCTTGGTGAAGTTCATGTAGGCGGGGATGGCCACCGCCGCGAGGATGCCGATGATCGCCACGACGATCATGAGCTCGATGAGGGTGAAGCCCTCGGTACGCTTGGTCTTGAGCATGGAGTTTCCTCTTCTTTTCTTGGGCAAGCCGGGCTCACCCACAGATGCCGCCAGTCGTTGAAGCACGTGCCGTGCCATCCCGAGATGGCGTGGAACCGGCCCCTGAGGGGGATCCGGTTCGGAAGCGGTATTACTAGAAATCTTCGCTGTGGACAAAAAGTGTCACTCGATGCAATCCGCGGTGACGAAAATCGTCAGTTCATGGCGGAGGGGCTCGCGCCGCCGGCGCCCGTGAGCGCCTCGACGTCCGTCTCGGCGGCGGCGTCCTCGAGGGCGCTCGGGCCCTCCGGGAGTCGGAGGCCGAGGCGTCGCGCGGCCTGGCGCACGTGGCGCGCCTCGGCCTCGGGGAGGAGCTGGGTGTGGTGGAGCGAGGCGTCGAGCACGCGCTGCGCCTCGTCCGTGCGCTTCTGGTCCACCAGGAGCTCCATGAGCTGGATGGCCGCCCAGCGGTGGGCCGGCTGGAGCGCGAGGGTGCGCTCGAACGAGCGCTCTGCGGCGCCGAGGTTCGCGCCGGCGCGCGCGGCGCGGCCGGCTTCGTAGGCGCCGTGGGCGAGGCCGCGGCGGAGGGCCGAGCGGAGCTCCATTGCCTCGCCGAGGCGCGGCGCGAGCGCGGGCTCGGTGGCCGCGCAGTGGACGAAGAGGTCGAGGAGGCCCTCGCTCCGCGCCTCCACCGGGGGGCCGAGATCCACGAAGGCCGCGCAGCCGTCATGGGCGTAGGCGCGGGCTGCGGAGAAGAACGGCTCGTCGGGCGCGCCCTCGAGGGCGCGTGCGAGCGCGGCCTCGTCGCCGAGCCGGAGGGCGGCTTCGAGCGCGACCTCGCGGGAGACGGGGCCGACAAAGCCTTCGCGAGCTGCGTCGAGCGCCTCCCTCCAGAGGCCGTCGGTCGCCATCAATTGGGCCGCGGCCTCGCGAGCCTCTCGGCGTGTGGAGCGAGCATAGGCCGCGAGGGCGGTCGCGGTGTCGCCGCGGGCTTCGG
>JAAYBZ010000061.1 GCA_012744445.1 Myxococcales bacterium | reverse complement strand
GTCGACGCGGTCCAGAGCGACGCGGGCCTTTACGGCACCTGCGCGCTCCGCGCGAACGGGCGGCTCGTCTGCTGGGGGCAGAACGACCTCCTCGGTCGCGGCGGGTCGAACAACGCGCTCACGCCCTTCGAGGTCTTCGGCGTCGACGACGCCGTGATGGTCAGCGCCGGCGGCGCGGAAGGCCCCCCGACGGAGAGCCACACCTGCGTCCTCCGGCGCGACGGCGGCGTCCGCTGCTTTGGAAGCCACCAGAAGGGCCAGCTCGGCGACGGCCGCGACTACGGCAACAACCCCATCCCGGTCGACGTCGCGCTCGACGCCGTCGACGCGATCTCCCTCGGCGCGAGGCACAGCTGTGCCCTTCGCGCGGGGCGCGTCCTTTGCTGGGGTGACGATTCGAAGGGTCAGATCGGCGGCGGTGGTCCGCGTCGTTCGCCGGTCGACGTCGGGATCAGCAACGTCGTCGACGTCGCCGCGGGCGAAGAGACGACCTGCGCCGTCCATGTAGACGGCACCGTCTCGTGCTGGGGCAAGGAGGTGTACTCCGGCGCGACCCAAGTCCCCACCGAGGTCTCGTCCATCACCGACGCCCAAGCCGTGACCGTGGGCAGCGCGCACGTCTGCGTGCTCCACGAGGACGGCCGCGTCTCGTGCTGGGGCGACGGCACGTCCTGGCAGCTCGGCAACGGCACGATGGATTCCTCGGCCACGCCCGTCCAGGTCCAGGGCCTCGAAGACGCCATCGCCATCTCGGCCGGTCGCGTCCACACCTGCGCGCTCCGCGAGACGAAGACGGTGGTCTGCTGGGGCTGGGGCGCCGCCGGTCAGCTCGGCCACGGCGCGACGAGCGCCAGCGGGGTACCCGTGGACGTCGTCGGCCTCACCGACGTCGTCGCCATCGGAAGCGGCGAGTACCACACGTGCGCGGCCCTCGAGAGCGGCGAAGTCTTCTGCTGGGGCCGGAACAACGGCGGTCAGATCGGCCAGGGCGCCCGCGGCGGGAATTCGGGGGGCTTGCCGTTGAAGGTCGTCTCGCTTCCCCAGGACGTCACGGCCGTCGCAGGAGGCTTCCAGCACACCTGCGCCGTGCGAGCGAACGGCACGACGCTCTGCTGGGGTGGCTCCGCCCAGGGCCAGACCGGCGACGGCCGCCCCTTCACGACCGTCCCGCTCCCCGTCCTCTGGCCGATGCCGTGAGCGCGATGCGATGAAGACGAAGGGCCCCGGCGAGCGCCACGGGGCCCTCTTCGTCATGTCGACCTCACGCCGCGACGTCGGCGGCCTCGCTCACCGAAGGCGCCTCCACCTCGCCGCTCTTCTTGCGCGCGCTCCGCACGAACATCGTGGGCGCGATGCGGTCGGCGTCGCGCTCGTGGAAGCGCAAGTAGGCGATGGCGCGGCGGCACTCGTCGTAGGCGTTGGCGAGGAGCGTGTAGGCGCGGGCGCGGATCTCTTGCGGGCTGAGTCCCTCGGGCGCCGGCGGCTCGCGGTGGAGCTCCTCGAGCAGCGCCGTGCCGAGCTCGCCGGCGCGCTCCACCTCGCGCACGTCGATGGCCGTCTTGTCGTGGATCTCGCCCCAGGCCTCGGCGAAGAGCGCCGAGAGCGCGATGAGGTCGCCCGCGAGATCGACGTGCCCGGCGCCCTTGCGGATCTGCTGCACGAGCGCCGACGAGACGAGCCCGCGATCGGCGAGCGCTTCGGCCGCGACGAGGAGCGCGTGCCGGAGCGGCTTGCCCTCCTCGACGAGCGCCTCCTTCTCGGAGGCGGGGCGAGCCTGGGGCAGCGTGAGCAGGTGGGCGTAATACGCGGCGAACGCGTAGTCCTTGAGCCTGTCGAGCGCGTCGATTGGATGCTTGGGCAGCGTCTCCGCGATGCCTTCGCGGTGCGAGACGAGTCGCGGAATCGCCCGGAGGACGACGCCGACGGAGGCGACGAAGTCGGCGGTGATGCGCCGCACGCGCTCCGGGGCGAGCGCCAGGATCTCCGGCTGCACGCGCTCGAAGGCCTGCGCCGCCTCGGCACGCTTCGGCAGCTCGAACGGGGTCTCCGTGACGGAAGTGCTCATTCGTTTCCCTCATGCGCCCGAGGACACGACGTCACCCCCTGTGGCGTCCGCCCCGGGACTCCGGGGCCGGATGATGCACGGCGATCCAGATCACGCAATACCGATGAAGACACGCGTCGCGATCACGAATCCCCGGGTTTCCCGCGCGCGAGAGAGGGCCCCTCCCCGAATCTCGGGGTTTCCAGATCGGACTCGCGTCACCTCTCTCGGAATCCCCGGGTATCGCGATCACGCCCGCCGCGCCTCGCCCGGAATCCCGAGGTCTCCGAATTGCCCCGCCTCGCTCGTCTGGCGAAACCTCGGGATTCCAGATCGAGCCTTTCGGCCGATTCAACGCATCGTGGAGGTTCGGCGCCGAGGCCTCGGGGACCGACGATCGAGGGGCGCGTTCAGGCGACGTCCTCGTCGGGCTCTCCGTAGTCGTCGTCGATCGCGGGCAATTCGTCCGTCGCGATGAGGACCTTGCCCATCACCTTTTCGATCTCGGCGAGGAGGAGGCGTCTTCGCGATTCGAGGAAGCCCTCGAAGTCGTCGGCCCGGAGCTGCGCCGGATCGATGAAGTGCGTGCGGAGGATCTCGTCCATCGCCTCGGAAGTGAGCTTCACGCTCTTGTGTCCTTCGAGCTGGGCGAGATATTCGCTCGGCGCGCGCCCGCCGATCATGCGGTTGGCCTTGAACGAGATCGGCGTCTTGTTGAGGACGGAATCGCAACGCCCCGCGTCGATCCCGTGCTTACGGCACCAGTCCTTGGGGAAGACGTGGTGGATGTCGAATCGACGCTCCTCCCAATCCGTCTCGTCGAGATCGCGGATCGTCGTGTTCCAGAACCAATCCTTCGCGCCGTTCCGCTGGACGAGCACGTGCAGGCCTTTGTAGGCCGCGCTGTTCCGCGACCACAGCGTGTCGAGGCGCCCAGGCTGGAAATTGGCGTCACGCACGGTCGCGGGCTCGTCCTCGGCCCCGCCGATCCAGGCCATCACCTGTGGGACGTCGAGCGCCATGCGCGTCTCGACGGCGCCTCCGTAGAGCTCACCGAGGACGCCGCACCAGAACCAGCGCGAGAGCTTCTCGTAGACCGTGCGCTCCTGCCATCGATCCTCGAGGAGCGCGAGGATGCAGGCGAGCGGGACGAGCTGCGTCCGGTACGGGAGATCCTTGGTGGAGTAGAAGCTCTCCTTTCGGAGGAACTTCGCCGCCCGCACATAGCCGTCCCGCAGCCGATCGCGGAGGCGGAGGTACGCTTCGAGCGGAAGCCCAAGGACGGATTCGCGTTTGGCGCTCACGCCGGTGACTTGCTTGCCCGTCTTCCCTGCGGCGAGGTCTCGATTCCGGAGATCGTAGGTATGGAGGAGCGAGAGCCCTTGGAGGAACTCGGTCGGTTGCACCTCGCGGAGGAGTCGTTGCCGTCGGAGGTATGAGGCGATCCCCTCGGCGTCCTCCCGTCCGTACCATTCGTCGCGGAGGTTGACGCCGTCCGCCGCGTAGGTGGCGGTCACGAGCTCGAAGACCGAGAGCGGAACTCCGCCGGTATTGACCTTCTCGAAGACGAGACAGACCGCTTCCTTCCGGTTGTCCTTCTTGAGCTCGATGACGGGGACGTCGTAGTTCCTGAACTTGCCGAGAATCTGCGTCCGGAACTGCATGTACTCTGAAAAACGTCCCGGATTGCACGTGTGCAACCCAGCTTCCCATTCATCCGAATTGAGGATCTGACTGCACGGGAAGCAGAAGTGTGCGTACTCGAGCTCGGGCGTGCTCAGGTCGAGCACGACGTCTCGCCCGAAGTTCTCACGCAGGGTCTTCGTCTTGTCGACGGCGAAGAAGGCCTCGTCGAGGGGCCCCTCGAGCGCCTTGGCGATGTCGATGTAGTAGTACCGCTCGATGGGGCGCTTCTTCTCGTCCCGCGTCTTCACGGCCCGTCCGAGCTTGAGCACCTGCGTGAGCGAGGTGAGACGCTGCTGGCCGTCGAGGATGAGCTTCTCGACCGCGCTCTCATCGACGGTGGCCGGCACACCTTCGACCGGCCTCACCTTG
>JAAYBZ010000060.1 GCA_012744445.1 Myxococcales bacterium | reverse complement strand
GGCTCGTCCACGCGGCCGTCGTCGAGCACCGCTACATGATGTACAGCCTCTTCATCGGGCTCACGCTGGGCGGCGTCCCGGTGGTCTGGGCCATGGCGCGCCCCGTCTCGCCGCCCGTCTTCCTCGGCGCGGCCGTCGGCTTCCTCGCGATGGTCGCCGTCGCCTACGCGCAGTTCAACGGAGGCGACGAGTCCATGATCCGCGAGGGCTTCCTGCTCTATCTCCTCGCGGGCGTCGTCGGCGGCGGGGCGATGATCCTTCCCGGCATCAGCGGCGGCTACATGCTGCTCGTGATGGGCGTCTACGTCCCGATCCTCGCCGCCATCGACCAGGTGAAGGTCGCGCTCCGCGCGGGCGACGTCGGTGCGGTCTTCGGCGAGCCGTTCGCCGTGCTCCTCCCGGTGGCCATCGGCGTGGTGATCGGCATCGCCGGCATCAGCCGCGTCTTCGCCGCCGCGCTCCGCCGGTACGAGAAGCTCACCACGGGGCTCCTCCTCGGATTCCTCGTCGGCGCGGTGGCGGGTCTCTACCCCTTCCAGCGAGGCGTGCGGCCCACGGTAGGCCAGCTCTTCAAGGGACAGGTCCTCACCGAGGCGGACATCCTCGCGATGCCCGAGCACAAGTTCCCGACCGAGCTCTTCGCGCCCTCGGCGACGGAGGTGGTCGTCTCGATCGGGCTCATCATCTTCGGCTTCACGCTCACGGCTCTCGTGGCGAAGTTCGGCTCGAGCAAGGAGTCGGGATTGGAGGCGGCCGAGCGTGAGGGCGAGCCCAAGACGGATCACCCGAGCTGAGCGCGGCGATGTTCGGCACGCTCCTCGTCGTCTTCATCGTCCTCCCGATCGCGGAGCTCTTCCTGCTCGTCCGCATCGGCGCCGAGATCGGCATCCTGCCCACGATCGGCCTCGTCGTCGGCACCGGCCTCCTCGGGTCGGCGATGGCGCGCTCGCAGGGCGTCCGCGTCGTCCGGGAGGCGCAGGCGGCGCTCTCCCGCGGCGAGATGCCGACCGCCTCGATCCTCGAGGGGATCCTGGTCTTCGTCGCGGGGCTCCTCCTGATCACGCCCGGCGTCCTCACCGACCTCCTCGGCTTCGCGCTCCTCGTGCCCAAGCTCCGGGGGCTCGTCGCCGCCCGCCTCGGGGAGTCGCTGCGTCGCCGCTTCGTCGTCACGCATTTCCAGGACGTGCGCGCTTGGGACGAGCGGCGCGAACGCCCCGACGTGATCGACGTGGAGGCCGAGGACGTCGAGGACGACGACGAGCGGCCGAAGCTTCAGTAGGTCCCGGGCGTCTCGGCGTCGAAATGCCTCTCGCCCACGGCGCAGTCGTCGGCGTCGACGACGATCACGCGCGAGGAACGGTGCGCCGGACGTCCTCCTCGAAGACGATCGCGATCCTCCAGGCCGGAGGCGATGACGAGGCGGTTCAGCTTCACGCGGCGTGCGTCGTTCACGAAGTCGGAGGCGACGAGGGCCTTGGGCGATTCGCGGACGACTTCTGCCGATCTTCGATGTGCGGAAATCTCCGCAAATTCCATCGTCGGGCGCGTCTTCGACGCGATCCGGTGTGGACGGGCACACCACGCCCCTGTAGGTGATCCAACGCGCCGTCTACGCCCGCCGATCTCCTCGTGCCATGATGGGATGCGATGAAGATCGGCATCATTCCCATCAACGTAGGCATCGACGACCCCGCGCACATCGTCGCGCTCGCCAAACACGCGGAGGACGTGGGGCTCGAGTCGGTGTTCACCTTCGAGCACGTGGTGGTGCCCGTCGATTACGCCTCGAAGTACCCGTACCACTCGAGCGGGAAGATGGGGGCGGCGCCCGAGACCGTCTTCGCCGACCCGCTCGTGACGCTCTCGCACATCGCGGCCGTGACCACGAAGCTCGCCCTCGGCACGGGCATCAACATCGTCCCGCAGACCAACCCGGTGCTGCTCGCCAAGCAGGTCGCCACGCTCGACTGGCTCTCGAGTGGCCGCTTCCTCTTCGGCGTGGGCGTGGGTTGGCTCCGTGAGGAATTCGAGGCGATGGGCGTGCCCTTCGAGCGGCGCGGCGCGCGCTTCGACGACGCGCTCGTGGCCATGAAGAAGATCTGGACCGGCGAGGAGGTCACGCACGAGAGCGAGTTCCTCTCGCTCCGGGGGTTCAAGTCGCACCCGACGCCGGCGAGGCGGCCGCACCCGCCCATCCTCGTGGGTGGCACGACCGACGCGGCGCTCCGGCGCGTCGCGCGGCACGGCGACGGCTACATCGCGCCGAACAACGGCGTCGAAGCGCTCCGCGGCCTCCTCGAGAGGCTCCGGCGCTTCGCCGAGGAAGAAGGGCGCGATCCCGCGAGCCTCGAGATCACGGGGATGTGGACCTACGTGAAGGAGCCGGATCGGCTCGCCGACTACGAGGCGCTCGGGGTGAGCCGCCTCCTCGTGCCGCTCGCGGCGCTCGGAACCCCGGATCCCTTCGAGGGGATCTCGAAGCTCGCCGAGGTGACGCGCACGTGAGCCGGCTCGTCTCCGGGATCGTCCTCCTCGCGCTCGTCGCTTCGTGCGGGAAGCCGGCGATGAGCGCGGTGGCGCCGGCCGATCCCGAGGTCCCGCGCGGCGCTCCCGTCGAGCCGGCGCACGCCCTCGAACTCCCGGGCGACGTGACGCTCCAACGCGTCGCGCTCCGGCTGCGTGTCGACCCGGCGGCCGACCACTTCGCCGGCGTCGTGGCGCTGCACCTCCACTTCCCGCGGAAGACCGCCGAATTCCTCCTCCACGCCGAGGACCTCGAGGTGCAGTCGGCGCACGTCGAGCAGGGCGAGAAGATCGTGTCGGCCAAGATCGAGCCGACGTCGGTGCGCGGCGTCGCGCGCGTGCGCCTCGCCAACGAGGTGAAGGGCGAGGCCGTGCTCGAGATCGAGTACCGCGGCGAGTTCTCGGATTCGCTCGAGGGGCTCTACGTCGTCCGCGACGGCGCGGGCCGATACGCCCTCACGCAGATGCAGCCGATCGCGGCGCGCCGCGTCTTCCCGGGGTTCGACCAGATGCGCACGAAGGTGCCCTACGCCCTCACGCTCGAGGTGCCCGAGCGCATGATCGCCGTCGCCAACGCGGCGGAGGCGTCGCGCTATGCGATCGGCGACGGCTTCGACGAGGTGCGCTTCGAGCCTACGCCGCCGCTGCCGAGCTACCTCGTGGCCTTCGCCGTGGGGCCCTTCGACGTGGTGCAGGGCCCCGCGCTCCCTCCCACGGCGCACCGCGCACACGAGATCCGCCTCCGCGGCCTCGCCACCCGAGGACGCGGCATCGAGATCCGGACCGCGCTCGAGAACGTGCGCCCACTCGTCGAGGCGCTCGAGGCCTACTTCGAGAGCGCGGCGCCTATCGAGAAGCTCGATCTCCTCGCCGCGCCCGACTTCGCCGCGGGCGCGATGGAGAACCCCGGGCTCTTCGTCGTGCGCGACTCGATCCTCCTCCTCTCGCCCAAGGTCGACGCGGCCGCGCGGCGCCTCTTCGTGCAGGTCATGGCGCACGAGCTCGCGCACCTCTGGTTCGGCCACGTGGCCACGCCCGCGCGCTTCGAGGACATCTGGCTCAACGAGGCCTTCGCGACCTACCTCGCGTACGAGGTCGTCGCGCGCGCGCACCCCCAGCACCGCGCCGAGGTGCTCCGTGCGAAGAGCGCGAACCGCGCCAAGGACGTCGACGCGCTCCCTGGCGCGCGCCCCATCCTGAGGCGCATGTCCTCCGTCCACGACGTGAAGGGCGCCTTCGACGTGCTCACGTACGAGAAGGGGGCGGCGCTCCTCCACGCCGTGGAGGAATTCGTCGGCGAGGACGCGATGCGGAGGGCCATCGTCGCGCACGTGCGCGCCGCCGCCGATTCGGGCGTGACGGACACCGAGGCCTTCCTCCGCGCGCTCGAGGAGGCCACGTCGAGCGCCATCGCGGCGAGCCTCCGCGACGCGCTCCAGCGCGGCGGCGTGCCCGAGGTGCGCTTCGAGGTCGACTGCGCAGCGGCGCCTTCGATCCGCCTCCGGCAGCGCGAAGGTGAGACGCGCTCGATCTTGATCTGCATGCGCGTGGATGGTGGGCCGACCTGCCTGCACCTCGACGAGCCCGAGCGCGTGGTCTCGCTCTCGCGCTGCCCGTCGCGGCTCGAGCCCAACGTCGATGGCGCGGGCTACTACCGCTCCGTCCTCGAGGGAGAGCTCTTCGAGTGGTACCTGAAGCGCTCGTTCTCGCTCGTCTCGGCGGCCGAGAACGTGGTCTTCTTCGGCGACGCGACCGCGCGCTTCCACGAGGGGGCGCTCTCCTTCGGCCGATATCTCGAGCTCCTCCGGCTCCTCGGCCGCTCGCGGCTCGAGACGCTCGAGACCCTCCCGCTCGAGCCGCTCCGCTTCCTCCACGACGAGGTCGCGAAGGCCGACTCGCGACGCCGCGTCCGCGCGCTCCTCGCCGAGCTCTACGTCGAGCGCTTCCGCGCGCTCGGCTTCGAGGCAGGGCCAGACGAAGCCGCGGATCGGGCGCGCGACGCCATCGGCGCCGTGATCCTCGAGCGCATCGACGACCCGGCCCTCCGCGACGAGGCCGTCTCTCGCGCGAAGTCCTTCCTCGGCTACGGCACGCGGCCCGACGCCGACGCCCTCGCCCCGGGCCTCCGCGCGCCGGCGCTCTCGCTCGCGCTCGCCGTCGAGGGGGCACGATTCTTCGACGCCCTCGTCGAGCGCTTCCGCACGACGGTCTCGGTCACCGAGCGCGGCGATCTCCTCCGCGCGATCGGCTCGGCGCGCGACGGAAAGCTCCGCGAGCGGGCGCTCGAGCTCGTCTTCGACCCGGCGGTGCGGAAGAACGAGGTGCTCGTCCTCCTCGGCGCGCAGCTCGCGCGTCGCGAGACGCGCGCGGACGCCTTCGCCTTCCTCGTCTCGCGCTGGGAGCCGCTCGTCGCGAAGCTCGGACCCTCCACCGCCGGATCGCTCGCCTCGCTCGCGGCCTACGCCTGCGACCCGGCCGAGGCCGCTTCGGTCGAGGCCCGGCTCGCGCCGCTCGCCGACGACGTGCCGGGCGGTCCGAGCTTCCTCGCCACGGGGCTCGCCCGCGCGCGCGATTGCGCCGCGCGCGTCGAGCGCGAGCGGGCCGCGCTCTCGGGCTCGCCGTCGCCGTGAGGCCAGGGCTCGCAACCCACGAGTTGTTGAGTAGATTTTCGGGGCCTGCTAAGGGGGTCGCCATGATCATGCGCACCGCGTACGCCTTGCTGCTCGTTGCTTCCTTCGCCTTCGTCGGCTGCGGGAGCGAAAAGGCCGGCAACGGCCGCACCTCACCGTCCGAGCCCAACGCGGCCGAGGGCGAAGCCACCAAGGGGGGAGCCCCCTCCGAAGGAGAGAACGAAGTGTCCACGAGAGCACCGGCCGACGTGGCCGCCCCGCCGGCCGACGCCGAGAAGACGGCCTCCGGCCTGGCCTCCAAGGTCCTCCGTCCGGGGACGGGCGAAGGCCGCCCCGGTCCCCGCGACTCCGTCACCGTCCACTACACGGGGTGGACCACGGACGGACGCAAGTTCGACAGCAGCCTCGATCGCGGCGAGCCCGCGACCTTCCCGCTCGATCGCGTGATCGCGGGCTGGACCGAGGGCCTCCAGCTCATGACCGTGGGCGAGAAGCGCCGCTTCTGGATCCCGATGGAGCTCGCCTATCAAGGACGTCCCGGTCGACCGTACGGCATGCTGGTCTTCGACGTCGAGCTCCTCGACTTCCAGAAGGCGCCCGAGCCCTGGCCCGTCCCCGAGGACGTCGCCGGCCCGCCCGCCGACGCGGAGCGCACGGCCTCGGGCCTCGCGAGCAAGGTCCTCAAGCCTGGACACGGCAAGGACAAGCCCACGGCGACGAGCCGCGTGACGGTGCACTACACCGGCTGGACCACCGACGGAAAGATGTTCGACAGCTCCGTTTCGCGTGGCCAAGTTGCGACCTTCCCCCTGAACCAGGTGATCGCGGGCTGGACCGAAGGCCTCCAGCTCATGGTCGTCGGCGAGCGTCGCCGGTTCTGGATCCCCGAGAACCTCGCCTACCAGGGACGCCCCGGCGCCCCGGCGGGCATGCTCGTCTTCGACGTCGAGCTCATCGACTTCAAGTGAGGCGGCAGTTACGCATCCATGGCTGATTACATCTTCACGATGAAGGGGGTGACCAAGGTCCACCCCCCCGACAAGAAGGTCGTCGAAGACCTCTACCTCTCCTTCCTCCCGGGCGCGAAGATCGGCGTCATCGGTGTCAACGGCACCGGCAAGAGCACGATCCTCCGCATCATGGCGGGGGTCGACAAGAACTTCACCGGCGAGGCCTGGCGGCGTCCCGGCACGACGGTCGGTTACCTCCCGCAGGAGCCCGACCTCGGCGACGCGAAGACCGTGCTCGAGGCCGTGGAGCAGGGCGTGAAGCCCATCCGCGACCTCATGAACGAGTTCGACGCGCTCAACATGAAGTTCGCGGAGCCCATGAGCGACGAGGAGATGAACGCGCTCCTCGAGAAGCAGGGCAAGCTCCAGGACAAGATCGACGCGGCCGACGGCTGGAACCTCGATCACACCATCGAGATCGCGATGGACGCGCTCCGTCTCCCGCCGCCCGACGCCGATCCGTCCAAGCTCTCCGGCGGTGAGCGTCGCCGCGTGGCGCTCTGCCGGCTCCTCCTCGAGAAGCCCGACCTCCTCCTCCTCGACGAGCCCACCAACCACCTCGACGCCGAGTCGGTGGCCTGGCTCCAGGGGCACCTCCAGCAGTACCCGGGCTGCGTGATCCTCGTCACGCACGACCGCTACTTCCTCGACGAGGTCGTGGAGTGGATCCTCGAGCTCGATCGCGGCCGCGCCTTCCCCTTCAAGGGCAACTACTCGCAGTGGCTCGAGGCCAAGGAGGAGCGGCTCGCCCAGGAGGAGAAGGCCGAGAGCGGTCGCAAGCGCAAGATCGCGCAGGAGCTCGAGTGGGTGCGCTCCTCGCCCAAGGCCCGCCAGGCCAAGAGCAAGGCGCGCATCACGGCCTTCCACGAGCTCGTCGCGCAGAGCGCGAACGACAAGCGCGATCCCAACGAGATCCGCATCCCGCCCGGCCCGCGCCTCGGCGGCAAGGTCCTCGAGGTCCACGGGGTCACCAAGAGCTTCGGCGATCGGCTCCTCTTCGAGAACCTCAGCTTCAATGTGCCGCCCGGTGCGATCGTCGGCATCGTCGGCCCGAACGGCGCCGGTAAGACCACGCTCTTCCGCATGATCGTGGGGCAGGAGCAGCCGGACGCCGGCCACATCGAGATCGGCGAGACGGTGAAGCTCAGCTACGTCGACCAGAGCCGCGCCGACCTCGACGACAAGAAGACGGTCTTCGCGGAGATCAGCGGCGGCGCCGACGAGGTCGACGTGGGCGGGCGCACCGTCTCCACGCGCGCGTACTGCGGCTGGTTCAACTTCAAGGGCTCCGATCAGCAGAAGCTCGTGGGCGCGCTCTCCGGCGGTGAGCGCAACCGCGTGCACCTCGCCAAGCTCATGAAGAGCGGCGGCAACGTGCTCCTGCTCGACGAGCCCACGAACGACATCGACGTCGAGACGCTGCGCAGCCTCGAGTCGGCGCTCTCGGAGTTCCCCGGCTGCTGCCTCATCATCAGCCACGATCGCTGGTTCCTCGACCGCATCTGCACGCACATCCTCGCGTTCGAGGGCGACAGCCAGGTCGTCTTCTTCGAGGGCAGCTACGCGGACTACGCGGCGGACAAGCGCAAGCGGCTCGGCGAGGACGCGGAGATCCCGCGGCGCATCAAGTATCGCAAGCTGCACCGCTGACGGCGCGGGATGAGCCGACCTCCGCTTCCGATCGACGCGCACCTCGAGGCGATCGTCGAAGAGCTCCGGCGGCGGGGGACGCTCGTCCTCGTCGCCGAGCCCGGCGCCGGCAAGACCACGCGCGTGCCCTGCGCGCTCGAGCGGGCGTTGCCCGGCGAGGTCTGGGTGCTCCAGCCGCGCCGCATCGCCGCGAGGCTCGCCGCCATGCGCGTGGCCGAGGAGCGGGGCGAGCGCGTGGGCGAGTCGGTCGGATACGAGGTGCGCTTCGAGCGCGCTCTCTCCAAGAAGACGCGCATCCGCTTCCTCACCGAGGCGCTCCTCATGAAGAAGCTCGCCGAGCGCCCGGATCTGCCGGGCGTCTCGGCGCTCGTCTTCGACGAGTTCCACGAGCGGAGCGTGCACTCCGACCTCGGGCTCGCCCTCGCGCGGGCGCTCCGCGCGCGTCGCCCCGACCTCCACCTCCTCGTGATGAGCGCGACGCTCACGGCAGGGCCCGTCGCCGAGTACCTCGACGCGGAGGTCGTCGAGGTGTCGGGGCGCACCTACCCGGTCGAGGTCGAGCACGACGAGAAGCCCGACGACCGGCGCCTCGAGGTGCGCGTGCGGGCGGCCCTCGCGAAGGCGCTCGCCGATCCGATCGGCGACGTGCTCGTCTTCCTCCCCGGCGCGGCCGAGATCGACCGCGCCATGGAGGAGGCGCGCGTCTTCGAGCCGCGCGTCGAGCTCGCGGCGCTCCACGGCGAGATGAGCGCCGAGGCGCAGGCGAAGGCCATCGCGCCGGCGTCCAAGCCCAAGGTGATCTTCGCGACGAACGTGGCCGAGACCTCGCTCACGATCCCGAGCGTGCGCGTGGTCGTCGACTCGGGGCTCGCGCGCAAGGCGAGACACTCCCCGTGGTCGGGCCTCCCCGAGCTCGTCACGGCGCGCATCAGCCAGGCCTCGGCCGAGCAGCGGAAAGGGCGCGCCGGCCGCACCGCCGAGGGGCGCTGCCTCCGTCTCTATACCAAGCACGACTTCGCCTCGATGGCGAAGCACGAGCTCCCCGCGATCGCGCGGGAGGACCTCGCCGACGCCTGCCTCTCGCTGCTCGCCCTCGGGCACGACCCGCGCGCCTTCCCGTACTTCGAGCGCCCGCCCGAGGCCGCGCTCGCCGCGGCGGCCTCCCTCCTCGAGCGGCTCGGCGCGCACGACGACGGCGTGATCACCGCGCTCGGGCGCGAGATGGCGAGGCTCCCGCTCCACCCGCGCCTCGCGCGCCTCGCGCGCTTCGCCGTCGACGAGGGCATCGGCCCGCGCGGCGCGCTCGTCGCGGCCTTGCTCGGCGAGCGCGAGATCCGACGCTCGCATCTCTTCGCCAGCGATCGAGCGGGGCGCGACGTCACGCCCGGACCCTCCGACGTCCTCACGCGCCTCGAGCTCTACGAGGCGGCCGAGGCCGAAGGGTTCGACGGGAGCGCGCTGCGCCGCTACGAGCTCGATCGCACGCGCGTCCGCGCCGTCGAGCGCGCCGCCGCGCGCATCCGCGGGATGCTCGGCGTAGGCGATCGCCCCTCGGCCTCCCTCGACGAGGAAGAGGAGCGGATCCTCCGCGCGATCCTCGTCGCCTTCCCCGATCGCGTCGCGCGTCGCGTGGAGCCCGAGACCTTCCGGCTCTCGAGCGGCCGGGCCAAGCTCGATCCCTCCTGCGAGGTGCGGGACCACGAGCTCATCGTCGCCATCGAGGCGCGCGAGACCCCCAAGGGCGCGCGGATCACCGTGGCGAGCCGCATCGAGCCCGAGTGGCTCCTCGAGCACTTCGAGGACCGCCTCGAGGATCGCGTCGAGATCCGCTTCGACGAGTCGCGCGACCGGCTCGAGCGCGTCCGCGAGCTCGTCTTCGAGGGCGTCGTGATCGAGCGCTCCGAGTCGAGCGTCACCTCGGACGAGGAGGCCGCCGAGGGCCTCGCCGCCTACGTCCTCCGCCGTGGCGTCCACGCGTACTTCGGCGCCGACGAGCTCGAGCGCCTCTTCTCGCGCCTCGAGTTCGCCAAGGCCCACGGGCTCTCGATCGAAGAGGACGAGGCCACGCTCGTGGAGCGCGCGCTCCGCGCGGTCTGCTACGGCTGCCGCTCGATCCGCGACCTCAAGGATCGTCCGCTCGAACAGGCGATCCTCGCCGAGCTCTCCCCCGAGGCGCGCCGCCGCCTCGAGGCGATCGCGCCCGAATACGTCTCCATCCCAGGGCGCGCGAAGGTGCGCGTGGACTATCCGCGCGGCCGCGAGCCCTTCATCGAGTCGCGGATGCAGGACTTTTTCGGCGCGCTCGAAGGGCCGAAGGTCGCCGAGGGCCGGGTGCCGCTGCTCCTCCACCTCCTCGCGCCGAACGGCCGCGCGGTGCAGGTCACCAAGGAGCTCGCGGGCTTCTGGGAGAGGCACTACCCGGCGATCCGCAAGGAGCTGATGCGGCGCTACCCGAAGCATCCCTTCCCCGAGGATCCGCGCACCGCGGCCCCGGGGCGACGGCCGCGCTGATCCTCAGCGGTGCGCGAAGGATTGGGTGGCGCGGACGAGCGCCTCGACGATGCCCGCCTCGGTCACGGCGTGCCCGGCGTCGGGCACGATCACGAGCTCGCTGCCGGGCCATGCGCGGTGGAGCTCGTAGGCCGTC
>JAAYBZ010000059.1 GCA_012744445.1 Myxococcales bacterium | reverse complement strand
CGCAGGCATCTCGGCGCGCAGGCGCGCGCTCGTGAGCGCGCGGAGGAGCACGAAGGGGATCACGAAGAGCGCGTGGTAGAGACGGACGCCGCTCTTCTCCTCGCCGTAGACGGGCCTCACGGGGCGCGTCGCGATGCGCACGCCGGCGCGCCTGGCTCGCGCGAGCAGGTCGTTGGGGTAGCCGTAGCGAGGCCAGAGCGCGTCGAGCGCGATGCGCGACGCGGCCTCGCGCGAGAGCGCCGTGTAGCCGCATTGGCTGTCGCCGATGGAGAGGCCCAGCACCCAGCGCGAGAGCGCCGAGAGCACGTGGTTGCCGAGGAAGCGGGAGAGCGGCATCGCCTCCCTCGCGCCTGGCCAGGCGAGCCGATCGCCCACCACGTAGCCCGCTTCGCCCGTGAGGATCGGCTCGACGAGCGGCTCGAGGTCGCGCGGATCCATCTGCGCGTCGCCCGCCATCACGCACGCGACGTCCATGCCGGCCGAGAACGCCGCGGCGTATCCGGCGGCGATGGCCGCACCCACGCCGCGGTTGGTCTCGAAGCGGATGAGCCGCACGCGCGGATCGCCTACGGCGAGCGCCTCCTCCGACGTGCGATCGGGGCTCGCGTCGTCGATGACCCAGATCGCGTCCACGCAGGCGGGGACGGCCTCGATCGCGCGACGGATGAGCGCCTCCTCACGATGCGCGGGCATCACCACGCCGACACGACGGCCACGGAGCATGGCGCCGGATTACTCGACCGTGACGGTCTTCGCCAGATTCCTCGGCTGATCGACGTCGGTGCCCTTGAAGTCGGCGACGTAGTACGCGAAGAGCTGGAGCGGAAGCACCGTCACGAAGGGCGTGAGCTGCGGGAGCGTGCGCGGCACCTCGAGGAGGTCGTCGGATTGGTCGAGCGCCGCCTCGTCGCCGCTCGTGGCGACGGCGATCACGCGCGCGTCGCGAGCCTTGGCCTCCTGGAGGTTGCTGAAGCTGCGCTCGTATTGATCGTCCTCGGGCACGAGCACGAAGACCGGCACGTGCTCGTCGATGAGCGCGATGGGCCCGTGCTTCATCTCGCCCGCCGCGTAGCCCTCGGCGTGGACGTAGCTGATCTCCTTGAGCTTGAGCGCGCCCTCGAGCGCGATGGGGAAGCTCAGCCCGCGGCCGAGGAAGAGCACGTCGCGCGCGTCCTTGGTGCGCTTGGCGAGGTTGGCGACGAGCTGCCGCGTTCCCTGGAGCGTCTCCTGCATCTGCTGCGGGAGCGAGGCGAGCGCCTCCACGAGCTCGCGGCAGCGCTCGGCCGAGAGGTGCCCGCGCCGGCGCCCGAGCCAGATCGAGAGCATGAGGAGGTTCGCGAGCTGCGCGGTGAAGCACTTGGTGGAGGCGACGCCGATCTCGGGGCCGGCGTGCGTGTAGAAGACCGCGTCGGCCATGCGCGCGATGGCGCTGTCGATGACGTTGACGACGGCGAGGACGGTGGCGCCCTTCTTCTTGGCTTCGCGCGCCGCGACGAGCGTGTCGATCGTCTCACCGCTCTGGCTCACGGCCACGACGAGATCGCCTTCACCCACGATGGGATTGCGCCCGCGGAACTCGCTCGCGAGCTCGGTCACGGCGGGGATGCCGGCGAGCTCTTCGGTCCAGTAGCGCCCGGCGATGGTGGCGTGGTGGCTCGTCCCGCACGCGAGGAAGACCACGCGGCGGATCGCCTTGGCGCGCTCCTCGTCGAGCCCGATCTCCTGATCGAAGATGTCGCCGCTCGTGCGGTCGAGCCGGCCCCGGAGCGTGTCTTCGATGGCGCGCGGCTGCTCGAAGATCTCCTTGAGCATGAAGTGCTTGTAGCCGGCCTTCTCGGCCATCGCGGGCGACCAGTCGATGTGCCGCCTGGGGCGCTCGATGGTCTCGCCGCGCACGTCGAAGAGCTGGACCCGATCGGCCTCGAGCACGGCCACGTCGCCGTCCTCGAGGAAGATCATCTCGCGCGTGTAGGGGAGGAGGGCGGGCACGTCGCTCGCGCAGAAATTCTCGCCCTCGCCGAGGCCCACGACGAGCGGCGAGCTCGCGCGCGCCACCACGATCCGATCGGGGCGCGCGTGATCGAGCACGGCGATGGCGTACGCGCCCTGGAGCCGCGCGATCGTCTCGAGCACGGCGCCGAGGAGATCCTTGCCTCGACGCACCTCGCGCTGGACGAGGTGCGCGACGAGCTCGGTGTCGGTCTCGCTCTGGATCTCGAAGCCGTCGGCCTTGAGCTCACGACGGAGCGCGACGTGGTTCTCGATGATCCCGTTGTGGACGACCGCGATGTCGCCCGAGACGTGTGGGTGCGCGTTCACCTCGGAGGGCCGGCCATGCGTGGCCCAGCGCGTGTGCCCGATGCCGACCGTCCCCTCGAGCGGCCGCTCGAAGAGCAGCCCCTCGAGGTTGCGCAGCTTGCCCACCGCGCGCCGGATCTCGATGCCCGACGGCGAGTGGACCGCCAGCCCCGCCGAGTCGTAGCCGCGGTACTCGAGCCGCCTGAGCCCATCGACGAGGATGGGCGCCGCCGGGCGAGGCCCGACGTAACCGACGATTCCACACATCCTGGAGATCTCCTGCCGCCCGCGTGGGGGCTCGGCTCATTCTACGGCTTCGAGCGTCCGTAGCACCTTTCCCTGCGCGTCCACGACGGTGACGGGGCCCCACTTCCGGAGCGGCTCGGCGAAGTCCTCCGCGCGCCCCACGACCACGATGAGCGCCTCGTCGGGGCGGATGTAGCGCTTGGCGTGCTCGAGCGCCTGCTCGGGCGTCACGTCGCGCACCGCCGAGCGGTACGTGGACCAATAGTCGGCGGGGAGGCCGTAGAGCTCGCGCTTGGTCACGAGGTCGACGATGCGCCCCATCGTCTCGATGCTGAGCGGGAAGGAATTGCCGAGCGAGTTGCGCGCGTCGGCGAGCTCGTCCTCCGGCGGCGCCTCCGAGACGATGCGCTCGAGGTGCTCGAAGAAGGCGTCGATGGCGGGGACGGTGACCTCGTTGCGCACCTGCGCCATGGCGGTGAAGACGCCTGGATCGCGGCGCTCCGCCACGGCGCTGTAGGCGCCGTAGGTGAAGCTGCGCTTCTCGCGCAGATCCATGAAGAGGCGCGCGGAGGCCGAGCCGCCGAGGACCTCGTTGGCGACCTCGAGCGGCACCCACGCCTCGCTCGCGCGCGGGATGGCGAGGTTGCCGATGCGGATCGCCGACTGGACGCTCTCCGGTCGATCGATGAAGAGCACGCGGCGCTTCCCGGCCTCCGGGATGGCGCGCGCGCTCCGCTCGGGGAGGGCGCGCGGCTTCCACGCGGCGAAGGCCTTCTGGACCGTGCCCTCGAGCGCGGCGCGATCGAAGTCGCCGCCGACCACGAGGAAGGCGTTGTTGGGCAGGACGTGCTTGGCGTGCCAATCGGCGACCTCCTTGCGCGTGACGGCCTTCACCGCGTCCTCGGTGGTGTCGACGTTCGCGTAGGGGTGGTCGCCATAGATGGCCGCATAGAACGCGCGCCGCGCGAGGTACTCGGGGTTGGTCGCGGCGAGCTTCAAGCGGTTGAGCTCGCGGCGCTTGAGCTTCTCGAGCTCCTTCGCGTCGAAGGAGGGCTGCGTCGCGACCTCGGCGAGGAGCGCGATGGCCTGATCGAGGTGCTCGGAGAGCGCGCGGATGGTGATGACGAGCGAGTCCGCGTCGGCCGAGACGCGGAGGTCGGCGCCGAGGAATTCGATGGCCTCGGCGAGCTGCTCGGCGTTCTTCTTCTTGGTCCCCTGCTCGAGCATCGCCGCGACGAGCGAGGCCATACCGGGTCGCCCCTCGGGCGAGTCCGCGTTGCCGCTGCGGATCACGAGCTGCGCGTAGAGCACGGGCAGCGAGTCCGAGGGGACCATCAGGACCTCGAGGCCGTTCGCCTGCGCGGTCTTCTCGGTGGCGGGGAAGTCGAGATCACGCGGCGGCGCCGACTCGGGCGGCGGTTGCTTGGTGGGGGCTTCCGGCTCGGGCGGGAGCTCTTCTCCCACCGTCACGGGCTCGGGCGGCGGAGGAGGCGCCTCCGTCGCGCCGCAGCCGAGCTGCGCCATCAGCGAAAGGAGGAGGGCGACGATCGAAATGGAAGCGCGGCTCATCGGGACGTCTCCTTCTCGGCGGGGCGAACCTCGATGACCGACCTCCGATCACGGCGGAGGTATTCGGCGGCCACCCGCTTGAGGTCTTCGTTGGTCACGGCGAGATAGGGCTCGATCGCGGTGCGGAGGAGCGTGGCGTCACCCCAGTAGAGCTCGTGCTCGGCGAGCTGCTTGGCGCGGCCGAGCGGCGACTCGAGCGAGTGGACGAAATGCGCGCGGAGCCGGTTCCGCGCCTTCGCGAGCTCACGCGCCGACACACCCTTCTTGGCGATCGAGGCGATCTCGGCGTCGATGGCCGCTTCGAGCTCGCGAGGGTCCTTGCCGTCGGCCGCTACCGCGAAGATCGAGAAGGTGTCCGGGCCACGGCGATCGTCGGTGTAGGTCACGACCTGCGCGGCGAGCTCCTTCTTCTTCACGAGGAGCTGGTGGAGGCGCGAGGACTCGCCGTCGCTGAGGACGAGCGTGAGCATCTCGAGCGCGTAGTGGTCCGGCGTCCGCATGGGCGGGATGGGGTAGGCCATGAGGATCGCGGGGAGCGGCGCGTTGGGATCGGACATCGTCTCGCGGCGCTCACCCTCACGCGGCGTGAACTCGCCGGGCTCGTAGGCCGGGTGCGGGCGCGAGGGGATCGAGCCGAATTCCTTCTCGACGAGCGCGAGGGCCTCTTCGGGATCGAAGTCGCCCGAGATGGAGATCACCGCGTTGTTCGGCGCGTAATAGGCGTCGAAGAACGCCTGCACGGCCTCGAGCGGCGCCTTCTGGAGGTCCTCCATGTCGCCGATGACCGAGTGCGCGTAGGGGAAGAAGTCGCCGTAGACGAGCTCGTCGATGCGCAAGAAGGCGGGCACGTAGGGTTGGTTGTCGATGCGCTGCCGGCGCTCCTCCATCACGGTCTGGCGCTGGTTCTCGAAGTTCTCCGCCGTGATCGCGAGCGAGCGCATGCGATCGGCCTCGAGCCAGATCCCGAGGTGGAGCTCGTTCGAGGGGAGCGTCTCGTAGTAATTGGTTCGGTCCTCGCTCGTCGTGCCGTTGGCGCTCCCGCCGCGGCTGTTGATGAGCGTGAAGTGCTCGGCCTTCCCCACGTTGGCCGAGCCCTGGAACATCATGTGCTCGAAGAGGTGCGCGAAGCCGGAGCGACCTTGCTCCTCGTTGCGCGAGCCGACGTCGTAATAGACGGCGATCGCGACGGTGGGCACCTTCGGGTCCGGGTTGAGCACCACGCGGAGCCCGTTCGAGAGCGTGTGTCGCTGGATGACGAGGTTCTCGAGCGGCCCTTCCGCCTCCGCGGAGGACGAGAGCCCGGCAAAGAGCGCCGTCGCGAGCGCTAGTCCCGCGAGCCAAGCGGTGATCGTTCTCATCCCTCTCTCCATCGTTCGGGTCGAACTCCTGATAACACTGTTCGCGGGCGACCTGCCACAGCGTGCGCGGACGTAGGCCCCGCGGGGGTTACCCAGGGGTAACGCCCGAGCCGCGCGTTTCATCCATCAGCGCAGGCGGAGCGCGAAGAGGTCGCGGGCCACGCGCGCGATCGTGCGGAGGTTCGCGCTCTTCGAGGCGCCGTGCGCGCGCGGGCGGCAATCGCTCGGCACCGTCGCCGTGCGAAGCTTCGCGGCCGTCGCGCGGATCGGCACCTCGAAGTTCAAGAAGAAGGTGTCGGCCTCGAGCTGCGCGGGATCGAAGAGCTCGCGGCGGATCATGTACGGGCCGTCGCTCCGCATGTGCACGCCGTGCAGGATCGCGATGAGCGCGCGCACGCCGAAGGAGAGGAGCGAGCGATGGGCGCCGTCGTCCCGCCTCCCGTCGTAGACGCTGAAGACCACGTCCTTCTCCGGCGTCGCCGAGAAGAGCGTCGCGACGGTCTCGGGCGGGATCTGCCCGTCGGCCGGGAGGAAGGTGAGGAAGGCGCCGCTCGCCGCGCCCGCGCCCGTCTTGAGGGCCGCGCCGATGCCGCGGTTCGTCTCGTGGCGGAGGTGGATCGCCGAAGGCATCACGCGCTTCGCGATCTCGCCCGTGCCGTCCGACGAGCCGTCGTCGACGAAGATCACCTCGACGGAGAAGGGGGCGCGCGCCACGAAGGCCTCGAGCTCGCGGAGGAAGCCCTCGAGCCCCTCGGCCTCGTTCCACGCGAAGACCACGATCGAGACGTCGGGCGTCACGGCCTCGTCCTCGCCACCTTGGCCGGGTTGCCGTAGGCCACCGCGTAAGCCGGCACGTCGCGCGTCACGACGGCGCCGGCGCCGATCTGCGCGCCGCGCCCGATCGTCACGCCGGGGAGGATGATCGCGCCGATCCCGACGTCCGCGTCGTCCTCGATCACCACCTCCGCGAAGCGGATCGGCGCGTCGAGGATGGGCAGGTCGCGTCCCGCCTCTTCGTGCGACGAGGTGAGGATGCGCACGTGCGGGCCGATGCCCACCGAGCGCCCGATGCGGAGCCCGCCCGCCGAGTGGAAGAAGCAGCCCTGGCCGATGAAGGTGCGGTCGCCGATGACCATCCGGTTGCGGTGGTAGCCCTTGAGGATGGTGCCGTGGCCCACGTAGACGTTCTCGCCGAGCTCCACGTTCTCGGGGTGGAAGATCAGCACCCCCGGCTCGAAGACGCAGTCGGCCCCGCAGCGCGCGAGCTCCTCGGGGCGGAACTCGCCCGTGCCATGACTTCGGTGGCGGATCACGCCGCGGAGCATACACGCGGCGCCCCCCCGCTCGGCGAAAAACGGCCGCGCGAATTCCGCTCGCACGGTATTGACCCCGGGCGCCGAATGCCCGCATTCTGTTCGGCCCTTCATGCAGGCAGCAGTCCTATCGATCGGTACGGAGCTCACCCGCGGCGAGCTCTTCGATACGAACGCGGGCACGCTCGCCGATCGTCTCACGGCGCTCGGTTTCGAGGTGGTGCGCATGCAGACCGTCGACGACGACCTCGGTCGCATCGTCGCCACGCTCCGGGAGCTCGCGGCGAGCCCGGTCCGGGTCGTCGTGAGCACCGGAGGTCTCGGCCCCACGAGCGACGACCTCACCGCCGCGGCCGTGGCCGAGGCCTTCGACGCGCCGCTCGAGCGCCACGAGGCCACGCTCGCCCGCATCGCGCAGATCTTCGCGAGCTTCGGCCGGCCCATGCCGCCCAACAACGAGAAGCAGGCCGACGTCCCGCGCGGCGCCACGATCCTCCCGAACCCGGTCGGCACGGCCCCGGGCTTCTCCCTCGAGCGCGACGGCACGCTCTTCTTCTTCATGCCGGGTGTGCCGCGCGAGATGGATGCCATCTTCGAGGACTCGGTGAAGCGCGCGCTCGGCCCGCTCGTCCGGCCCTCCGGTCACCAGATCCGCCTCCGCACCTTCGGCCTCACCGAGTCCGAGCTCGCGACCCGCGCCGAGGCCCTCTTCGCCGACGTGCCAGACGTCACCCTCGGCTACCGGGCTTCCTTCCCCGAGATCGAGCTCAAGATCCTGGCGCGCGGCGACGACCCCCGCGAGTGCGAGGAGCGCGCGCGGGCGCTCGCCCAGAAGGCGCGCGAGGCGCTCGGCGATGCCGTCTTCGGCGACGAGACCACCTCCTTCCCCGCGGCCGTCGGTGAGATCCTCCGCCGGCGCGGCCTCACCCTCGCCACGGCGGAGTCGTGCACGGGCGGCCTGCTGAGCGCGATGCTCACCGAGATGCCGGGCAGCAGCGAGTACTTCCTCGGCGGCTCCGTGGTCTACGCCAACCGCGCCAAGACCGCCGTGTTGGGCGTGAGCCCCGAGACCCTGCGCGCCCACGGCGCCGTCTCGCACGAGACCGCCCAGGCCATGGCCGAGGGTGCGCGAGAGATCGTCGACGCCGACCTCGCCGTCTCGATCACCGGCATCGCCGGGCCGGGGGGCGGGAGCGACGAGAAGCCCGTCGGCACCGTCTACTTCGGCCTCGCCGCGCGCGGCCGGAAGACCGTCTCCTTCCACCGCCGATTCCGCGGCGATCGCGAGCGGATCCGCACGCTCGCCGCGTACGTCGCGCTCCGACTCGTCAAGCGCGCGGCCGAGGGCGAAGACCTCGAGGCGCCCTGAGGCCGGCTTTCTCCGGCCCGTGTCACAGGGGTGGAGTACACCTCCCCCATCTTGATTCGGGGCCGCGGCTGAACTATACGCCTGTTCAGCGCACACGCCGCCGCCCCCCGGAGGAATCCATGGCCATCGACCCCAACCGTGAAAAAGCCCTCGCCCTCGCCCTCGGCTCGATCGAGAAGACCTATGGCAAGGGCTCCATCATGCGCCTCGGCGACGCCCAGGCCGTGGAGGTGCCGGTGCTCTCGTCGGGCGCGCTCAGCCTCGACCTCGCGCTCGGCGTCGGTGGGTATGCGCGCGGCCGCATCATCGAGATCTACGGCCCGGAGTCTTCCGGTAAGACCACGCTCACGCTCCACGCCATCGCCGAGTGCCAGCGCAACGGCGGCGTGGCGGCCTTCATCGACGCGGAGCACGCGCTCGATCCCACCTACGCCAAGAAGCTCGGCGTGAACGTCGACGAGCTCCTCGTCAGCCAGCCCGACCACGGCGAGCAGGCGCTCGAGATCGCCGACACCCTCGTCCGCTCGGGCGCCGTCGACGTCATCGTGGTCGACTCCGTCGCCGCGCTCGTGCCCAAGGCCGAGATCGAAGGCGAGATGGGCGATAGCCACGTCGGCCTCCAGGCCCGCCTCATGAGCCAGGCCCTCCGCAAGCTCACCGGCACGGTGCAGAAGAGTAACTGCACGCTCTTCTTCATCAATCAGATCCGCATGAAGATCGGCGTGATGTTCGGGAGCCCGGAGACCACCACGGGCGGCAACGCGCTCAAGTTCTACGCCTCCCAGCGACTCGACATCCGGCGCATCTCCACCCTCAAGAGCGGCGAGGACGCCATCGGTAACCGCGTCCGCGTGAAGGTGGTGAAGAACAAGGTCGCGCCGCCCTTCAAGGCGTGCGAGTTCGACATCCTCTTCGGCACGGGCATCAGCCGGAGCGGCGACGTGCTCGACCTCGCGGTGAACGAGAACATCGTGGAGAAGTCGGGCGCCTGGTACAGCTACGGCGGCGAGCGCCTCGGCCAGGGCCGCGACAACGCGCGCGTCTTCCTCGAGGAGAATCCGTCGATCTTGGCGGACATCGAGCAGAAGGTCCGCGCCAAGTACGGGCTCGTGAAGGGCGGCGCCGAGGCCCAGCCTGCCGAGGCCGAGCCGGCCACCAAGGGCAACGGTCAGTCCGGGCGCGCTTCCGCTCGCACCAAGGCGTAAATTGCGCTAAGGTACTGAAATCAGACCAAAAACGCCTGTCGGTGCCGGTTGACTGTGGGCTCGTTCTGAGCTATCATCGCCCGACAATTTTCGCCGCCCCCACTTTCGCGGAGGCCGTCATCGCGGCGGATCCGGGTGGGGGCGGAGGCGTCCCGGGACCCGACCCCAGCGGTTCCGGCGGAGGATACCCTAGATGAGCTTCAAGGTCGGCGACAAGACCGTACACCGTGCCCATGGAGTTGGTGAGATCACCTCGATCGAAGAGAAGCGAATCAAAGGGCAGGCTCAGAGCTTCTACGTGATTCACATCGTCGAGTCGGGCATGAAGGTCATGGTGCCCGTCGACGGGGCCGAAGGCCTCCTTCGACCCATCATCTCTCGGCAGGACGCCAAGCGCGTCGTCGAGACGCTCAAGCGCGACGAGGTCGCGGTCACGGCGCAGCCGTGGAATCGCCGCTACCGCGAGTACATGGAGATGCTGAACAGCGGCTCTCCCGTCGAGGTGGCCAAGGTGCTCCGCGATCTCAGCCGCCTCCGCGGCGAGAAGGAGCTCAGCTTCGGCGAGCGCCGCCTGCTCGAGCAGGCGCGCAATCTCCTGGTGGCCGAGCTCGCCCTCGCCCGTCGCTGCAAGGAGCAGAAGGTCGAGAAGGAGCTCGACGCCCTCCTCGGCTGAGGCGCCCCTCCCGGTCCTCATCGGACCGACGAAAAATCGACGCGACCGACGAAACCTCCGAGCCCCATGGCCGATGAAGCCGGGCAAGGAGGTTTCATGTCAGGCAAGCACGGCTACTCGGACCGCCTCGATAAGATCCGGCTCGAGATCGAGCGTCAGAACCGTGAGCTAGCGGTCGTCGCGCCCGAGCTCCTCGCTCGGGCGACCCCCGCGCAACCCACGTCCCCGCGCAGCCTCGCGCATCTCGCCATGAGGAGGGCCTGATGCAGGTGCAGACGTTCGCGCGCGTGCCCTTCGCCTCCCTCCCTGCCGAACCCGCGCCGGCGCAGGCCTCGTTCCTCGAGGAGCTCGGGGCGCTCGGCGTCGCCGACGAGGTCGAGCTCGCGCGGCTCATGAACGGCGAGGTCAGCCCCGAGACGCTCATGGGCTTCCTCGGCTTCCGCCTGGGCGAGATCGATCGCGCCGTCGCCAAGGAGGTCACCACCATCGATCACCAGGGCAAGGCCTCCAACGCCATCTCCGAGCGCCGTGAGCTCCTCGATCAGATCGCCGGCCAGCTCCGCCTCGTCACGTCCAAGACCGACGAGGGTGTGAAGCTCGGCGAGCTCCACGTCGAGTGGCAGGGCCAGAAGATGACGGCGCGCGAGGCGCTCGTCTCGGCCGGGCTCACGGCCGACGTCGCGATCAAGCACCTCGGCGCCGACGGCCTCCCCACCGACGACTCCAAGATCACCCTGGCCAACGTCGAGACCGCCTCGTCCAAGCTCGAGAAGGAGCAGCGGCGCCTCACCTCCGACAACGACCTCCGGATGCTTCGCCTCCAGGACGCCATGAACCGGCGCTCTCAGCTCGTGCAGATGGTCTCGAACTTCATGCGCGCCATCCAGGACGCGCAGCGGACCATCGTGGGGAACATGCGATGATCGTCGGCGTCTCCCATCGCGCGCTCGCGCTCGAGCCCATCGATCTCCGCGCGCCTCGTGCCATCCACACCAAGGAGACCGAGCTCGAGTCGGCCGTTCCCCTCCCCATGGAGCCTCCGCCCGAGGTGAAGCAGGTGACCCAGATGCTCCTCGCCTCGGGCTCGAACGACCCCGTCGAGGCGCTCCTCGGCGTCCTCCAGCAGATCCGCGCGATGTCGAGCGATCGCGCCGAGCTCGACGTCCGCGGCGCGGAGCAGCGCCGCGAGGTGGCCCGCCTCGACCACGAGCGCGCCGTCCAAGAGGCCAAGGAGGCCGCCGAGAAGCGCATCGCGGGCGCGCCGCGGTGGATCAAGAAGCTCGTCTCGGCGATCGTTACCGCCGTGGGCGTGGCCGCCGCGGCCTTCACCGGGGGCGCCTCGCTCGGCCTCGCCGTCGCCGGCGCCGTGCTCCTCCTCGCCTCCGACGGAATCGCCAAGCTCGCCGTGAAGCTCGGCATGAAGGAGGAGCACGCCGGCTGGCTCAAGCTCGGGCTCCAGGTGGCGGGCGCCGCGCTCATGATGGGCGCGGGCTTCGCGGGCGGCGCGGCCGCGGTGCCGAACGCCCTCCAGGTCACGCAGAAGGCCGTGAAGGTCGTCGGCGCCGCCATGGAGGCCGTCGAAGGCGCGCTCGGCGTCGTGGACCAACACCGCGCCCTCGCCGAGGCGCGGGCCCAGAGCGAGGTCGATCGGGCCGCGCTCGAGCTCGAGGCCTCCGACGATGATTTCGACCGCGTGATCGAGATGCTCGCCGCCGAGCTCACGCGGATGCGGCGTGAGAACGAGGCCGCGTCGGGCCTCGTCGAGGCGAGCCATGCGGCGCGTCGGAGCGCCATCGAAGGAGGGGTTCGATGATCGACAAGGTATCTTCCGGAGGGGTGGGGGCCTACGCCTGGCCCGAGCTGCAGGAAGGAGAGGCGTCCGCCGCGGCGAGCCTCGCCGGGACGCTCGAGGAGACCATGCTCCGGCTCGAGCACGAGGCGGACCGGCGCCGCGACATCGCCCGACGAGAGCGCCGCGCCGCGCTCGACCAGCGGCACCGAGCCATCCAGAAGGGGCGAGAGAGCGCGCGCTCCAAGATGATCGGTGGGGTCGTCGCCGGCGTCACCAAGATCGCCGCGAGCGCCCTCTCCGCGGCCTCCTCGCTCTCTGGCGGGGGCGCCGCGGCGGAGGGGGCGGCCAAGTCGGCGGAGGGCGCGGGCAAGCTCCTCGAGGGCGCGGCGAGCCTGGTCACCACGGGCGGCGAGCTCGCGAGCGTCGCCTTCCAGCACCGCGCCGAGCTCGAGACGCTCGACGCCGAGTCGGTCCGGGCGGGCGCCGAGGGGCTCGCCGAGGTGGGCCGGGAGCACGGCGAGGCGGCCGACTCGGCGACGCGCTCGGCCGACCGGGCGCGCGACTTCCTCCACCGCGTCATCGAGGGGGAGCATGCGCGTCGACTCGCCGTGCTCCGCGGATGAGTCGAGCTGACGGAGCGGACGTTGCCTGCTAGCGTCGTCCGCCCCGGCGGGATCGACGCATGCGAATCGACGACTTGAAATGGGATGAGCGCGGCCTCGTGACGGTCGTCGTTCAAGACGTGTACACCGGCGAGATCCGGATGCTCGCCCACGCCAACCGCGACGCGGTCGAGCTCACGCTGCGGACGGGCGAGGCGCACTTCTTCAGCCGCTCGCGGAACGCGATGTGGAAGAAGGGCGAGACGAGCGGCAATTCCATCGCCGTGTACGAGGTTCACGCCGACTGCGACGGGGACGCGCTCATCTATCTCGGGCGCGCCACCGGGCCGAGCTGCCACACCGGCGAGGCGACGTGCTTCTTCACGAAGCTCGAGCTCGACGGCGAGGGCCGCGCGGAGACTGCGCGCCCCACGCTCCTCTCCCTCGAATACGAGCTCGAGGCGCGCCGGAGCGCGAGCGGCGAGAAGAGCTATACGCGCAGCCTCCTCGACGCGGGGCCGCCCAAGATCGGGGCCAAGATCCGCGAGGAGGCCGACGAGCTGGCGCGGGCCATCGAGGGCGAATCCGACGAGCGCGTCGCCTCCGAGATGGGCGACCTCCTCTATCACGCGATGGTGGGGCTGCTCTTCCGCCGCGTGCCCCTCGCCGACGTGATGCGCGTGCTCCGGGGGCGGTTCGGCCGCTCCGGCCACGAAGAGAAGGCGTCACGCAAGGGCTGACGCCCGGGCTCAGCCCTCGGGCGACTCGGAGATCCAGCGCCCGTCGTCCCAGCGGAGGCGCGTGGGGCCGGGGAGGGCGCGCTTCTTCTCGGGGTGGAGCGGATCGCCCGGGAGCGTGAGCACCACGCTCCCCTCGACCTGCGAGACGCTCGGGCGCACGAGGGGGAGGGGGCGACGCGCGCCGAGCGCGATCGCCTCGTCGACGTTCCGCACGGCGGCGAGCTCCTGGAGCGTCCTGAGCGTGGGCGGCGCGAGGAAGATCTCGCGACGATGCTCGAGCTCGAGCGCGCGGGCCGGAGCGAACCAGCCGCCCTCGGTGGTCTCGACGCCGTCGTGCCTCGCGAGCGCGCTCTCCCGCACGTCGCAGCGGCAGAAGAAGAAGCGCGTGTCGAAGCGGCGCTTCTCGATGGGCGGCGTGATCCAGCGCGCGTAGGGGTAGAGGCGGTCGAGCGCGATCGCCGCGCCCACCGACTCGAGCGCCCGGCGGAAGCTCCCTTCGCGCTCCACCGCGTCGAGCATGGTCTGGGCGTCGGCGCCTCGGCCGAGGAAGAGCCCGGCCTCCTCGAGGGTCTCGCGGATGCCGGCCACGAAGAGCCCGAAGCAGCGCTCGAGCGGGAGCTGCCGCTCGTCGAGGAGGAGCGGGAGCACGCTCGGGTCGCGGCCGTCGTGGGGGAGGGCGAGGTCGCAGTCGGCCTCGTCGACGCCGCCGCCGGGGAAGACGTGCGCGCCGGCCATGAAGCCGCTCTTGCCGTGCCGCTTGAGGAGGAAGGTCTCGAGCCCGTCCTCTCCGTCGCGGAGGAGGATGACGGTCGCGGCGTCCGCAATCGGGGCAGGGGAGGTCATGGATCAGTAGGTCCCTTCGAGGATGCGCGCGGGGCTCGTGCCGAGCGCCTCGGCGAGCCGCGCCACCGTCTCGAGCGAGGGCATGTGCTTGCCCGCCTCGACGCGGGCGATGTTGGGTCGGTGGATGCCCGTACGGCGGGCGAGCTCGGCCTGGGTGATGCCGGCTTTGATGCGGAGCTCCCGCACGCGCCGCCCGACGAGCGTGCCGTCGAGGGCCTCGGCGGGCGAGGGATCGAATCGGAAGACGGCGCCCGCCGCCGTGACGATCTCGGCGCTCCGCCCGTCGTCCACGAGCGTGATGGAAGCGATCGGCCCCCCGTCGTCGTCCTCGTGGAGCGGCCGGAGCTCGAGGCGGGTCTGCCCCGAGCTGAGCACGGCGAGGAGCGCCCCACCGTCGGGCGAGAGCGTGACGAATTCGAGGCGGGGATCGCGCGCGTCGACGACCACGCGGGCGAGGCGCCGCGCGACGGCCGGGAGCTCGGCCGGGAAGGAGACGACCCGCGCCTTGGCGATCTCCACGACCAGCTCGTCGCAGTCCCCTCCGCGGCCCAGGTCGACGGCCACCGGGAGATCGTGGGCGTCGGCGAGGGCTGCCGCCGAGAGGAGCGCGTCCCCGTCCGGGAAGGACTCGGCGTCCAGCACGCAGGCCGCCGCGGACGGCCCGGCCGGGGGCTCGTCCGGGGGCTGGGTCACGACCTCGAGGCCGTGTCCGCGGAGCGCGTCGCGCCATCGTTCGGAGACGGCGACTTGGTGCGTGAGGACGAGGACGTTAGGAGTCATGGGAGAGGCGCGCCCCGTGGGGCATCCCGGACATACACCACGGGGCTCGTCATGCTCAAGGCGCGGAGGCAAACTCACGCGGGCTCGATTGACACCCGCCTTCCGCGCTGCTACCAGAGGCCCCCGCTCGGTCCAGAAGGCCCCAGGAGACCCGAGATGTTCAAGTCGACCTGTGTGTTCTCGGGGAGCTCCAATCGAAAGCTCGCCGAAGCCATCGCCGCCTATCTCGAGCTCCCGCTCGGCCGCTGCCGCCTCCCCCGGTTCTCGGATGGCGAGCTCTTCTGCGAGATCCAAGAGAACGTTCGCGGCGTCGACGTCTACGTCATCCAGTCGACGTGCTCGCCCGTGAACGACAATCTCATGGAGCTCCTCGTCATGGTGGATGCGCTCAAGCGTGCCTCGGCGGGCTCCATCACCGCGGTGATCCCCTACTACGGCTACGCGCGCCAGGATCGGAAGTCGGCCCCGCGCACGCCCATCACCGCCAAGCTGGTCGCCGACCTGCTCAGCGCGTCGGGCGTCAACCGGGTGGTCTCGATGGACCTCCACGCGGCGCAGATCCAGGGCTTCTTCAACATGCCCTTCGATCACCTCTTCGCGATGCCGGTCTTCCTCGACCACCTGCGCCCGCGCTTCTCGGAGCCGCCGGTCTTCGTCTCGCCCGACGCGGGCGGCACGGAGCGCACGCGCGCCTACGCCAAGCGGATGGACGCCGACCTCGCCATCATCGACAAGCGCCGCGAGAAGGCGAACGTCTCCGAGGTCATGCACGTCATCGGCGACGTCGCCGGCCGGGAGTGCGTCATCCTCGACGACATGATCGACACCGCGGGCACGCTCACCAACGCCGCCGCGGCGCTCCGCCAGAAGGGCGCCAAGCGCGTCATCGCGGCCGCCACGCATCCGGTGCTCTCGGGCCCGGCGATCGAGCGCATCGCCAAGTCCGAGCTCGAAGAGGTGATCGTCACCGACTCGATCCCGCTCCCGCCTGGCGCGGAGGAGACGGGCAAGTTCCGCGTGCTCTCGGTGGCCCGCCTCCTCGGTGAGGCCATCAAGCGCATCCACCACAGCGATTCGGTTTCGAGCCTCTTCGTCTGAGGCTCTTGGGCTCTTCGGAGCATTGGAGAAACGATGGAAAAGAAGACGCTACAGGCTGAGGTCCGCAAGGAACGCGGAAAGGGGCCCGTGCGTCGGCTTCGCGCGGCTGGGAAGCTCCCGGCGGTCCTCTACGGGCCGGGGCTCGAGCCGACGTCGCTGACGGTGGACCCGAAGGAGGTCGAGGCCGGCCTCCAGAGCGTGATGCGCCGTAACCAGGTGTTCGACGTCCAGTTCGACGGGAAGTCCGTCATGGCGATGGTGCGCGACGTGCTCGTGCACCCGGTCGACCGTCGGCTCCTCCACGTCGACTTCCTCGCCGTCTCCGACGATCGCCCGGTCGACACGATCGTGCCCATCCTCACGAAGGGCCGCTCCAAGGGCGTGCAGCGCGGCGGCAAGCTCATGGTCGCGCTCCGCAGCCTCGCCATCAAGGCGGCGCCCTCCGACATCCCGGCGGACGTCACCATCGACGTCACCAACGTGGACGTGGGCGACGTGATCCACGTCGGCGACCTCCAGCTCCCGGCCGGCGTCACGGCGACGCTCCCGGCCAAGCAGACCGTCCTCGGCGTCTACGAGGACCGTCGCGCGGCCGCCCGCGGCGACGACGACAAGTGAGCTAAGCTCCCGAAAGGCCACGTGTCCGCGCGCGGTCACGTGGCCTTTCGTAATTGCGCACCATGTACCTCATCGTCGGACTCGGAAATCCTGGCCCGAAATACGCGGGGCACCGTCACAACGTGGGCTTCCGCGTGGTGGCGAGGCTCGCCGAGAAGGCGGGGGCCCCGGAGGCCAAGGCCAAGTTCAAGGGCCTGTACACGCGGGCCACGATCGCTGGGCGCGACGTGGTGCTCCTCCTCCCCCAGACCTTCATGAACCTGAGCGGGGAGTCGGTGCGGCCGGCCATGGACTTCTTCCAGGTGGCCCCCGAGGACGTCGTCGTGGTCCACGACGAGCTCGATCTCCCCTTCGGCGAGGTGCGCATCAAGGTCGGCGGGGGGCTCGCCGGGCACAACGGCCTCCGGTCGATCGCCCAGCACCTCGGGACCCAGGACTTCCTCCGGCTCCGCTTCGGGATCGGGCGCCCCCAGAGCGGCGCCGTCGTCCCCTACGTCCTCGGGGATTTCTCCAAGGACGAGCGCGCCGTGCTCGACGATCACCTGGATCGCGCCGTCGCGGTCCTCGAGACCCTGATCGCGGAGGGTCCGGAGCACGCGATGCAGGTCCACCACACCAAAGAAAAGCCCCGGTGATTGCGTCTCCGCGACGATCTGCTACGTAGACGCCCCTTTCCTCGCTCTGCCGCGTGTGGCGGGGCCAACGTCCAGGAGGAATCCGTTGACCGATACCCAGAAGCGCGTCCGTTGGGCGCGTGAATACGAAACCATCTACATCCTTCGTCCCACGGTCAAGGCCGACGAGGCGGCGAAGGTGGCCGAGCGCATCGTCGAGGTCGTCGATCGTCTCGGTGGCAAGATCACCCAGGTCGACAACTGGGGCTCGCGCAAGCTGGCGTACAAGATCGCCAAGTTCTCGCGCGGCATCTACGTCTACGTGAAGTACGTCGGGTTCTCCGACATGGTCGCCGAGATCGAGCGCAACCTGCGCCTCCTCGAGCCGGTCATCCGCTTCCAGACGATTCAGCTCCGCGACGACGTCGACATCGACGCGATCGAGGTCGACGCCGAGGAGACCAAGTTCCTTCCGATCGAAGAGGTCGAGCTCGAGCCCGAGCCCGACATCGCCACGCAGCTCGGCCTGGTCGAGCGCGCGCGTCCGCAGGCCGCCGAGCCGGCCGAAGAAGAGGCCGCCTCCGACGAGGAGGGTGAGGACGCCGAGACCGAGGACGAGGGCTGAGGAGGTTCACCATGTCCGACAAAGACGAATTCATGGGTTACGACCGCGGCGGTGACGTGAAGGGGGACGATCCCCTCGGGCTTCGTCGCCGCTCGCGCGGGAAGAAGCGCGCGCCCGGCTTCACGGCCGAGCCGGACTTCCAGTTCGAGTACAAGGACCCGCAGCAGCTCAAGCATTTCATCACCGAGCGCGGTAAGATCATGCCGCGTCGGATCACCGGGCTCTCCGCCAAGCAGCAGCGTGCGCTCACGCTCGCGGTCAAGCGGGCCCGTAACATCGCCCTCTTGCCCTACACCGCGGTGAAGTGATGGCTGCCCACGTTCAGGTCGTCCTCCTCCAGGACTACGAACAGCTCGGCTACACGGGCGAAGTCGTCCGCGTGCGCCCGGGCTTCGCCCGCAACTTCCTCGTTCCGCGCGGCATCGCCAAGGTCGCGACGCGCGCGAACATCAAGCAGATCGAGCACGAGAAGGAGCTCGCGCGCCGCAAGGCCGAGAAGCTCCGCGCCGAGAGCGAGAAGCTCGCGGCCGAGCTCGCCAAGCTCGTGGTCATGGTGCCGAAGCAGGCCGGCGAAGACGGCAAGCTCTTCGGCTCCGTCACGGCCGCCGACATCGCCGAGGGGCTCGCGCACAAGGGCGTGGAGATCGACCGCAAGGCGCTCCAGATGCCCGACCAGCCCATCAAGGTGGTCGGCTCCTACGAGATCCCCGTCAAGCTGGCGCACGGCGTGACCGCGACCCTCAAGGTCGAGGTCAAGACGGCCGCCTGATCGTTCGACGGCGACACGACGCAGAAGGGCGAGCCCTCCGGGGTTCGCCCTTTCGCGTTCTGGCGCCTCAATCCGAGGCCGGATTCGGGTAAGGTCACGAGGTCCGATGGCGAGAAGCGAGTTCAGTCCCCCGGTCGTGCCGCCGCCCACTTCCAGGGTGGCGCCCAGTTCGCTCGAGGCCGAGCGCGCGGTGCTCGGCGGCATGCTCCTCAGCAGCGCGGCCGTCGACACGGCGCGCGAGATCCTCACCCGCCACGATTTCTACGCCGAGGCGCACGCGATCATCTTCGACGCGATGAGCGCCATCGCCGATCGGCGGCAGCCCATCGATCAGATCACGCTTCGCGCGGAGCTCGTCGCCAAGGGCAAGCTCGCCGCCGTGGGCGGCGACGACTACCTGCTCGCGCTCACCGACACGATCCCCGCGATCGAGCACATCCAGGCGCACGCCACCATCGTCAAGGAGAAGGCGACGGTGCGGCGGCTCATCGCGGCGTGCCAGGAGATCGCCGCGCGCGGCTACACCGACTACGGCGAGTTCCGCGACTTCCTCGACCACGCGGAGTCGACGATCTTCAGCGTGGCGAAGGAGCGGGAGATCAACCCGTACGAGTCGCTGAAGTCGGTCGTCTCCCGCACGTTCTCGCTCCTCCGCGACGCCTCGCGCGAGAACAAGAAGCTCGTCGGCGCGCCCACGGGCTTCTACAAGCTCGACGCGCTCACCGCGGGCATGCACCCCGGCGATCTCATCATCGTCGCGGGTCGTCCCGGCATGGGCAAGACGTCGTTCGCGCTGAACGTCGGCACGAACATGTGCGCGGCCACCAAGAAGCCCGTCGCCGTGTTCAGCCTCGAGATGCCCAAGGATCAGCTCGCGCTCCGCATGCTCTCGAGCGAGGCGCGCGTCGACAACATGCGCGTCCGAAAGGCCGAGCTCCTCAAGGAGGACTGGCCCAAGCTCGCCAAGGCCGCGGGCGCGCTCGCCGAGCTGCCCATCATCCTCGACGACACGCCGAGCATCTCGGTGCTCGAGCTCCGCTCCAAGGCGCGTCGCATCCAGGCCGAGCAAGGGCTCGGGCTGATCATCATCGACTACCTCCAGCTCATGCGCTCGGGCCGCAAGATCGAGTCGCGCGAGCAGGAGATCAGCGAGATCAGCCGCAGCCTCAAGGCGCTCGCCAAGGAGCTCGGCCTGCCCATCATCGCGCTCTCGCAGCTCAACCGTAAGGTCGAGGATCGCGGCGCGAAGGACAAGCGCCCGCAGATGTCGGACCTCCGCGAGTCGGGCGCCATCGAGCAGGACGCCGACACGATCTGGTTCGTCTACCGCGACGAGGTCTACAACAAGGAGACGGCCGATCAGGGCGTCGCCGAGATCATCGTCGGGAAGAACCGTGCGGGTAGCACGGGCGACGTCCGCGTGCGCTTCATCGCCAACTACACCCGCTTCGAGAACCTCGAGGAGCGCGAGTACGACGGAATGGGCGGCGGCGACGGACGCTCCGAATTCTCCGACGAATGAAGTCGCACCACGCGGTGAACATCGCGTTTGCCGCGCTGCAGCATCCGGGTTTCCCGCAATCAGGTCTTTATCCCGCGCATCGCCTTCGATAGTCTCCGGCGCGTCACCGAAGCTCCCTCGAGGTACGATGCGACTGATCAAATCATGCATGGCCGCCGCCGTCGCCGCGGCGCTCATCACCCCCACGGCGCAAGCCGGCGGATTCGAGATCCCGGGCGCGGGTGCGGCCGACCTGGGTCGTGGCGGCGCTTGGTACGCCAAGTCGGATACGGCGCTCGCGCTCCGCTACAACCCCGCCGCGCTCGCGCGGATGACGTCGATGACCATGGTCGACGTCAACGCCTCGCTCCTCTTCTACGATTCCTGCTTCGAGCGATCTGGCACGTACGACGAGCACGGCTACGGCGGCGACGTCGGCGGCGCGCCGGGCTCGAGCGGATCGGTGAACACCCGCTTCCCGAATGGTCCGGGCGTGGCTCCCGTCGGCGGGATCGACTCGTTCAACCCGTATCACTATCGCGGCGTCGAGAATCCGCGCGTCTGCAACCAGACCGGCCCGGGGCCCGTGCCCCAGCTCGCGTTCGCGATGCGCCTCCCGAAGCACGAAAAGCTCGCGATCTCGGTGGGCATCCTCGCGCCCAACGCCCGCGGGGCGCAGCGGTACGGCAATTCGGACGGCGTCGTGGAGACCGGGAACCCCGATCACCCGCTCGCGCCGTCGCCCACGCGCTACATCGCGACGCAGGTCGGTAACCTCCAGGTCTTCCCGACCATCGGCGTGGCCTACGCGCTGCACCCGAGGCTCAACGTCGGCGTCGCCTTCGGCTGGGGCATCACGGTGGTCGACTTCGCGTCGGCTACGCAGGCCTTCGGTGGCAACGAGAACTTCAACGACGACATCCGCACGCACCTCAAGGCCGTGGACGGGTTCGTGCCCCGGATCAACCTCTCGGTCGACGCGGCGCCGGTCGATGGCCTGCGCGTGATGGCGGGCTTCCAGTGGACGCAAAGCGTCGACACGCACGGCAAGCTCACCCTCGAGCCGCACTACTACATGTCCGACGCCGATCGCGAGGTCTTCGGTGCGCGACCGACCGTGCTGGACAATACCCGCCTCCGCGCCGGCCAGGCGTCCGTCCTCTCGTTCGGCGTGAACTACGGCCTCCCGCGAAAGGGCGGCGTCGCCGGTGAGATCGCCGATGGGCTCGGCACCCAGGTCTTCGACGTGGAGCTGAGCTTCAACTACGACCTCCACGGCCGGATGGATTCGTACCGCGTGAACCCCGGCGCCAAGGACGGCCTCCCGCCGGTCGTCGTCTACGGCGCGGAGATCGAACCGCCGGCGAGCATCGAGATCCCGAAGAACTGGAAGAATCAGTACGTCTTCCGCCTCGGCGGTGATGTCAACATCGTTCCCGGTGTCTTCGCGCTCCGCGCGGGCACCTGGTACGAGAGCAGCGGCATCACGCCGGGTTACGCGGGCCTCGACTTCTACCTCCCGCGCCGCATCGGCGCGACGGCGGGCGCGACGATCCGCATCCAGCGCTTCGACCTCACCCTCGGCTACGCGCGCGTCTTCTACGACGACACCGACTACCGCGAGAGCGGCGGGCTCGTGCGCGGAAACGCGGGCACCGGCGAGGCCACGGTCGGCAACAACGGCCTCATCCAGGCCAAGATGAACATCGGGAGCATCGGGCTCCGCTATCACTTCAAGTGATCGGACGGCCTTCGCGCCCTCGATGAACGAAAAAGCCCGCCTCCTCACGAGGCGGGCTTTTTCGTGTCCACGGGATGCGTCGAGCTCGCACCCTATGACGGCCTCCCTGGAAGGCCGTGGTGCCACGTCAGGGGCCCGCGCCCTCGTGGATGGCCCCCGGCGGGCCGTTTCGCCGCGGCGGGGGCTCCGGGGCCCGCGCCGGTCATCGACGACGGCCCCTCGCTGGCTCTCGCGGGCTCGTGAGCGCCTCATGCCCCTGGAGCCCCTGGTGGAGCCGGCGCCCCGCGCTCCGAGCCGTTCTCGGCGCCCACACGCGCGCGCGCCGGGCGTCCGCCGAAACGAAAAAGGCCCGCTCGTGCGGAGCGGGCCTTCGTCGAGGATGCGCCGTCGGGCGTGGACTCAGAGGTCCTTCACCTCGCGGACGAGGTCCTGGAGGACCTTCTTCGCGTCGCCGTAGATCATCATCGTGTTGGGCATCTCGAAGAGCTCGTTCTTGATGCCGGCGTAACCGGCGCCGAGCGAGCGCTTGATGACGAAGACGCTCTTGGCCTCGTGCGCGTTGAGGATGGGCATGCCGTAGATGGGGCTCCCGGGATCCTTGTTCGCGACCGGGTTCACGACGTCGTTGGCGCCGACGACGATGACGGCGTCGGTGTTCTTGAACTCGGAGTTGATGAGGTCCATCTCGATGAGCTGCTCGTGGGGCACGTCGGCCTCGGCGAGGAGGACGTTCATGTGGCCGGGCATCCGGCCCGCGACCGGGTGGATGGCGTAGGTGACGCGCGCGCCGCGCTTCTCGAGCTCGGAGGCGAGCTCACGCACGGTGTGCTGGGCCTGCGCGACGGCGAGACCGTAGCCGGGCACGATGATGACCGACTCGGCGGCCTCGAGGACCATCGCGGCCTCCTCGGCGCCGCAGGAGCGGACGTTGTGGTACTCCATGACCTGGTCGCCCGCGCCGCCGCCACCATCGGTGGCGCCGAAGCCGCCCACGAGGACGTTGAGGAGCGAGCGGTTCATGGCCACGCACATGATCTGCGTGAGGATGAGGCCCGCTGCGCCGACCGTGGCGCCCGCGACGATTAGGAGCGGGTTCCCGACGACGAAGCCCGCCATCGACGCCGCCACACCCGAGTAAGAGTTCAGGAGCGAGACGACGACCGGCATGTCCGCGCCGCCGATGGGGATGACGAGGAGCACGCCGAGGAGGAGCGCGACGCCCGTGAGGCCGAGCGTGGCGAGCGTGACGCCCTCGGCGCCCGTCGCGACGAAGCCGGCGTAGGCGGTGAGGCCGATGGCGCCGAGCCCGAGGACGAGGTTGATGCCGTGACGCCCGGGGAGGAGGATCGGCTGACCCTTCTTGAGCTTCCCCTTCAGCTTGAGCATCGCGACGACGGAGCCCGTGAGCGTGATGCTACCGATGAGGATCGAGAGCGCGATGGTCACCGCGTCGGCCGCGCCGCCGCGGAGGGTGTGGGCCATGGTCTCGGCAGCGTCCTTCTCGACGACGTCGTTCCACACGACGCTGAGCGCGACGAGCGCGGAGGCCGCACCGCCGAAGCCGTTGAGGAGGGCGACCATCTCGGGCATCTCGGTCATCTGGACGCGAATCGCGAGGAACGCACCGACGACCGCGCCCACGATGAGGCCGATCGCGATCCAGCGATAGTCGACGAGACCCAGCTCGAGGAGCGCGCCGACGACCGCGAGGAACATACCGGCGGCCGCCAGGTGGTTGCCGCGGCGGGCGCTCTTCACCTTCGTCATGCCCTTGAGGCCGAAGACGAAGAGCATCGTCGAAGCGATGTAGACGAGCGGCGCGACGGCCGTGCTCAGAAACTCCGTGTTCATTTCTTCTTCCCGAACATCTTGAGCATGCGGTCGGTGACCATGAAGCCGCCGATCACGTTGATGGTGGCGAGCGCGACCGAGGCGGCTCCGATGATGTTGGAGACCGACACGTCAGCGGTGGTGGCGGTGGCGAAGGCGCCGATGATGGTGATGCCGCTGATCGCGTTCGCACCGCTCATCAGCGGGGTGTGGAGCGTCGGCGGGACCTTGTTGATGACCTCGAAGCCGACGAAGCTCGCGAGGACGAAGATGTAGAGTCCGATTAGAAGGGGGCCCATCGTCATGGTGGATGCTCCTTTGATGCGCCTCAGCCGACGAGCTCGGCGGTGGGTGCGTGACGGATTTCGCCTTGGTAGGTGAGGACCGCGCCCGCCGTGATCTCGTCTCCGAAGTCGTAGTTGATCGCGCCGTCCTTGAGGAAGTGAAGCAAGAGCGTCTGCACGTTGCGGGCGTACATGAGGCTCGCGTCGAGCGGCAGCGTGGCCGGGAGGTTCGGGTGACCGATGATGGTCACGCCTTCCTTCACGACCGTCTTGTTCATCTCGCTGAGCTCGCAGTTGCCGCCCTGCTCGACCGCCATGTCGACGATGACGGCGCCGGCGCGCATCTCCTGCACCATGTCGGCCGTGATGAGGCGCGGGGCGGGGCGGCCCGGGACGAGCGCGGTGGTGATGACGACGTCCGCCGCGACGACGCGCTCGCGGACGACCGCCTGCTGCTTGGCGAGCTGCTCCTTGGTGAGCTCCTTGGCGTAGCCGCCCTGACCCTCGCCGCTTTCGCCGAGATCGACCTCGATGAAGCGGCCGCCGAGCGACTCGACCTGCTCCTTGACGGCCGGGCGCACGTCGGAGACCTCGACGATGGCGCCGAGGCGACGCGCCGTGGCGATGGCCTGGAGGCCCGCGACGCCCGCGCCCATGACCACGACGCGCGCGGGCTGGATGGTGCCGGCGGCGGTCATGAGGAGCGGGAAGTACTTGTCGAGGTGGCTCGCGGCGAGGAGGACCGCCTTGTAGCCGCCGATCGAGGCCTGCGAGCTGAGCGCGTCCATGCTCTGCGCGCGGCTGATGCGCGGGATGAGCTCCATCGCCGCGAAGTTCACCTTGCGGTCACGGAGGATGCGGATCGCGTCCTTGTTCTTGTACGCGGACGCGAAGCCGACGAGGAGGGCGCCCTCCTTGATGAGCCCTGCCTCTTCGGGGCTCGGCGAGGCGACCTTGAGCACCACGTCGGCGGTGCCGTACGCCTCCTTCAGGCCGCTCTCCGGCACGATGGTGGCGCCAGCCTCGGTGTAGGCGGCGTCCAGGAGGTTCGCCGCCGCGCCAGCGCCAGTCTCGACGAAGAGAGAAAGGCCTTCCTTGACGAGTCGTTTCACCGTCTCGGGGGTCGCCGCGACTCGCGTCTCTCCTTCGGCGCGTTCCTTGGGAACGAACACCTTCAACATTCGGGCCTCCAGCTTTGGTAAGCGTGTAAAACGGCCGCTTGGCTAACCCACGATTCCGGTCCACGCAAACCCCAAAAAGGGGCTCCGGGGGCGGATCGGGGCCCGGCGACCGAACATAATTCGCTCCGCGCGCCTCGGACGGGGAGGGGGAGGACGGCGGCGAAGTCTCGTGAATTCCGTAGGTTAGCGGAGCGACGCCGAAGGGTCTCGCGCGAGGCGACGGGGAGGATTGTTTCGAGCGCGGTCAGCCCTTGGCGAGCGACGGAATTCGTGACCCGGGGCGTCCTAGGGCCGATCGATCGGAAACGAAACGGTCGATTTCTGGAAACCGGCTCGAAACGTGGGAGGGGCTCGCTCACGCCTTCCCCCTTCGTTCGAGGCGTCTCGCGACGAGCCAGACCAGGGTGGCCCAGCCGAGCCCGAGGGCCCATCCGCCCACGACGTCGGTGGGGTAGTGCACGCCGGCGTAGATGCGGCTGAGGCCGACGAGACCGGCGAGGAGGAGCGCGACGGTGAAACAGTAAATCTTGAGGCGCGGCTCGGGCGTGTGGTTGGCGAGGAGCGCGGCGATCGTCAGGTAGATGACGGCCGACATCGACGCGTGGCCGCTCGGGAAGCTCGCCGAGGCCACGTGCGTGAGGTGCGGGACGACGTCGGGGCGCGGGCGGCCGAAGAAGGTCTTGAGGCCGAAGCTCAAGAAGAGCCCGCCCAGGGCCGACGCCGCGAGGAGCCCGGCGGCGAAGCGGCGCTTCTTCAGCAGGAGATAGCCGCCGATGGCGAGGCAGACGAGCAGGAGCACGGGGAGCCCGCCGAGCGCGGAGATGTCGCGCATGAACGACTCGAACCAAGGCGGGCCGAGGGGATCGCTCGGATCGCCCGGCGTGCGGAAGGCGAGGAGGATGGCGCGGTCGACGTCTTCGAGCTCGCCCTCGGTGACCTCCTCGGCGACACCCACGAAGGCGACGAAGCTCAGCACGGGGACGAGCGCCGAGAGGAGCACACGCGCCTCGATCGCACGGACCGTCTCGCCGATTCCCCGCATGGACGCCTTCCGTCTCCTCTCCTCGGACCCCACTACATGCCAGAGTCGAGAGGCGACGTCGACGTTGCGGCCCCCCGAGGGGTCTGCGAGCATCTCGCGTCATGCCGCTCGATCCCGATTTCGTCGCCGATTCGCCCTACGGCCCCGGTGGGCTCCTCCTCGACGAGGTGCTCGAGATCGATCGCGAGGGGAGCCGCGTGGTGGCGAGGATGCCCGTCCACGCCGACCTCCCGCTCACGCGCGAGCAGCGCGCGCACCCCATCAAGCACCCGCGCCACGTGAGCGGCGGGCTCATGGTCCACATGACGGGCATGCTCGGCTTCGTGCACGCCTATTACGTGCTCGGTCTCCGTCACGCGGAGGGGTGGATCGGTTACGGCGGGCGGATCTACGAGGCGAAGTACCTCGCGCTCGCCGACATGGGCGCGCCGCTCGTCCTCGAGGCCAAGGCCACCAAGATGCGCCGTGGCGAGAAGCAGATCTTCGCGCGCTACGACTTCCGCTTCACGCAGCGCGACAAGGTCGTCTACGTGAGCGACCAGAGCGCGATGTGGATGCTCATCGAGGACGCGGGG
>JAAYBZ010000058.1 GCA_012744445.1 Myxococcales bacterium | reverse complement strand
CCTGTCGCGACGAGGAGCTTCCCGATGGGTCCCAGCGTCGAGGGCGGCACCGCGTTGTCGACGGGGGGCAGCGCGCGGATGTACGCGATGATGTCGCTCAGCTCGCGGTCGGACATCGCCATGAAATCCTCCGAGGGCATGAGCGCGGGCCTGCCGTCCTTCCGGATCCCGTGGCGGACGATGCGATCCCAGTCGGCGACCGAGTAGTCCAGCGTGACCGAGCCCTCACCTCGGGTGAGGTTCGGCCCGAGCAGGCGACCCATGGCCGGATCGTCGACCATCACCCCACCCCCGAAGTCCTCGCCATGACAATCGGCGCAGGCGTAGCGCGCGGAGAGGAGGTGCCTCCCCCGCTCGATGGCCTGCTCGAGCGCGAGCGCCTCCGGATCCCCGCCTTCGTCGACGTGCGCCGCGTCGAGGGGCGTCGGCACGGGAAAGTCGACCTGATGGATCGTGAAGACCACGTCGAGCTTCGAGCTCGCGCTGTAGGAAGCCCACGCGTAGCTCGCGCCGACGAGGACGAACAACACGGCGAAGGCGCCGCCGACCCATACGAAAAATTTCTTCATTTCGAGCTTGTCTCGAGCGCCACCGCTCGGATTCAGCGCCGCGCTCAGGGAGGTTCAGCGCGCGCCATCAAAGTTCAGCGCCCGCTGGGCGAACGCAGGCGAAGATCCTCACCTGGTCTCGAGCGGGCCATCCCGAAAATTGGGGCCGGAAAATTGGGGAGAGACATGCTCGAGCTTCGCCGCCGCGCGTTTGAGGGAGACGGCGAGTTCACGTATCGTCGTACCGTGCGAGGATCTGTCGCCGAGAAATACATCGTCGAAGACTACACCATCGAGGGAGCGCGAAAGCACCTCCAACGAGCCACGTTGACGCGAGAGACACCGGCGTGCCTCGAGCTCCTGAAGGTGCTGCGCCGGGTCGTCCCCTTCGACTGCGCCGCGGTGATGACCACCGATCCCGAGACGCTCCTGCCCGCGAGCGGCATCTTCGAGGGTCTGGACCCGAGCATCTGCGAGCCGTTCTGGAGGTGTGAGGCTGGCGCGCACGACGTGCACCGCTTCGTGGACCTGGCGAGCGATGCGGACCCCGTCGCGGCGCTGTCCAACGCCCTCCCCCAGACGTTCGAAGACAGCCCCCGCTTCCGCGAGGTGTACTCTCGGTTTCCTTTGGGCGACGAGCTCCGGGTGGTCTTTCGAGCGGGTGGGGCCACCTTGGGGATGGCTGCTTTCTTGCGCATGGACCCCGGCAGGACCTTCTCGCAGAGCGAGCAGGCCGCCATGCGACGGCTCGTCGCGCCGGCGGCGGCCCTGCTGCGCCGGGAGGCGCTGACGTTACCGGAGGACGACGCTCTCGTCGCGCCTGCGGTGGCGCTCGTGAGCTCGAGAGACGAGATCTTCGGGCGGACGCCAGGGGCCGAAGCCATCCTCTCCGATCTTCGGGGAGGAGCGCTCGGATCTGCCGAGCTCCCTCCCACCATCATCGCGCCCCTGGCGCGCATGCGTGGACGGCGAGCGAGCTCGACCCTGAGCACGCGCCTCCGCGGCGCGAGCGGGCGGTGGTACCGCTTGCGTGTCGCGCCGGTCGTCGAGCAGGAAGGTGTCCACGCGCTCAGCCTCGATCCTGCCGGCCCGGCGGAGCTCATGCCGCTCCTCCTCCGGGCGTTCGAGTTCACGGTGCGCGAGTCTCAGGTCGTGTCCCGCCTCGTCCGCGGCCTCTCTGCCAAGGAGCTCGCCGCCGAGTTCGCGATCTCGACGCACACCGCCCACGACCACATCAAAGCGATCTACCGAAAAGCCGGTGTCCGCTCGCGGGGTGAGCTCCTCGCGCGCCTCACCGGGCCGGCATCCGCCGCCAGCTAGAGCGCGCCCGGACGAAGCGGCGGCGAATGAGCCGCGACGAGAAAAGCCGCCCCGTCGTGAAGACGAGGCGGCCTCTCGGATGCGAACTCTCTCGGGGGCGGGCTTAGTTGCCGCCGCCCATGCCGCCCATGCCGTCGTTGCCGCCGACGAAGGCGAGGTTCGAGATGCAGAAGTCGAAGGGCACGTCGCCGCTGTCGTTGCTCGCCACCTGGAACTGGATGTCCTTGACCGCGGAGAGCTCGAGGGTCCCCGGCGGGGTCACCCAGTCACCCTGCGCGAGGTCCTCCCAGTAGAGGGTGTTGGTGCCCTCGGAGATGTCGTTGGTGAAGAAGGCGTTCTCCGAGTCGCTCGCGTTCGTCACGCCCACGCGCAGCTCACCCGCGGGGACGCCCGAGATGTCGAACGAGAAGCCGTCGTACTGGCTCGCGTCGAAGCTGCTGCCGTCCTCGGCGAGGAGCACGCCGATGCCGCCGCCCCAAATCTCGCTGTACATCATGTTGACGACCTGAGCGGCCGTGCCCTTCGCACAGAGCTTGCCCGGCTCGGGGTTGGTCAACGCGATCGTGCTGCCGCCCATGTCGAAGTAGTTGTAAGCGCCCAAGCCGATGGAGAGCCCAGCCTCATCCGCGGAGAAGAAGGTGTCGGCATTGCTCGGGGCGCCGCCCGTGCCGCCGCCGGTGCCGTCGGGGGAACCGCCCGTGTTGTCGCCTCCACCGGTGTTCGTGGTGCCGCCGGTGTTGCCGCCGTTGTTCGAATTGGAATCGCTCGAACAGCTGGCAGCTGCAAGGAAGAGCGAGCCCGTGAGCAAGGAGAGGAAGAAGTAGGAGTAACGCATGTGCGCACTTTTACCACCTAGCCGACGCCGAGGGGAACCAGAGAAGCGCAAGGCCCTTTCGAATCGGCTCTCCGGCCACGCCCCCCTGCCGACACGCGGTCGTCTCGCCGAGGGGGCCAGCCCCCAGATCCCTTTCATTCCGGCAACTTGAAGGGATTTCGAACGGCCGAGCCCCCCACTGGGATGCACTGCAGCATGACTGCGCGCGGCGCGTTTTTCCTCCTCGGGTGGATCCTGTGCGCCTGCGGAAACGAGGGCGCGGGGACCTCGCGCCATCCATGATGCCCGTCAGCTTTCGCCGCGGGGCTCGCTGCTAGGTTGAGCGCGGTCATGTCGAAGGACTCGCCCCCCTCCAAGCGGCGGTGGCCCCTGGCGCCGGCGCATCCGGAGCGCGTCTGCTGGGGTTGCGACAAACTCTGCCCCGCCAGCGACCTCGCCTGCGCCAACGGGAGCGAGCGCACGCCCCACCCGAGCGAGCTGTTCGGAGAGGATTGGTACGAAGGCCTGGAAGAGGCTTGAGCCTCTGCAACGGCT
>JAAYBZ010000057.1 GCA_012744445.1 Myxococcales bacterium | reverse complement strand
CGTCGATCCAGGCCTTCAACCCTTCGCCGCGACTCATCGACTACGCGATGACCAAGGCCGCGCAGGTGGCCTTCACCAAGGCGCTCGCCGAGGAGCTCGGGCCCAAGGGCATCCGCGTGAACGCCGTCGCGCCCGGCCCGATCTGGACGCCGCTCATCCCCGGCACGGATTGGCCCGACAAGCTTCCGTCGTTCGGGCAGGACACGCCGCTCGGGCGCGCGGGCCAGCCGGCCGAGCTCGCGCCCGCCTACGTCTTCCTCGCCTCGCCCGAGTCCACGTTCGTCTCGGGTGCCGTCGTGCCCGTCACGGGCGGGAAGGCCCTCTAAACAGAAGGAGGAGCGATGCCGCGCTCGAAGGAACCCCAGCTGAAGGATCCGCATCTCTACGAGAAGCTCCGCGACGAGGGCGCGTCCAAGGAGAAGGCCGCGCGCATCTCGAACGCCGCCGCCGCGCAGGGGCGGTCGCGCGTCGGTCGCCGCGGTGGACGCGCCGGAAGCTACGACGACTGGACCGTCGCCGAGCTCCGGGAGCGCGCGAAGGAGCTCGGCCTCTCGGGCGTCTCGCACAAGCGCAAAGCCGAGCTGATCTCGGCGCTTCGACATCACTGACCAAGGAGAGCCCCATGAGCGAGAACCCGAAGAAGCGCCTCGCGCACCCACTCGCCGTGACCGCCGTCGCGGCGCTGCTCGCGTCGGCGGGATGCCGCGGCGATCGCGAAGAACCTCGCACGGGAGGCCCGGTGTCGGGCCCCATCACGGACGAGACGCTCGACTTCGAGGAAGGCGAGGGGACGAGCCTCCGCAAGCCCGAGTCGAACGTCCAACAGGACCAAGTCCAGGCGCGCGTCGTGTTGAGACCCACGCAGGGGAACGACGTGAAGGGCGAGTTCACGCTCGGCCCGGCCGAGGAGGGCGTGCAGCTCGTCGGCACCTTGAGCGGGCTCCGTCCCACCGGCGCGCACGCCATCCACGTGCACGAGAAGGGCGACTGCAGCGCACCCGACGCCGAGAGCGCCGGCCCCCACTTCAACCCCGAGGGCGAGGAGCACGGCCGCGCCTTCCACGGCGAGCACCACGTCGGCGACATGGACAACATCCGCGCGAACGACGCCGGCGAGGCCCGCGTGGAGCGGATCGTGGTCGGCGCGACGCTCGGCGACGGAGGCCCGAACGACATCGCAGGGCGCGCGCTCGTGGTGCACGTGGGGCCCGACGACTACCGCTCGCAGCCGAGCGGAGGCGCGGGGGATCGCGCGGCCTGCGGCGTCATCGAGCTCACCCACCCGCCGAAATAGGGGCTGGACGAGGGCCGGGTCCCACCCTCGGAGGAGACCTCTCCGAAATCGGCGCGCCCCATAGAATAGACAGGGGCCATCGACGCGTTAGGGTTGCAGGATGTCTCCCCTCGCCCGGCCCGTCGGTCTCCTCCTCGTGGCGACCCTCGCCTCGAGCCTGCCGTTCGGGCGCGCGCGCGCCGAGGCCACGTCGGCCGAGGCCGCCGCCGCCGCAGAGCTCACCGCTGAAGACGCCATCGCCCAAGCCCTCGCCGAGAACCCCGCGCTCCGCGCCGCGCTCTTCGACGCGCTCGCCGCGAGGCTCGCGCACGACGCCGCACGCAACGCGCGCGTCCCGCTCCTCGTCGGCTCCTTCGACGCCGTGCAGAACGAGTCCTTCGCGGCGACCGGCAACGGCCTCGTGCGCAACCTCAACCGCCAGGGGATGGCCTCGCTCGGCGTGAAGTACACGACCGAGGTCGGCACCACCCTCGAGCTCACCGTCTCCGGGGGTGCGCAGGCGCGCCGCGTGAACCGCGACGCCGCGTCGACCACCGTGGTCCAGATCACGCCCTACTACTCGGCGCAGACGCAGATCGTCGCGCGCCAGCCGCTCCTCCGGGGCGCGGGGCGCGACGCCAACATGGCCGAGATCCGCATCGCCGAGCAGAGCGCCCTCGCCGCGCAGGAGTCGCAGGCCCTCGCGGCGAGCGAGGTGATCCGCGATCTCCTCGTCGCGTACTGGGAGCTCTGGTACGCCGACCGTGCGCTCGAGGTACAGCGCGAGGCCCTGGCCCTCACCGAGCGGCAAGAAGCCGAGGCCCGCGCGCGCGCCGAGGTGCTCGGCACCGCCGCCCGCGTCGACGCCCTCGCCTTCGCCGCCGAGGCGGGATCCCTGCGCGAGAGCCTCGCCACCGCGGAGGCCGCGCGCCGGAGCCAATCCGTCACGCTCGGCGCCTACCTCGCGCTCGCGCCCGAGCTCGCCTTCGGCCTCGTGCCCTCGGGCACGCCGCCGAGCAGCGTGACCCTCCCCTCGCTCGAGGCGCTCATCGAGATCGCGATGGCCGAGTCGCCCGAGATCGCCACCTTCCAGGCCGAGCTCGAGACGCGCCGCCTCGAGCTCGCCGCCGCGCGCAACGACAAGCGCGCGCGCCTCGACGCCGTCGTCACGGCGGGCCTCGCCGGCCTCTACACCGACGACGCGCTCCAGGGCTTGAAGCTCCCGGGCGGCCGCCCCGCGACCTTCGTCACCGGCGGCCTCGAGCTCGAGCTCCCGCTCGGCCCGAGCCGCCAGAAATCGATCTACGACCAGCGCGTCGCCGCCCTCTCGGCCACCGAGGCGCGCTTCGAGGCGAGGAAGCTCGCCATCGCCGGCGAGGTGGCGCGCCTCTACGAGAACGTCCGCGTCGCCTTCGAGCGCGTGAGCCTCGCGATGCGCACGGCCGAGATCGCGCGTGAGCTCGCCGAGGCCGAGCGCGCGCGCCTCGCGCTCGGGACGACCACCAGCTTCGACGTGCTCCGCGCTCAACAGAACGAGCGCGAGACCGAGCTCCGCGAGCTCCGCGCCAAGGTCGACGCGGTGGCCGAGATGCTCCGCCTCGAGCACGCGCTCGGCAAGCTCCTCGACCGCTTCTCCCTCTCCCTCCCCGAAGGTCCGACATGAAGTCCAAGATCGTCCGGCGCACCCTGCTCGCCGTCGGCGCCCTCGCCCTCGCCGCGACCGGCCTCTACTTCGGCGGCGTGTTCCGCGGCGACGAAGGCCCCACGGGCGAGGTGATCGTCGTCACGCGCGGCGACCTCGTCGAGACGGCCTCCGCCTCCGGCTCGATCGAGCCCAAGGTCCAGGTCGAGGTGAAGTCGCGCGCCTCCGGCGAGGTGATCGAGGTCCTCGTCCAAGAAGGCGACGTCGTCGAGGCGGGGCAGCTCCTCTTCCGCCTCGATCCCGTGGACGCCGATCGCACCATCGTGGAGGCCAAGGCCGCCGAGACGCGCGCCCGCGCCGAGCTCTCCCAGGCGCGCGCCCTCCTCCTCGTGGCCGAGGCCGAGGCGAACGACAAGCGCGCGCAATACGCCGTGAGCGCCAAGGGGACCGAGATGGGCCTCGTCGCCTCCGAGTCCACGCGCGCGCTCTCCGCGTCCAAGGAAGTGGCCGAAGCGAACGTCGCGATGCGCAAGGCCGCGGTCGAGGCGAGCCGCGCCCAGCTCTCCGCCGCCCAGCTCTCCGTGCAAGAGGCCGAGCGCCGCCGCAGCGAGACCGAGATCGTCGCGCCCATCTCCGGCACCATCCTCGACGTGCAGGTCGAGCGCGGCTCGATCGTCGCCTCAGCCGTCACCAACGTCGGCGGCGGCACGGCGCTCGCGACGCTCGCCGACCTCCGCGACCTCCGCGTGATCGGCGCGCTCGACGAGGCGCAGATCGGCAAGGTCCAGCCCGGCCAGCGCACCATCCTTCGCGTGAGCGCCTACCCCGAGCGCGAGTTCGAGGGCGAGGTCGTTCGCGTGAGCCCGCTCGGCAAGACCGAGAGCAACGTCGTCACCTTCGACGTGGAGATCCGCATCACCGACGCGGACTCGCACCTCCTGCGCTCGGGCATGAGCGCCGACCTCGAGATCATCACGCGTCACCTGGCCGACGTGGTGTTGCTCCCGCTCGTGGCGGTGGAGAGCGAGGGGCCGCGTCGCTACGCGCGGCTCGAGAGCGGCGAGCGGCGCCTCCTCCGCACCGGCCCCAACGACGGCTCGAACATCGTCGTCCTCGACGGACTCGAGGCCGGCGATCGCGTGATCGTCGGCGGGCCGAGCTTCGGCGGCGGCGGGGGGCCCCCACGCCGCGGCGTCGTCGGCATGCCGGGGCCGGGGAGGCGGCGGTGAGCGCGCAAGCGGACCCCGTCGTGGTCGAAGACCTCGTGAAGGTCTACCACCCGGAGACGCCCGAGCTCGCCGTGCGCGCCGTCGACGGCATCTCCTTCCGCGTCCGCCCGGGCGAGTCCGTCGCGATCGTGGGCCCCTCGGGCTGCGGCAAGTCCACGCTCCTCCACATCCTCGGCTGCCTCGATCGGCCGACGTCCGGTCGCTACCTCATCTCCGGGCGAGATACGCGCGAGCTCTCGGAGGACGATCTCGCGCGCGTGCGGAACCGGCACATCGGCTTCGTCTTCCAGAGCTTCAACCTCCTGCCACGCCTCACCGCCGTCGAGAACGTCGAGCTGCCGCTCCTCTACGCCGGCATCCCCGACTCGCTCGAGCGCGCCGCGCGGGCGCTCGCCCGCGTGGGCCTGAGCGATCGCGCGCACCACATGCCCAACGAGCTCTCGGGCGGCCAGAAGCAGCGCGTGGCCATCGCCCGGGCCCTCGTCACCGAGCCCTCGATCCTCCTCGGCGACGAGCCCACGGGCGCGCTCGACAGCCGCACGAGCCGCGAGGTCATGGACCTCCTCGGCGAGCTCCACGACGAGGGGCGGACGCTGATCCTCGTCACGCACGACCTGGGCGTCGCGCGGAAGATGGAGCGCACCATCCGCCTCCACGACGGGAAGATCGCCGCCGACGGGCCGTCGCAGGACGTGCTCGACGCCTTCATGCGCGACGTGGCCGCGGGAGAGGAGCTCGGATGAAGCTGCGAGAGACCGTCCGCACCGCGCTCCGTTCGCTCGCGTCGAACCGCCTCCGCACCGCGCTCACCGCGCTCGGCATGGTCATGGGCGTCGCCGCCGTCGTGACGGTCCTCGCGATCGGCGAGGGCGCGAGCCAGAGCGTCGAGCGGCAGATCCGCTCGATGGGATCCAACCTCATGACGGTGCGCCCGAGCCGCGCGCGCATGGGCGCCATCCGCTCAGGCAACGTCGAGACGCTCACGCGCGCCGACGCCGACGCCATCAAGCGAGTGCCCGGCGTGCGGGCCGTGGCCGGCGAGGCACGCGGCACGGCGCAGATCCGTCACCGCGAGGCGAACCTCTCCGAGTCCATCGTGGGCGTCACCGAGGACTACTTCTCCATCCGCTCGATCGAGATCGCGAGCGGCCTCGCCTTCTCGGCCATCGACGACGAGCAGCGGGCGCGCGTGGCCATCCTCGGCTCCAACGTGGCGCGCGAGCTCTTCGGCAACGAGTCGCCGATCGGCGCGCGCATCCAGGTCCAAGGTGTGACCCTCCGCGTGATCGGCGTACTCGCCGAGAAGGGAGAGAGCTTCTTCACCCCCGACGACTCCGTCTTCGTCCCGCTCGGCACACACGAAGGCGTCCTCTTCGGGCAATCCTTCCTCTCGAGCATCGCGCTCAGCATCGAGGACGAGGACCGCACCGAGGAGATCCGCGAGCGCATCACGCAGCTCATCCGGCTCCGCCACAAGCTGCCGCCGCACGTGCCCGACGACTTCGAGGTGCGCTCGCAGACCGAGATGCTCCAGATGATGAGCTCGGTCACCGGCACGCTCGCCGCGCTCCTCGCGAGCGTCGCGGCCGTCTCGCTCCTCGTGGGCGGCATCGGGATCATGAACATCATGCTCGTCTCGGTGCGCGAGCGGACGCGCGAGATCGGCGTGCGGATGGCCGTGGGCGCGCGGCGCCGGGACGTGCTCTTCCAGTTCCTCGTCGAGGCCATCGTCGTCTCGATCGGCGGCGGGCTCCTCGGCCTCCTCCTCGGCTACGGCGCCGCGTACCTCGTCGCCGAGCTCGGCGATTGGGAGACGATCGTGCCGGGCTACTCGGTGGTGCTGGCGCTCGGCGTCTCGACCTTCGTCGGACTCCTCTTCGGCGTGGGGCCGGCGCGGCGCGCGGCGAGCCTCGACCCCGTCGAAGCGCTCCGCCAGGAGTGATAAGAACGGAGACGTGAAGTCGGTCCGTCTCCATTCGCTCTCCGGTGGCTTCGACGCGGTGCACGTCGAGGACGTCCCCGTGCCCGAGCCGGGACCGGGCGAAGTCCGCGTGAAGATGCGGATGAGCCCGATCAACCCATCCGATCACAACTACATCCGCGGCGCATACCTCAAAGCGCTCGAGCGGCTCATCTGGAACCACGGCAAGGACGAGATTGCCTTCGATCCGGAGCGGACGCGCCTCCACCCCACGCCGCCCTACGCGCTCGGCGGCGAGGGCGTGGGCGTGGTCGACGCGGCGGGCCCCGGCATGCTCGCGCGGCGCCTCATGGGCAAGCGCGTGGCCCTCATCTCGGGGCCGCCGCGCGGCACGTGGCAGGAGTACGCGGTCGTCGAGGCCAAGCGCGCCATCCCCGTGCCCGACACGTGGACCGACGCCGAGGCCTCGATGGCGCTCATCAACCCGCTCTCGGCCGTGCTCATGCTCCGCGACGTGCTGGGGGTGCGCCGCGGGACCTTCCTCCTCCAGGATGCCGCGGGCTCGGCGCTCGCCAAATCCGTCATCGCGATGAGCCAGCGCCTCGGCTTCGAGACGATCAACGTCGTCCGCGACGGAAGGCACACCGCGGCGCTCCGCGCGCTCGGCGCTCGCCACGTGATCGAGACCGACTCGATGGATCTGCGCGACGAGGTCGTGCGCATCACGCGCGGGCGCGGCGTGGACTACGCGATGGATTGCATCGGCGGCCCGCTCGCGGCGGAGCTCGTCTCCTGCCTCGGCCTCGGCGGGCACCTCGTGCTCTACGGCACGCTCGGCGCGCCCTCGTTCGATCTGCACTCGCGCGACCTGATGATGCCCGTGGCGCGCGTCTCTGGCTTCTTCCTCGGCAACCACGTCGCCCGGAAGTCGCCGCTCGCGATGCTCCGCGCGCTCCGCGAGCTGCGCGCCGTCGCCTCGCGGAGCCTCTCCGACGTCGAGGTCCGCGAGATCTACACGCTCGACGAGGTGCACCGCGCCCTCGAGGCGTCGGTCGCCCCGGGCGCGCGCGGCAAGGTGCTCCTCCGGCTCGACGCCTGATCGCTCAGAGGCGCATCAGCGCGGCGCCCCAGTGGAGGCCCGCCCCGAGCGCGAAGAAGCAGACGAGGTCGCCCTCGCGGAGCCTGCCCTCGCGCCGGAGCTCATCGGTGAGGATCCCGATCGTCGCCGACGAGGTGTTGCCGAAGCGCGCGATGTTGGAGGGCACCTTCTCCTCGGGGAGACCGAGCGCCGCGCGGACCGCCGCGTTGATGCGGTCGTTCGCCTGGTGCGCGATGAAGCAGTCGACGTCGTCGAGCGAGACGCCGTGCTTCTCGCAGAGACTCCGCACCACGTCGCCGAGCTGGCGCGCTGCGGTCTTGAGGAGGTTGCCGCCCTTCATCGAAGGGATGTGCTCGTCGGCCGCGATGCGCTCCGCGCTCACGTAGGGCAGTCGGTGGAAGCCGATGGGCACGAAGATGTGGTCGTGCTTCGATCCGTCGGTGTGGAGCTCGGTGCCGAGGAGACCGCGCCGCGCGTCGTCGGCCTCGCGCAAGACGAACGCCGAGGCGCCGTCGCCGAAGACCACGGCGATCCCGCGGTGCTTGGTGGCGCGCGCGTAGCGCTCGGGATCGACCGCACGATCCGAGAGGCCTCGGACCACGTCCCAGTCTTCGAAGGGCATCATCCCGGCGTGGATGTCGGCGCAGACGAAGAGCACCGTGCGCGCGGCGCCGCTCCGCACGAGGCCCTCGCAGACCTGGAGGCCGAAGGGCACCGAGGCGCATTGCTGCCGGATGTCGAGCGCGGGCACGCCGATGAGGCCGAGCTTCTCGCCGAGGACGCCGCCGGGGCCGGGGAAGAGGTGATCGGGCGTCATCGTGGCGAAGACGATGAAGTCCACCTCGCCGGCCGCGATGCCCGCGTCCTCGATCGCGCGGCGCGCCGCCTCGGCGCCGAGATCGCTCACCGCGGTGCCGTCTTCGGCGAAGTGCCGCTGTTTGATCCCCGTGCGCTTCTGGATCCACTCGTCCGAGGTCTCCATCACGCGCGAGAGCCTCTCGTTGGGGATGGGTTCTCCGGGGACGAAGTGTCCGGATCCGATGATCGTGATGCCGCCGCTCAATCGATTTCGCTCCCCCTCCCGGGTCGCGCGTACGTCCTTCGTGCACCGCGGCGGGCGGGGACGCAAGCAGGCGCGCTCAATCCTTGTGGAGGCCTTCGACGGGCAAGGCGCGCGCGGCCCAGATGCTCGGCGCGAGCGTGGAGAGGCCGCAGATGAGGAGCGCCGCCACAGCCGCCTGCGCGAACTCGGCAGGGCTCGTGACGACCGGCAGGTGATCGATGAGGTAGACCTTGGGATCGAGCGCGATGCGGACGCGATCGAGGTAGAGCACGCCGATCGCGCCGAGCGCGAGCCCGAGCGCCGTCCCCACGATGCCCACCACCATGCCCTGGAGCGAGAAGATGCCCACGATGGTGCGGCTCGGCGCGCCCATCGCCTTGAGGATCGCGATCTCCCGTCGCCGCTCGAGCACGACCATGATGAGCGTGACGATCACGTTGAAGGCCGCGACGAAGATGATCGTCGCCACCACGAGCGCGAGCGCGATCTTCTGGATCTGGAGCGCCGTGAAGAGGTTCTCGTTGAGCTCGGCCCAGTCGAGCGTGTGGAAGGGTCCGCCGAGCTCTCGCTCGAGGCGGCGCGCCACGTCCCTGGCTTGCTCGAGGTCGTGGAGGCGGAGCTCGACGCCCGTCACCACGTCGCCCTGCCCGTAGAAGGGCTGCGCGTCGTAGAGGTCCACGTAGGCGAGGCGCGCGTCGTACTCCTGGAACCCGGCCGCGAAGATGCCGATCACGCGGAGCTCGCGCGTCTGCGTCCGCCGCCCGGCGCCGACGTCGGTGAGGCCGAAGGCGGCCGTGGGCGAGACGAGCGTGACGCGGTCGCCCACCTCGGCCTCGAGCTCGGCCGCGAGATCCTTGCCGAGGATGATGCCGCCGAGCGCGCTCGCGGCCGCCTCGCTCGGCTCGATCGGATCGAGCGCGATGTCGTCGGGCACGTCGAGGTCCGGCAGCTCGAACGACTCGTCCTCGAAGAGGCGGTTGAGCGCTTCGGGGTCGAGGATGTCGGGATCCCGCGGCCGTGACGGCCCCCACGCCGGGACGCGCCCCTCGACCACGGGCGGCGGCTCGTCGAGCTCGGGCGTGGGCTCGTTGCGCGAGAGTTTGCGCAGCCAAGCCCACGAGGACGTGTCCACGCTCTCGGGCGGCTCGGCGGGGGTGGCGCCTTCGCGGCGGAGCTCGTCGAGCGAGCCCGCGACGAGCTGCCCCGGGAGGTCGAGGACGCTCCGCGCCCCCTCCGGATCGACGCCCTTGACGAGGACGCCGCGCACCTTGTCTCCCTTGGAGACGACCATCGGCTTGAGGAGGAAGGGCCCCGCGCCCGCCACCTCGGGGTAGCCCTGCGCGTGCGCGATGACGTCGCGGTACTCCTCGAAGTCGATGCCGTACTTCATCACGAGGACGTGCGCGTTCACGCCCACGACCTTGTCGCGGAACTCGCGCTGGAAGCCCGTGGTGATGGAGAGCACGAGGAGGAGCGCGGAGACGCCGAGCGCCACGCCCGTGATGGCGATCCACGTGATCACGGAGAGCGTGCGGCCCTTCTTGGAGCGGAGCTGCCGGGTGCCGATCTGGAAGGCGTACGCCATGGCGTGCGTCGGGGAGTATCACGCCCGGCGCGCGCTTTCACCCCGGCCGACGCGGCCCCACCATCGCCTCCGGCCGGACGATCCGCCGGAACTCCTCGGCCGTGAGGTGACCGAGCGCGACGGCGGCCTCCTCGAGCGTCACGCCGTGCGCGTACGCGTGCTTGGCGATCTGGGCCGCCTTGTCGTAACCGATGTGGACGTTGAGCGCCGTGGCGAGCATCAGCGAGCTCTCCACGTGCGCCGCGATGCGCGCGAGATCGGCGCGGAGACCTTCGACCGCGTGCGCGCGGAAGCTCTCCTCGGCGTCGGCGAGGAGGCGCGCCGAACGCAGGAAGTTCGCGATCATCAAGGGCTTGTACACGTTCAGCTCGAAATTTCCCTGCGAGCCCGCGAAGGCGACCGCGGCGTCGTTCGCGATGACCTGCACCGCCACCATGGTGAGCGCCTCGCATTGAGTGGGGTTCACCTTACCCGGCATGATCGACGAGCCCGGCTCGTTCTCGGGGAGGATGAGCTCGCCGAGCCCCGCGCGCGGCCCGGAGGCGAGCCAGCGGACGTCGTTCGCGATCTTCATCAGCGCCACGGCGAGGCCGCGCAGCGCGGCGCTCGCGAAGACGAGGCCGTCGTGGGAGGCGAGCGCGGCGAAGGGGTTCTTCGCGGGGACGAGTGGGAGGCCCGTCATCTCCGCGAGGCGCGCGACGACCTTCTCGCCGAAACCCTCGGGCGCGTTGAGGCCCGTGCCCACGGCCGTCCCGCCGATGGCGAGCTCACAGAGCTCGGGCAGCGTCCGCTCGATCCGCTCGATGGCGTCGTCGAGCTGCGCCACGTAGCCGGAGAACTCCTGGCCGAGCGTGAGCGGCACCGCGTCCTGGAGGTGCGTGCGGCCGATCTTCACCACGTCGCGGAACGCGCGCGCCTTCTCGTCGATCGCGTCGCGGAGCGCGCGTGTGGCGGGGAGTACGCGATCGATCACGGCGCGGGCGGCGGCGATGTACATCGCGGTGGGGAAGACGTCGTTGGACGACTGGCCGCGGTTGACGTGGTCGTTGGGGTGCACCGGCGATCTCGCGCCGAGGGGCCGCCCGAGGCGCTGGTTCGCCCGGTTCGCGATCACCTCGTTGACGTTCATGTGGGTCTGCGTGCCGCTCCCGGTCTGGAAGACGCCGAGCGGGAATTCGTCGTCGAGCTTCCCTTCGACGATCTCGTCGGCGACGTCGGCGATGGGGCCGACGAGATCGGGCGGGAGGAGGCCGAGCTCGCCGTTCACGAGGGCCGCCGCCTTCTTCACCTGGGCGAGCGCGCGGATCACCTCGAGCGGCATGCGCTCCTCCCCGATGCGGAAGAAGCGACGCGAACGCTCGGTCTGCGCGCCCCAGAGCCTCGCGGCCGGGACCTCGACGGCGCCCATCGTGTCGTACTCGGTGCGAAATTCCCCTTCGATCACGACCTCACCCTCATCCTCGCAATATAGGCGCGGACGCCCCCCCGACCAACGCCCGCCGATCCCGTGGTATGTTGGGGGGCACTTCATGTCCCTTCGCTTGATGATCCTCGCGGGCCTCTTCGGCTTGCTCGCGGCCGCATGCCGACTCGAGCTCGGCGGCGGAGGCTCCCCCTTCCCCGACGGAGGCCTCGGCGACGGCGGCCTGCCCGACGCCGGCGACGACGACGGCCGCTTCCTCGTCCTCGCCACCGAAGCGAGCCTCGTCCTCCCGTACGGCTCGTCGGCCGAGGTCGTCGTGCGGCACTTCTCCACGAACGGCGCGCCCATCGTGGGCGAGACCGTGCGCTTCACGATGCACGGGCGCGCGAACGACTCGTCGCTGAGCGCCTTCACCTCCACGACGGACGCCGACGGAAAGGCCTCGGTGAAGATCCACTCCGGCCTCGTCGAGAGCACGTTCACGGTCCGCGTGGCCGTCGAGGGGCTCGAGCCGGTCTATGTCGCCGTCACCGTGAGCGTGGGGCCGCTCGGCACGCTCACGGTCGTCCCCGTCACGACCCTCCCGTCGATCGCTCGCTATCGCGTGCAGGTCTACCGCGACGCCACGTGCGACGCCGAGCGCATCGCCGCGCGCGAATACGACCGCACCTCGACCATCTGGGAGGCCGACGGCGAGGCGCCGATCCCCATCCTCCCCGTCACGGGCGAGTACGCCGTCACGGTCGAGGCGCTCGACTCCGGCGTGCTGCCGCTCGCGCTCCGATGCGTCGACGCCGTCACGGTCGAGGAGGCGGGCAGCCGCCTCGAGGTGGAGCTCGACGAGCACCGCGTCGAGACGGCCGGCGAGTACCACACGACGCTCACGATCGAGCTCGGCGACGATCCGGCGGGTTGGGCCCAAGCCATGCACGCGCACCTCGACGCGGTGTTCGAGGAGACGGGCGAGGCCGAGCGCTTCCTCTCGGCGCTCGCCAACGAGCTGATCGCGCGCGACGACGTCGACGGGCACGACGCCCTCATGGCGTCCTTCGCCGAGATCGCCTCGCTCCTCGCGGACGAGCTCGTGGACGAGGGGCCGAGCGCGGGGATCCGTCGCCTGGTGACTTCGCTGGAGTCGCTTCGATCGTTCGTGAGCGAAGGCCGCCTCGTCGTCGAAGGCTTCTCGCTCGATCCCGCGGAGCGCCAATTCACGGAGACCTCGCGCGCCTTCGTCTCGGACGAGGAGACGCTCGCGATCCCGGCCGAGGGATTCCGCGCATTCGCCACCTTCGTCTCGCCGATCCGCGCGTCCTTCCGTATCGAGACCGAGGCCCCGCTCTCCTCGCTCGTCCGCTCCGCCCTCGTCGCGCGTACGGCGGGGCAGGACGGGGACCTCGGCGCCGCGCTCGGCGAGCGCGCGAGCTGCCCGGCCCTCGCGGCGCATCCTGCGTTCGCCCAGCTCGGGAGCGATTGCGACGCGGCCTGCCTCGAATCCCTCTGCCAGACCTTCGCGCTCACGCTCTTCGACGGCGCGATCGACGCGCTCGATGGGCCCGACGCCGAGCCCGACGTCGCCTTCGACGGGCTCCTCGGCTTCGGCGGAGCGAGCTTCGAATCGCGCGACGCGACCCAGCTCGAGGCGTTGCACATCGACGCGCGCTTCCCCGGCGCGAGCTCGAGCCTGCTCGGCACCTTCGTCGGCGTCCGCGCCCAACCATGAGTGACGAGGCCGCGCGCCGCCACGAACGCTGGGTCCTGACGCGCGTCGCGGCGCGGGAGCGTGCGCGCGAGGCGCTGGCGCACGCCGAGGCCGAGGTGAAGAAGGCCAAGGCGCGGGTCGTGCTCCTGCGCGAGCGCCTCGCCGCGCTCGAGGCGCCACCCGAGGTCCGCGCGCCCACGAGCGCCGCCGCGCTCCGCGCCGCCGTCGTCCATCGCGACGCGACGCGCCAGCGCAAGCGCGCCCTCGAGCGCGAGATCGCGGAGGCGGAGCGCGCCGTCGCCGAGGCGCTCGCCCACGAGGCCCGCGCGAAGGAAGGGCTCGCCCGCGCGGAGCGCGAGCTCGAGAAGGCCGAGGAGGCGCTCGCCGAGGTCAAGAAGAAGGCGCGCCTCGCTCGCGAAGCGCGCCTCGAAGAAGAAGCCCTCGACGAACGAAGGCGATGAGGCTCACTGCGCGGCGGCCGCGTCCGAGACGCTCGCCACCGCCGCGTCCTCGTGCGCGGCCTCGGCCGCGAGGAAGCCGAAGGTGAGGGCCGGGCCGATCGTGCCGCCGGCGCCCGGGTAGGTGCGCCCCATCACGCTCGCCGTGGTGTTGCCCGCGGCGTAGAGACCGGGGATCGGCGCGCGGTTCGCGCCGAGCACGCGGCCCTTGAGGTCGGTGAGGAGACCGCCCTTGGTGCCGAGGTCGCCCGGGAAGATCTCGATCGCGTAGAACGGGCCGCGCTCGATGGCGCCGATGCAGGGGTTGGGCTGGCAGCGCGGGTCGCCGTAGTAGCGATCCTGCGCCGTCTCACCGCGGTGGAAGTCGGGGTCGACGCCCGTCTCCGCGAAGGTGTTGAAGCGCGCGATCGTCGCCTCGAGGTTCTCGGCCGGCACGCCGATCTTCTCGGCGAGCTCACGGAGCGACGACGCCTTGTAGAGGTAGTTCTCGCGGAAGCGCCGCGGGAGGGCCGAGTCGGGCATCGCGTAGCCAGGCGCGATCGGACCCGCCACCGAGTTGTGGCGGTAGGTCGCGTCGAAGACGTGGAAGAAGCGCGGCGCCGCGGCGTTCCGTGCCTTCACGTCGTCGTACATGCCGTGGACCACGTCGATGTAGGGCGCGGCCTCGTTGGTGAAGCGCTTGCCCTCTTCGTTGACGAAGATGCCGTGCGGGAGGCTCTTCTCGACGACGAGCACCCAGGCCGAGCTCTCCCTGGGGACGAGCGAGACGGGCGTCCACCAGGCCTCGTCCATGAGCGCCACCGGCGCGCCGAGCGCCATGCCCATGCGGATGCCGTCGCCCGTGTTCGCGGGCGAGCCGGCCGTCCAATCGGTCTTGATGGGCTTCGGCCCGAACTCTTCGCGCATCGCCTGGTTGCGGCTGAACCCGCCGGCTCCCATGAGCACGCCCTTGCGCGCCTCGATGCGGAGCGTCTGACCGTCCTTCTCCACCACGACGCCCGCCACGCGGCCGTCCTTCACGATGAGCTCGACGACGGACGCGTTGGTGTAGCAGGGCACCCCGCGCTCCTTGAGCGAGAGCAGGAGCCGCCCCATGAGCGCGTTGCCGGCGGTGAGCGCGGTGTCGCGGCCCCACTTCTTCCGCTTGAAGTAGCGCAGCATGTACTTGAACAGCTGCGTCAGCATGAAGACCTTGGTGCGCCAGTTGCCCACGAGGGCGAGGTGCGCCTGACGCGCGGTGATGCCGAACTTGCCGAGGATCTGGCTCTGCGTGTGCGGGCGGCGCAGGCGCATGAGGTCCTCGCGGAGGAGCGAGCCATCGAAGGGCACCGGCTCCATCGAGCGACCGCCCGAGCGGCCGCCCGGGGCCTCGGCGTAATAGTCCGAGTAGAGGTCGAGCGCCTCGAAGCGGAGATGCGTGTGCTTCTCCATGTACTCGAGCATCCGCTTGCTCTCGCGGATGTAGGTCCGGAGTCGCTCCTCCTCGACCTCGCCCTTGGTGATGTGCTTGAGGTACGCGAGGGCGTCCTCGTCGGAGTCCTGCAGGCCCCGCTTCTTCATGTCGGGGTTGTTCGCCACCCAGCAGACCCCGCCGCTCATCGCGCTGTTCCCGCCGAGGAGATCGGTCTTCTCGAGCAGGAGGACCTGGTTGCCGAGGTCGTGGGCCCGGATGGCGCCGGCCATCGCGGCGGCGCCGGAGCCCATCACCACGATGTCGACGGAACGGTCGAATTCACTCATTGACTTGCCTCGAGGCGAGGCGCGCGACCTGCGGCGCGCCTGTAGAACACGTTCTATTTTCCGCCCGGCCCGATGTCAAACGACCCTTCGGGAAACTTGAGACCTACATCCCGGATCGAGTACCGATGGGCCAGTGCCGCTCCCCCGCTTCGCACGGCCGCTAGGGCTCGCCCTGCTCGCGCTCTCCTTCCCGCTCCTCCCCGAGGGCTTGGACGCCGAGCACATGCCGATCCCGCACGCGCTCGCGGCGGGTGAGCTCGACTTCGAGCCGCTCTTCGACCTCCCCTTCGAGCGCCCCGAGGACGACTCGCCGCTCGGGCGGCTCTTCGCCGATCTCGACCGGATGGGCCTCCGCGCGCTCGAGGATCTCTCGTCGCGCCTCGAGCCGCTCGAGCCCGATCTGCGCGGCAAGGTCGCCTACGCCGCCGCGCGCTTCGCCGGACAGGCGGGCGATCGCCAGCTCGCCCTCCGCGCCTATCGCGAGGTGCCCGACGATCACGTCCTCGCGCCCTGGGCCGAGAGGCACGTCGAGCGCCTCGCCTCCAAGCCCGCCGAAGCGCAGGCCGCGCAGGCCGCCGAGCGCAGCGAAGGAGAGCGCCTCCTCGAAGAAGCGCAGCGCTTCATGCGCGCCAAGCGCTTCGAGCTCGCGCATACGCGGGCGCGCCGCGCGGCCGTCCGTTCCCGCGGCGAGCTCCGCTGCACCGCCCGCCTCGTCGAGGCGCAGGCCGCGTCCAAGCTCGGCCGCCGCGTCGACGAGCAAGCCGTCCTCGAGCGCGTGATCAAGGGCTGCGACCCGGGCGAGACCGTGACGACCGCCCGCTTCCGCGTCGCCTCGAGCTACGCCGCGACGGGCCAGGCCGAGAAGGCCGTCGCGCACTACGACGCGCTCGCCGAGCAGGATCCCACCTCGAGCCTCGCCGACGACGCGCTCTTCCGCGCCTCGCGCCTCCTCCGGGAGCTGGGCGACGTCGAGGGCGCCGTCGCGCGTCTCCGCACGCTCATCGACGTGCACGCGCGCGGCGACATGGCCAGTGACGCCGCCTTCGAGCTCGGTTGGCTCCTCCGCGGCCTCGATCGCGCCGACGAGGCCCTCGCGGTCTACCGCGACGCCGAGGCGCGCGGGCTCGACGCCCGGGCCGAAGACCAGCGTGGACGCTTCACCTATCACCGCGCGCGCATCCTCCTCGAACGCGGCGATCGCGAAGAGGCCGTCGACGTCTTCGCCGGGCTCGTGCTCCGTTGGCCGCTCACCTATTACGGCTTCCAGGCGCAGGCGCGGCTCGCCGAGCTCGATCCCCCGCGCCTCGCGTCGATCCGCGAGCGGATCGTCCGGGCCGAGCGCAAGGGCCCGCGGGTCGAGCTCGCCTCCATCCGCACCGAGGGCTTCGCCCGCGCGACGGCGCTCCTCGAGGTGCGCTCCTTCGACGAGGCGCAGCGCGAGCTCGAGTCCATCGGCCTCCTCGGCCCGCGCTCCGACGCGCAGGGGCGGCTCGTCGCGGCGCATCTCTTCTACGAAGCGGGCGATTCGCACCGCGCCCTCTGGCTCTACCGCCGCAATTTCGACGATCTCGGCGAGGTGAAGCTCGATCGCGAGGGCATCCACAAGCTGAGGCTCGCCTACCCCAAGGAGTACGAGCGCGAGATCGCCATGGCGGCGAAGGACGGCGGGATCTCCGAGGCCCTCCTCCGCGCGGTCGCCCGCGAGGAGAGCTCGTTCCAGCCGAGCGCCGTGAGCCACGCGGGCGCGCGAGGCCTCGTCCAGCTCATGCCCGCCACCGCGCAGAGCCTCGCCGGCAAGCTCGGCGTGCCGCTCCCCGGCCCGCGCGCCGTCTTCGAGCCCGAGGTCAACCTCAAGCTGGGCGCGCACTACCTCGCCTTCCTCGAGTCGCGCTTCGACAAGCAGATCGGCCTCGTCCCCGCGGCCTACAACGCCGGCCAGGGCAACGTCGACCGCTGGCTCGCGCGCGCCGAGACGAACCGCCTCGACGACTTCGTGGAGGCCATCCCCTTCGCCGAGACGCGCCGCTACACCCGCCGCGTGCTCCAGAGCTACGGCGTCTACGCGCTGCTCGACGAGGGGCGCTGGCTCGATCTCCCGGCCCACCTCCCGGGCCGCGATTGATCAGAGCTCGCGCTCCATCTCCTCGATGAGCTTGCGGAGCTTGCGGCTCATCTTGGTGGGCACCTGCACCCGCGCCACGAGGATGAGATCGCCGCGGCCACGCCCGCGGAGCCGAGGCACGCCCGCGCCCGAGAGGCGGATCGTGTCGTTGGGCTGCGTGCCCGACGGAACCTTCACCTTGAGCTGCTCGTCGGAGGCCGGGTCGGGATCGGGCACCTCGAGCGAGGCGCCGAGCGCGGCCTGCGGGAAGGTGAGATCGAGCGGCGCGACGAGGTCGTCGCCGTGGCGCTCGTAGAGGTCGTGGGGCGTCACGTGGATGCGCACGAGCAGGTTGCCGGCGGGCGCACCGCGCGTCCCCGGCTGGCCCTTGCCCGCCACGCGCAAGGTCTGCCCCTCTTCGATGCCCGCAGGCACCGAGACGTTCACCTTGCGGCTCTCCTGCTTCTCGCCGCGGCCGTCGCAGTCGCGGCAGATGGCCTTGGCCGTGGCGCCCGCCCCTCGACACATCGGGCAGGTGGTGGACATCACGAAGAGGCCCTGACGGTGGGCCACCTGCCCGCGGCCGCCGCATTGGCGGCAGGTGTCGAGCTCGCCGTTCTCGGCGCCCGAGCCGTGACAGCTCGTGCAGGGCACGGGGATGCGCAGCGGGATCTCGCGCTTGGTCCCGAAGCAGGCCTCGAGGAAGTCGACCTCGAGATCGACGCGCACGTCGGCGCCCTTGCGCGGCGCGTTGGGCGAGCGCGAGCGGCCGCCCATCCCGCCGAAGATGTCCCCGAAGATGTCGCCGAAGTGGCTGAAGATGTCGCCGATGTCCTGGAAGCCCGGCCCTCCGCCGCCGTTGCGATCGAGGCCCTGGTGCCCGTAGCGATCGTAGATCGCGCGTTTCTCGGGATCGGAGAGGACCTCGTAGGCCTCGGAGGCCTCCTTGAACTTCTCCTCGGCCGCGGGATCGGGGTTGCGATCGGGGTGGTACTCGAGCGCGAGCTTGCGATACGCCTTCTTCAGCTCGCGCTCGTCCGCGTTCCGATCGACGCCGAGCACCTCGTAGTAATCACGCTTCATGACGATGTGGGCGTTCTTCTGGACTTCGTCGCGCGAGGACCGCGAGTGCGGAACCGATGCGG
>JAAYBZ010000056.1 GCA_012744445.1 Myxococcales bacterium | reverse complement strand
GCCGACGAGGCGGCCCCCGAAGCCGAGTGATGCTCGAGCCCTGACCTCGGACGACACCGACCTCCGCCACCCCCTCGCCGCGCTCGCGCAATGGCTCGTGCTCGGCGCGCTCGTGGGCGTCGTGGTCGGCTCGGGCTCGGCCCTCTTCCTCACGCTGCTCGAAGGCGCGACGGAGCTCCGCACGCGCAACGTGGCGTGGGTCTACGCCCTGCCCTTCGCCGGGCTCGCCATGGGCGCCTTCCTCGATCGCTTCGGCCGCCCGGTGCGCGGCGGGAGCGACCTCGTCATCGACACGATGCACGACGACGGCCCCGAGCTCCCGCTCCGCATGGCCCCCATCGTGCTCTTCGGCACGGTGCTGACGCACCTCTTCGGCGGGAGCGCCGGCCGCGAGGGGACGGCCGTGCAGATGGGCGCGAGCCTCTCGGATTTCGTCGCGCACCGGCTCCGCCTCGCGCGGGAGACGCGGCGCCTGCTCCTCGCCGCGGGCGTGGCGGCGGGCTTCGGCTCGGTCTTCGGCACGCCCATCGCCGGCGCGATCTTCGGCATGGAGCTCGGGGCGCTCGGCCGGCTCGAGCTCCGGGCGTGGACGCCGGCGCTCGTGGCCTCGGTCGTGGGCGACATGACGACGCGGGCCTGGGGCGTGGGCCATACGGCGTTCCCGGCCGCGCCCGCGGTCGAGCTCGACCTCTGGCTGCTCGGCAAGTGGCTCGTCTTCGGCGTGGCCATCGCGCTCGCGAGCGTGACCTTCGTCGAGCTCACGCGGCTCCTCAAACGGGCGGCGCAGGCGCGGATCCCCTCGCTCGGTCTCCGGATGTTCGCTGGCGGCGTGGCCGTGATCGGGCTCTTCCACCTCGCGGGGACGGCCGATTACCTCGGCCTCGGCGTGCCCACCATCGAGCGGGCGTTCGTGGACGCGGGTCTCCCGGTCGAGTCCTTCGCGTGGAAGCTCGTCTTCACCGCGGTGACCCTCGGCGCGGGCTTCCTCGGCGGCGAGGTCACGCCCCTCTTCTTCATGGGCGCCACGCTCGGCAACGTGCTCGCGCGCGTGCTCGACATCCCGATCCCGCTCGGCGCCGGGGTGGGCATGGCCGCCCTCTTCGCCGCCTCGTCCAACGCGCCGCTCGCGCTCTCGGTGATGGCCGTGGAGATCCTGGGCGCGAACGCCTTCCCGCACGTGGTCCTCGTGGCTTCGGTCGCCTACGTGCTCACCGGCCATCGCGGCATCTACCCGGCGCAGCGCGTCGTCTACTCGAAAACGGGCGCGCCGATGTCCGAGGTCCGCCCCCTCTCCTGGCACGAAGAGGCGAGGAAGCGCCCGCGATCCTGAGCTCGCCGGGCGGCCCCGCGGGTCTCGTGCTAGCGAACGCGATGCCCCGCCCCTTCACCCTCCTCGACGCGGTCGAGACGCGCGAGGGAATGCTCGAGCTCCGCCAGCGCGGCGACGACTTCCTCGTCTCCATCGGGGGGCGCGTCCTGATGAGCAGCCACATCCACCGCACCGAGGACGCCGTCGCGCGTCTCGGGATCGAGCGCATGGGGCCGCGCACCGCGCCGCGCGTCCTCATCGGGGGGCTGGGTCTGGGCTTCACGCTCCGTGCGGCCCTCGACGCCCTCCCGCGCGACGCCGAGGTGAAGGTCGCCGAGCTCACGGCGCGCGTGGTCGATTGGTGCCGGGGGCCCGTGGCGCCCGCCATCGGCCACGCGCTCGACGATCCGCGCGTGGACGTCGAGGTGGCCGACTTCATGGACGTGGTGCGCCGCTCGAAGGGCGTCGACGCCATCGTCATCGACCTCTACGAGGGGCCCAGGGAGCTCCCGCGCGGCGTGCCCGATCCGCTCTACGGCGACGGGGCGGTGCGGGCCGTGTGGAACGCGCTCGGCGCGGGCGGCGTCTACGCCGTCTGGTCGGAGGAGCCCTACGTGCCCTTCGAGCACCGGCTCGCGCGTCAGGGCTTCTCGGTGGAGCGGGCGCGCGTCGGCCGCGGAGGCCCGCGCCACGCCGTCTACCTCGCGAAGAAGCCCGCGCGGCGCTGACTCACTCCGCGGCCTGATCGAAGTGGAGCGCGTGGAGGCGCTGATAGATGCCGCCGAGGGCGAGGAGCTCTTCGTGCGTGCCCTGCTCGGCGAGCTTCCCGTGGTGGAAGACGAGGATCCGGTCGGCCGTCTTGATGGTGGAGAGGCGGTGGGCGATGACGATGGACGTGCGGCCCTCGAGGGCGCGGTGCACGGCGCGCTCGAGGTGGGCCTCGGTCTCGCTGTCCACGTTGGCGGTGGCCTCGTCGAGGATGAGGAAGGGCCGGTCGCGGTAGACCGCGCGGGCGAAGGCGAGGAGCTGGCGCTCGCCGGCGCTGAAGTTCTGACCGCGCTCGGAGACCTGGGCGTAGAGCCCTCCGCGGCGGCCGACCATCTCGAGCGCGCCCACCTTGCGGAGCGCCTCGCGCGCGCGGTCCTCGTCGATCTCTTCGTCGAGGGCGATGTTCTCGAGGATGGTGCCCGTGAAGAGGAAGACGTCCTGCGGGACCACGCTGAAGGCCTCGCGGAGGCTGCGCGCGTCGAGCTCACGGACGTCGACGCCGCGCACGAAGAGCGCGCCCTCGGGCGGCTCGTAGAGGCGGAGCAGCAAGGAGGTGAGCGTGGTCTTGCCGCTGCCGGTCGCGCCCACGACGGCCACTCGCTCGCCGGGCGCGATGGAGAGGTGGATGTCGTGGAGGACGGTCTGATCGGGGCGATAGCCGAAGGTGAGCCCCCGCGCCTCGATCGCCGGCCCCTGGAACTCGGTGGGGAGCGGACGGTCGCCGCCCGGCGCGTCGAGCTCGTCCACGTCGAGCGTCTGGAAGATGCGCTCCGAGGACGCGAGCGCGTGCTGGATGACCGTGTACTTGGTCGAGAGGTCGCGGATGGGGATGAAGAAGCGCTGGATGTACTCGTAGAAGGCGACCACCGTCCCGATGTAGGCCACGGCGGCGCCCGCCTCGCCGATGCCGAGCGCTTGGTGGGCCGCGTAGAAGAGCACGCCGGCGATGGAGGCCGCGGCCACGGCTTCGACGACCGAGTAGAGGAGCGCGTCGTAGCGGATGGCGAGGTAGTTGGCGTTGCGGTAGTCGGCGTTGAGCTCGGCGTATTCGCCCGCGCACTCCCGCTCCTTGCCGTAGGCCTGGATCACGCCGATGCCCGCGACCTGCTCGGCCATGTACGTGTTCAGCTCGGCCACGTGGACGCGGATCGCGCGGAAGGCGACGCGGGCCTTGCGGCGGAAGGCGTTGACGATCACGAGCAGCGGCGGGATCGCGACGAAGGTCACGAGCGCGAGCTCGAGATCCAGGATCATCATCGATACGGCGTAGAACGCGAGCCGGAGGAGGTCGGCCGCGGCCGTGATGGCGCCCGTGGAGAAGAGCTCGGAGAGGCTGTCGATGTCGCTCGTCACGCGCGTGACCACGCGGCCCACGGGCGTGCGGTCGAAGTAGCGGACGGCGAGGCGCTGCACGTGCGCGAAGACGTCGTCGCGGAGGTCGGCCGTGGCGAGCTGGCCACCGAGCTGCATCGAATACGTCTGGGCGAAGCCGAGGAGGAACTCGCCCACGACGGCCGCCGCGAGGAAGAGCGCCATGCGCACCACCCCGTCGACGTCGCCCGCGACCATGGCGTCGACGGCGTATTTGGTGATGGCCGGCTGCGCCGCCGAGACCGCCGCGACGAGCGGCATGAGCACGAGCGCGACGATGAAGAGCCCCTTGTGCTTGGCGAGATAGGGGAAGAGGCGCGAGAGCAGGCGGATGTCCTGCCCACCCTCCATCTGCGCGGTCTCGCGCTGGGACTCGACCATGAGGAAGCGCGCGCGGGATCGTTGGCGGCTCATAGCGACTCCAGCTCCAGCTCGAGGCGTTGGCGCTTGGCGAGCGTGGCGTAGACGCCGCCCTCCTTGCGGCTGAGCGTCTCGTGCGTGCCGCGCTCGACCACGCGACCGCCCGCGAGGACGACGATCTCGTCGGCGCGCCGCGCGGCGGCCACGCGGTGGGTGACGAGGACGAGCGTGCGCCCCTCCCCCGCGCGATCGAGGGCCTCGAGGATCTGCTTCTCGGTGCGCGCGTCGACGGCGGAGAGCGGATCGTCGAGCACGATCACCGAGGGCTTGTTGAGCAGCGCCCGCGCGAGCGAGATGCGCTGCTTCTGTCCGCCGGAGAGCTGCACGCCGCGCTCGCCGACGAAGGTGTCGAAGCCGTCGGGGAGCGCGTCGATCTCGGCCTCGATGGCCGCCTCGCGCGCCGCCTCGCGCACCCGCTCGCGCGCGTCGGGCGCGTCGGGATCGGGGAGCGCGAGGGCGATGTTCCGCTCGACGGTGGTGGAGAAGAGGAAGGGCTCCTGCTGGGCGTAGCCGACGGCGCGGCGGAGCGAGCGGAGCTCGAGGTCGGTGACGTCCTTGCCGTCGAGGAAGACGGCGCCCTTGGGCGTGGGGAGGAGGCGCGGGAGGAGCGCGGCGAGCGTGGACTTGCCGCTGCCCACGGCGCCCACGATGGCCACCGACGCGCCGGCCGGGATCTCGAGATCGACGCCGTCGAGGACCTTGCGGCCGTCGCGCGAGAACTCGAGGTCGCGGACGACGATGGCGCCTTCGCGCGGCGCCTCCAAGGGGTGCTCGGCCTCGACCACGTCGGGCTGGGCCTCGAGGACCTCGCGGACGCGATCCCAGCTCGCCCTGCCCCGCTGCACGACGGAGACGAGGAAGCCGAGCGCCATGGTGGGCCAGGTGAGCTGCGCGAGGTAGCCGAGGAAGGCCGTGAGGTCGCCCGGCGTGAGCGTGCCCTCGGCCACCTTGGAGCCGCCCACGTAGATCACGAGCACCGTCGCCACCGAGCCGATGAGCACGAGGAGGGGCCACATCAGCGCGCGGATGATCACCAGCCGCATGTTCGCGCGGATGAGGTCGGCGTTCTTGCGCTCGAACCGGTCGCGCTCGCGGCGCTCGAGGCCGAAGGAGCGCACGACGCGGATGCCGGCGAGGTTCTCCTGCGTGACCTCGGCGAGGCCCCCGAGCGCCTCCTGCGCCTCCATGCTGCGCTTGAACATGGTGTGCGAGAACGCGAGCGTGACCACGATCACGAAGGGATACGGCGCGAGCGCGTAGAGCGTGAGATCGGGCGAGAGCATCCACATCAGGCCGATGCCGAGCCCGAACGCGAAGATCGTGTTGACCACGTTGAGGAGCCCGAAGCCGACGAGGAGCCGGAGCTGCGTCACGTCGTTGGTGGCGCGGCTCATCACCTCGCCCGTGGGCATCCGCTGGAAGAACGAGAAGCCGAGCGCGTGGAGGCGCCGGAGGAAGGCGTTGCGCAGGTCGTACTCGACGTCGCGCCCGATGTTGAAGACCACCACGCGGGAGTAGGCGCGGATGGCCCACATCGAGGCGGCGATGAGGATCACCCAGAGCGCGTAGCGCTTCACCTGATCGAGCGCGTCCTCCCGGAACCCGTCGACCGCGAGCTTGAGCATGAAGGGGATGCTCTTGTCGAGGAGGTTGGTGACGAGCAGGAGGAGCGTGCCCCAGGCGAGCCGCCCGGCATGAGGCCGTAAGAAGCTGCGGAGCCGAACTCGGTTCATCGTCGTCGCCGTCGCGAGATCCAGAGGAGGAGTGCGGATAGCACGACGGGCGCCGCGCCGCCGGGCGAAGTGCTCTGGCAGCCGCATCCGTCGTCCTTGGGCGGCGGGAGGCAGAAGCGCGCCCCTCCCTCCGCGAGGCAGCGGAGCGCCGCGGGGCAGTCGTCGTGCGACTCACAGACCGCCGTGCAGATCCCGCCGCGGCGGTAGTCGAGGCAGAGCTCGCCGTCGCACTGGCCGTTGTCCACGCAGGGGGCCCCGAGCGGCCGGGGCTTGGCGCACGCGCCGCAGCCCTCGTCCATGTCGGCGTGGCAGACGAGGCCGGGCGGGCAGATGGGCGCGTCGAGATCGCAGGGCGTGGTGCAGATGCCGTCGGCGCAGTGGAGGCTCCCGCAGTCGGAGGAGGTCTCGCAGGGCGTGCCGAGCGCGCCTCCTCCGGCCTCCCTCACGGGCGCGCAGTAGCCGGTGCCGCACTCCGCGGTGGCCTTGCGCTCGCAGTAGAAGCCCGTGGGGCAGGAGCGCGGCGTGAGTCCGTCGCAGGGGACGGTGCAGATCGATCGGCCGAGGACGGGCTCGCAGAGGATGCCCTCGTCGCAATCGGCCTCGCTGGAGCACGGGTGGCCGATGGCGTCGCCGCCGGGGGCCTCCTGCACGCAGCGCCCGCTCTCCTCGTTGCAGCGCTCGTCGTAGGCGCAGTCGTTGTGCGTGGTGCAGGGGACGCGGGTGGCGGGCCGGCACTCGCCGTCGACGCACGAAAGGCCGAAGGGGCAGTCGTCGCCCTCGCAGATCCGCGGCTCTTCGCGCGGATAGAGGGTGCAGATGCCGTCCACGTCGTCGTCCGCGATGAAGAGGTAACCCCGCGTGTACCGAGGGTTCATCGCGGCGCCGCTCACCGAGCTGTGGCCGAGCCCGAGGGCGTGGCCGAGCTCGTGCATGAGGATCGAGCGCGCGTTGACGTAGGGGAGGCTCCCGCGCACGTCGGTCCAGACGTAGTTCACGCCGTTGAGCTCGACGTCGGCCTCCACCATGCACCACCCCGCGGAGCACGAATCCGTCTCGTAGCTGGTCATCCCGACGAAGGAGAAGTCGTGCGGCCAGTCGCTCTCGTAGAAGGTGACGACGTTCTTCCCGTCGCCGAGGATGGCCGCCGCGCCGCTCTGGCCCACGAGGTCGATGGGCACCTCCGCGCACGGGACGAAGCGCCAGTCGTCGATGGCCTTCTGGAGCTCGGCCTCGGTCGTGCCGGCCGCGATGCCCTCGAGGTCGGCGGAGGGCGCGCCCAGCTCGATCTCGAAGGGCGTGCCCCAGCGCGGATGGGTGAGCTCGATGTAGGTCCACGCGGCCGCCACGCGCGGGGCGAGCAGGAGGAGCGCCGCGACGAGCCCGAGCTTCTTCATCGGCGCTCCTCGATCGCGCGGCGGAGCTTCGCGCGGAAGTCCTCGAGCGGGAGCGACTCGCGCTCGCCGGGGACCGTGCGCCCGCCGCGCTCGAGCGCGAGCTCGCGGAGGTCGCGCACGGCGTAGGCGCGGCCGTCGGAGGCGCGGTTCACACGGTAGAGCCCTTGCGAAAGGCCCACGAGCGCGAGCTCGCCGCGGCGATCGGCGAAGAAGGCGATGACCTCCTCGCCCACGTGGAAACGCGGCGTGCCGACGACGACCTGCTTCCTCGTGCCGGCGCGCCCGCCGGGGAGGACGAAGCGGACCTCGCGCAACGGCTCGCCGAGGTGCACCTCGGAGACCTCGAGGGTGACGTGCGTCTCGAGGAGGAGCCGCCCTTCGCTCGCGCGGGTCTTGCTCGTGACGCTCGTGACGCGCCCCTCGACGACGAGCGAGGCGCGCTGGACCACCTCCTCGAGCTCGAGCGGGATGGCGATGGAGGCGTGGGCGCTCGCCGCGAGGACGAGCGCAAGGAGGGGGAAGAGGAGGAGCGCGCGCGCCTCAGCCCGCACGGCGCTCGACCTTTCGTTCGATGCCGCGGTAGGCCTGGTGCTCCTGCCCTGCCCGCTTGGTCTTCCCGAGCTTCTCGTAGAGGGCCGGGATGGCGAAGGCGAGCTCCTTCTTGGCGAAGGGGGAGGCCTCGAGGTAGGCCTCGAGCGCCGTGAGGTCGGCGTTCGCGGGCGCGACGATCTTGCCGTGGGCGAGCTTGGGGGAGAGCGGCGCGACGGGCTTCTCGAGCTTCTCCCCCGTGAAGATCGACGGGCGCGCGCTCTCGATGCGCTCGGACTGGCGGAAGAGCGTGAAGCCCTCCGGGAGCCCGCGCGAGAAGGCCTCGAAGGCGTCCTCGCGCTCGACGTAGGCGATGAAGCGCATGCGGTGCTCGTCGCCGCGGCGGAGCACCTCGAGGATGGGGAAGCAGGGGACGAGGTTTCCGTCGGCGTCGCGGCTCTGCGAGACGGGCGCCGGATCGAACATGATCACGTCGCCGTAGTCGATGGGCGCGTCGCGGAAGCACGGGCTCGCGACCACGCCGTGGAAGGGGCTGAGCGGCTGCACCCAGAGCACCTCGAAGGCGGTGGCCTCGTTGGGGAACGCCGAGGCCGTGACGTAGCCCGCGCCGCGGGAGAGGACGCGCACCTGCGCCGGCGGGAGCCCCGGCACGAAGGGGAGCTTCCCGTCGGGGCCGAGCTCGACGGGCATGCCGAGCTGCTTGAGCGTGCCCGCCGCCACGTCGCCGTCGCCGATGCCCGTGGCCGCGATGGCGAGGTTGAAGAGCACGGGCCGCGTCTCGCCGAGCCGCGCGCGCGCCTTGAGGAAGGCCGCGTAGGCGTTCTCCCAGCGCCCGCGCCATTTGTGCAGCAGGCCCAGGTCGTGCCAGAGATCGCCGCGATCCGGCGCGATCTCGAGCGCCTTGTAGAACGCCGCGTGGCTCTCCTTGTCGTATTTGGGCCCGGCGAGGCGCAGCGCATTGGCGAGGTTGCCGTAGAGGTAGCCGCCGATCCGGGGATCGTTCCGCTCGGCCTCGGAGAGACGCGCGAGGCACGCCTCGGCGGCCTTGGCGGCCTTGTGGGCGGGGCCGTCGTCACGGAGCGGGGGCTCGTCGGGCGCGCGCCGCGCGGCGCGGGCGAGGAGCGCCGCGTTGCCCGCGATGATCACCTCGGGGCGATCGGCGAAGCCCGCCGTGGCGAGCTCGACCTCGGCCTCGAGGGTGGGCTTCTGCGGCGTGAGCCGGAGCAGATCGAGCCAGATGCGCGTGACCTCGAGGTCACGCCCGAGCGCGGCTTCGTGCGGGACGAGGAGATCCCAGGCGGCGTCGCCGTCGCCCTTCTCGATCGCCTGGCGGAGCGCGTCCTTGAGGGCGGTAAGCGCGTCTTGGGAGAGCGTTGCGGACATCGTGGGGCGTCCCTTCGTCACGCCGCGGGCTCGGGGCCTTCGGCGTCGATGATGCGTTCGCGGAAGTGGAGGAAGAGGCTCTGGGTGACGCTCAGCGCGGGCACCGCGAGGAGCGCGCCCGAGACGCCGAAGAAGTGCTCGCCGGCGAGCAGCGCGAAGACGACGAGCACGGGGTGGACCTTGGCCGAGTCGCCCATGATCTTGGGGTTGAGCAGGTTGGCCTCGATCTGGTGGATGAGCAGGATCCAGCCGAGCACGAGGATGCCGGTCATGAAGTCCTGCTGGAGCCCGATGAGCACCGCCGGGATGGAGCTCAGGATGGCGCCGAAGATCGGGATGATGCTGAAGACGGCCGCGATGAGCGTGAGGATCGGCCAGTAGCGGAGGTCGAGGAGGTAGAAGCCGATGCCGCTCAGGATGCCGTTGACGAGCGCGATGAGGAGCTGACCGCGGACCACGCCCGCGAGCCCGCGATCCATGCGCGCGACGAGCTCGTCGAACTGCGAGCGGTGCCGCGGCAGGACGAGCGATCGGAAGAAGCCGAGGAGCTGATCCCGGCTCACGAGGATGTACGCCGAGAGCATGAGCATGATGGAGAAGGTGAAGATGCCCTTCACCACCGTGCGGATGACGTTCTGCGCCGTCTTGAGCAGGGTCGCCGCGTGCGCGCCCGAGTTCTCGGTGAGCGAGTGGAGCGTCTCCGAGATGGTCGAGGCGAGATCGCGCGAGCCCGTCTCCTCGGCCTTGGGCGGGAGGACGACGATGCGATCGCCGTCGCGTTCGATGAGGAGGCCCTTCTTGGGCAGGAGGACCTCGTATCCGTCGCGCCCGTCCGGGCCGATGGGTTGGATGCGGAGGCCCTGCTCCGGCATGGCCGGCACCTCGGCGCCCGTGACGGCGTCGAGCTCGGGGAACGCGCCGCCGTCATCCTCTTGGATGCCCTGGATGGACTGGCGGAGCGCGGCGTCGATGCGCGGGATCCACTCCTCCTTGGCGGCCGAGATGGCGGCCGGCGCCTCGGTGGCGAGCCGTTGGAGCTCGACGACCATGCGCGGCACCCCGTAGGTGACGAGGAGCACGATGAACGAGACGAGCGCGGTGTAGACCGTGAGGACCGCGACCCAGCGCGGAACGGCGCGCCCGCGGACGCTCACGCGCTCGAGCCGCGCGCAGACGGGCTCGAGGACGTAGGCCACGATGAGCGCCAGGAGGAACGGGAAGAGGACGCCACGGAAGAGGAAGAGGATCGCGAGCGCGAACCCGCCGAAGATGCTCAGGAAGAGCAGGCGGTTGCGCTTGCGGATCGCGGCTTCCCGCTCGTCGACGACGGGCGTGGTTTCGGCGGCTTGTTCGGGCGCGTCGGTCACGTCGGGTCCAGAGGAGAGGCTAAGCTCCTAGAGCTTAGGGCAAATTGAGCGCGGGCCGTAGCCCGAAGGCCCGGCCCGCTCAGGAATTTGCGCGGAGGGCGCGCTCAGTTGTCGTCGTCGGAGTCCGCGACCTTGAGGTCGCCGAGCTGGCTCTTGAGGAGGTCGCCGAGCGTCGCGCCGGCGCCCGCCTTGGACGGGCCCGTCTTGCGCGGGGCGCTGGTGCGCGGCGTGTCCTTGCGCTTCGCCTCGAAGCGCATGTCCTCGGCCATCTCGTTACCCTCGGCCGCACGGAGGCTGAGGGTGATGATCCGATCCTGCTCGTCGAGGCGGACGATCTGCGCCGGGATGATCTGGCCGGGCTTGAGGACGTCCTCGGGCTCGACCGTCATGTCCGCGCTGATCTCGCCGCGGGGCACGAAGCCCTCGACGCCCTGCTCGAGCTCGACGCGCGCGCCGTCTTCGTTCGCCGCGATGACGCGGACCTCGAGGGTCGTGCCCTCGGGGTAGCGGTTCGGGATGAACGTCCACGGATCTTCGTAGAGCTGCTTGATGCCGAGGCTGACCTTCTTCTCCTCGTGGTTGATGGAGAGGATGATGGCCTCGACCTCGTCGCCCTTGCGGTAGTAGTCCGCCGGGTTGTTGATGCGCTGGGTCCAGCTGAGGTCCGACTTGTGGACCATGCCGTCGACGCCCTCTTCGATGCCGACGAAGACGCCGTAGTCGGTGAGCGAGCGGACCTTGCCCTGGATGATGTCACCCGGGTTGTACTTCTGGGTGAAGAGCGTCCAGGGATCGGCCTCGAGCTGCTTGAGGCCGAGCGAGATGCGCTTGTTCTGCACGTCGACGTCGAGGACGACCGTCTCGACCTCTTGCCCGAGCTCGAGGATCTTCGAGGGGTGCTTGGGCTTGGTCCAGGTCATCTCGCTGACGTGGATGAGGCCCTCGACGCCCTGCTCGAGCTCGACGAACGCGCCGTAGTCGGTGAGCGAGACGACCTTGCCCTTGACCTTGGTGCCCGGCGTGTACTGCGCGGACGCCATGTT
>JAAYBZ010000055.1 GCA_012744445.1 Myxococcales bacterium | reverse complement strand
CGGACGGTCTCACGCACGCCGGGGAGCTGATAGATGCGGCGGGTGAGGGCGTAGAGGTTCGGGTACTCGACGAGGCGCTTCTTGTTGCACTTGAAGTGCGTCACGTAGACGGCGTCGAAGCGCACGAGCGTGGTGAAGAGGCGGACGTCGGCTTCCGTCAGCCGATCGCCGACGAGGAAGCGCTTGCCCTCGAGCCGCTGCTCGAGCCGATCGAGCGTGTCGAAGAGCGGGACGATGGCCTCGTCGTACGCCTCCTGCGTGGTGGCGAAGCCTGCCCGGTAGACGCCGTTGTTCACGTCGTCGTAGACGAGCGCGTTCACCTCGTCGATCTCGGCGCGAAGCGGCTCGGGATAGAGCGAGGGCCCCTCGCCGCCGAAGGCGATGTCGAGGATGCGCACGATCTCCGCGCTCTCGTTGCAGACGATCTTGCCTTCCTTCTTGTCCCAGAGGACCGGGACGGTGACGCGGCCGGTGAACTTGGGATCGTGCGCGAGGTAGATCTCGCGGAGGAAGCGCTTGCCGTTGACGTCGTCGGGATAGTCGGGCGTGAACTCCCAGCCGTCGTTCGCCATGTGGAAGTGCACGGGGGTGACGCCGATCTTCGACTCGAGGCGCTTGAGCGCGCGCACGACGAGCGTGCGGTGCGCCCAGGGGCAGGCGTAGGAGACGTAGAGGTGGTAGCGCCCGGGCTCCGCCGCCACCTCGCCGGACTCGATCGCGTCGAGCCCGCATCGGAAGGGCGCGGCGGATCGCACGAAGCGCCCCCCGGTGGATTTCGTGTCGTACCAATCGGTGTGCCAAACGCCGTCGACGAGGAGTCCCATGCCGTCCACCTTACACGCGGAAGCGCGGCGCGGGGGGGTGCCCTCGCGCGACAGATTGTTGCGTCACGTGGGGCGCGACCTCGATCTCCGATTCGGCTTGGCTCCGCGCTCGCTTTGATCTACCCACCGCGCATGACCGCCATCGACGAGCTCGATCGATTCGCCGAGATGCTCAAGGACAAGGGTGAGACGGGCCTCCGTCTCCACGCCGTCGAGCGCGCGAGGAACTTCAAGCGCTCGTGGCTCGAGATGGCCCGCGCCCTCGTGGAGATCCGCAAGCGGCGCGCCTACGAGAGCTGGGGCTACGCCGACTTCTTCGTCTACTGCCAGGAGGAGCTGCGCCTCAAGCGCGCCACCGTGGAGAAGCTCACGGTGAGCTATTCGACGCTGGCCGAGCACGCGCCGCGCGTCCTCGACTACGACGGCGTCGCGCAGCCGATCCCCACCTTCGACTCGGTGGACTACCTCGCGAAGGCGCTCCGCGGCGGGGAGGACGACGAGAGCGAGCCGCCGCCGCCCGAGGTGATCGAGGAGCTCAAGCAGGCCGTCTTCGAAGAGGTGGCGCCGGTGACGCAGCTCCGCAAGCGCTTCGATCCGATCATCCACCCGAAGAGCGAGGCGACGCAGCGTTACGAGGCGGCGCAGCGCGTGAAGAGCGCGGTGCGACGGCTCTCGGGGCTCCTCGGCGAGGTGGACCTCGACGCGGCGCTCGTCGACGAGGCGCGCGCGATGCTCGAGCGGCTCGAGGAGGCCCTCGAGATCTCGATGACCGAGCTCGCGCAGGCTTCCTGACGCTTCGACTTTTCCGGGAGGATGCGGGAGCGGGCGGGACACTCCCGTGAAAAAGCCCCGGGGCACCGGGAGCGGTGCGCTCGGGGCTCTCGCGGAGCGTGGCCGGGGGACGGGGCTCAGTGACCGAAGGTGAGCGTGTAGATGACGTTGCCGTCGTCGCCGGGCTCGAGGGCCTTGAACTGCTTCTCGGCCGAGTTGATGGCCGCGGCGGAGATGCCGAGCCCGAGGCCGACGGCCGCCACGCCGATGACGGCCCAGAACCAGCCCTTCTGGACGAGCTTCTTCTTGCCCTCGTCGCTCTGCGGGAGGCCGGTCGCCTCGAGGTTCTGCGCGCCGGGCGGGACGTCGGGCTCGGCCTGCGCGGGCTCCGGCGCGACGACGGGCGTGACGGGCTCGGGCTCGGCGGGCCGTGCCTGCCGCTCGGCGATGGAGCGCTCGAGGATGCGCATGCGCGCCTCGACCTCCTTGCGGTTCTCCGCCTGGGGGAGCGCGTCGATGTAGCCCTGGAAGGCTTCGAGCGCGCGCTCTTCGAGGCGAAGGCGGTCGGAGGTGGTGCCGATGTTGTAGAGGAGCGCGGGACGGCCCGAGAGAGCAAAGGAACGCTCGAAGTACTCGAGCGCGTCCTCGTAGCGGCCGTCGGTGAAGGCCATCTGGCCGGCCTGGAAGAGCACGCGCGCCTCGTCGTCGTGGCTCGACTGCGCCGCGGCCGGCGCGGCGAAGACGTGGACGAGCGCCGCGATGGCGAGCGCGGCCGTGAGCTTGGTCGTTCGGTGGAACGCGCGCATCAGAAACCTCCGTGGACGACCTGGCACGACGCCTCGTCCGATCCGTCGTCGCAATCGATCACGCCGTCACAGACCAGGTGGCGGAGCACCGCGTGATTGCCCGATCGACAGAAGAACCTCGGCTCGCAGGTCCACGACGCCTCGTCCCAGCCGTCCTCGCAATCGGTCACGCCGTCGCAGATCGATTTGAAGGAGATCTCCTCGTTCGTAGGACACGTGACGGGGCAGGCGTATTCATCTCGTCCGTCGTCGCAGTCCGACTTGCCGTCACACACGAACTCGAACGGGATGATCCTGCTGGAGACGCCGAAGCAGGAGTACCCAGGCCTGCACCCCGCCTCGTCCGATCCGTCCGGGCAGTCGACGTTCCCGTCACAAACCTGCTCGGCGCGGACCGCCGTGTTGCCGCACACGAAGGCGAGCACGTCGACGTCGCACCCCCAGTTCAGGCAGCTGTAACCCTCTGGGCAGCGGTCGTCGACGTAGACGTGCCGGCAGTAGCCGTCCTCTCCGCAGACATCTTCCGTGCAACCGAACGAATCGTCGCAATGGGCATCGCCCGTGCACGGGCGATGCTTGCCGTAGAAGTCGATGTCGGCGTCGACGCAGCGCCCTTGCTCGCACGTGCGCTCGCGGGCCGGACAGACGATGTCGAGGCAGTCGCCGGTGAGCGTCAGCCTGAAGGTCTCGACGGCCTCCCACGGATACGAGCCGTAACCCCGGCGACGGAGGATCTCCGTGTTGCCGTCGTCACCGCCATAGCCGGTGATCTCGAACCGGTACCGGCGGTCGTGGTCGCCGTCGCGCGGCGCGAGCGCGAAGGTGCGCGGCCAGGCGTGTTGACCCTCCTCGAAGGTCTCCTCGTATTGCTTCTCCGAGGGATAGGGCGAGTAGTCGCCGAAGACCTCGAGCCGATACCAGCGCACGGTCGATCGCACCTTGGCGTCGGCGTCGACCTCGAGGAGGACTTGCGGATGTGTCTTCTTGTGGCTGTCGCAGGCCACGAGGAGCGTCCCGGCGAGGGCGCAGGCGAGGTAGAGCCCCCCGATCCCCCGACGAACGCGAAGCAGAAGCAGGTTCGTCACGGGCGGGAGCCTACCCGAAACGGCCACCGGGTGTGAGCCCCCCTTCGTACGCGCCGCGACGACGATCAAGCGTTCGAGGCGGAGAGGACCTCGAGGTATTCGCGGACGACCTGCTCGAGGCCCACGAAGAGCGCCCGGGCGATGAGGGCGTGGCCGATGGAGACCTCGTCGAGGTGGGGGAGCTTGCGGAAGAGTGGGAGGTTGTCGAGATCGAGGTCGTGGCCGGCGTTCACGCCGAGGCCGCAGGCGTGCGCGATGCGGGCCGCCTCGGCGTAGACCTCGAAGGACGCCTCGCCCTCCCCGCGCTCGAAGGCGCGCGCGTAGGGCTCGGTGTAGAGCTCGACGCGATCGGCGCCGAGCTCGGCGGCCCACTCGATGGGCCCGCGCTCGGGGTTCACGAAGAGCGAGACGCGAATGCCGGCGTCCTTCAGGCGCTGGATGGCGTCGGCGAGGCCGCGGTGATCGAGGTCCTTCGACCAGCCGGCCTGGCTCGTGATCTCGTTGGGGAGCACGGGTACGAGCGTGCACTGGGCGGGCTTCACGTCGAGGACCATGCGGAGGAGCTCCTCGCGCGGATCGCCCTCGATGTTGAACTCCACGTCGGGCCGCG
>JAAYBZ010000054.1 GCA_012744445.1 Myxococcales bacterium | reverse complement strand
TCCCCATCGAGAGGTTGACACTTCAGAAGCTGGAAATCCCCCCTGGGATCGGGTGAGAAGGCAAAGACGCCCGCCGCTCATGGCGCCGCTCGACGGGTGGGTGGACACCCCCGATCGACGTCCCGGCGGCATCGCGACCTACGGATGCGATCACGATCGCGGATACGCCCTCATCGGCAACGGCGGATCGTCCCACCGCGTCTGCCAGGCCGACGGGACGTGGGACGGCTCGGCGCCCGCGTGCCTGAAGGCCGCCTGCAGCGTGCCCCCGGCCGTCGCGCGCGCGAGCGTCGATCGCACGGTGCGCGCCTCGCCGGGCGAGACCGTCACCTACGTCTGCGACCGGGACCCCGCCTACGCCGAGCTGGTCGGCGATGCCACCCTCACGTGCGGCCAAGACTTCGAATGGCAGGGTGAGGTCCCCGCGTGCCGGAAGAGCGCGTGCGAGCCCCCGCCGTCGATCGCGAACGCGACCGTCGACCACGAGGGCGTCGCCTCGCCAGGCGAGACCGCCACGTACACCTGCGAGCTCGGATACCAGGCGCAGGGCTCGGTCACGATCACGTGCGACGAAGAGTTCGACTGGATCGGCACCCTCCCGACCTGCGTCTGGGTGGGCTGCGGCCCGGTCGAGACGCCCATGCACGGCCAGGTCGTCTACCCCGACTCCTCCGAGGAGGGCGATCGCGCGCTCCACACCTGCGACTCGCACCGTCATTTCACGGCGCGTGCGCGCGTCTGCGTCAACGGCACGTGGGACGAGGAGCCCGTCGTCTGCGAGCCCACGAACGGCTTCGCCGCCTGGCCGATCCCCGGCACCGACGCGCACCCCTTCGACTACGTCGATCGCGGCGACTACACCCTCGACCGCGTCACCGAGCTCGAGTGGCAGAAGGCTCCCTCGCCCACGGCGATGACGTGGGAAGAGGCCTTCGACCATTGCGCTTCGCTCGAGCTCGGGGGCGATCTCCGCTGGCGCCTCCCCACGCGCGTCGAGCTCCTCTCGATCGTGAACTTCGGCGCGTCGCCGCCCATCCGGAACGACGTCTTCGAGCACGTCGGCGCGCAGTTCTGGACGAGCTCGCCCGTGCAGTCGGCCTTCGACGCCGACGGCACGCTCGCCTACACGGTCGACTTCGGATCGAACGGCCGTCCGCGCCGCGATCAAGCTCGAACCTCGACCCATCGAGTGAGGTGCGTCCGATGAATCGAAACCGCGCCATGGCGTCCCCGCGCAGGACGATCGCGATCGCGCTCTTCGCGTTACTCGCCTTCGCCGTCGCGACGGGACGGGAGCTCTCCCATCTCTGGGTGCCCGCCGCGAGCGCCGCCCCGCCGCCGGGACAGTTCACCGTCGAAGGCAGCAACGTCCGCGACAACCGCACCGGGCTCCTCTGGGACCGCTCTCCATATCAATACTCCGTCGGCTCGACCAACTCCATGGACGCCGCCATCGCGCGTTGCACGGACAAGGGAGAAGGCTGGCGCGTCGCTTCGCTCAAGGAGCTCCTCAGCCTCGTGGACGAGACGCACGGCACCTCGAGCGCGTTCCCGGAACCCTTCATCATCGGAAGCGGGACCTCGTTCTGCACGAGCACGCGCTCGCCGACGAGTCAGTTCAACTACTTCTACGTCATCCCGACGGGTGATAACGCGGGGAACGTGTTCACCATGCCGGGATGTGACGGCCTGCGTCCCTGGTGCGTGAAGAACGCGGACTGACGGGCGCGGACCTCAGCGCCCGATCCGCCAGTCCTCGGCGTTCTCCTCGGTGAGCGTGTCGTCGCCGAGGTCGATGCCATTCGCCTGGAGCGCGAAGGCCACGATGGCGGCGTATTCGTAGGGCGTGAGTGAGCCGCCCTTCTTCGGCGGCATGTACTCCGAGACGAAGGCGAGGACGTCGGCCGCCGTCTCGAAACGCTCCTCGCGGCGGCTGTCCTCCGGCGGATCGACCGGGAGGGCGCCCTCGCCGACGAGCTGCGGCGCCCGCTGCGAGCCCTCGCCCGACTCGCCGTGACAACGCGCGCAATGCTCGGCAAAGAGCGCCTGGCCGTGCTCCACCTGCGAAAGCGGCGAGGGCACCTCCGGAGGCGGCGGCACGCGCGCACCGCACGCCGCCATCGAGACGAAGAGCGCACCGATTCCCAGAGTCGAAAGAGCCTTCACGTCCACCTCCCCGGGATCCGTCGCACGCCCGTCCCCATGCGACGCGGCGCGAGCGGATCCCCCTGCCCCAAGGTAACCGAACGCGCGCCCTGGCGATCGCCACGCCCGTAGGGGGGCGCGTCCGAGCCCCCGGGCGCGCCTCGCCGCGTCCGAGGCTCCGCCGATCACCAAGCCACGCGATGCGCGTACGCCTTCGATTGCTCTTCCGCCGCGCGCGGAAGGAAGAGGCCCATCATCCGATCGCGGAACCACGCGCCGACGGGGCCAGGTGCCTTGCTCGAGTCGTTGCGGCTCGCGGCGCGCGCGATGGCCTCGACGCGAGGACGCCGCTCCTGCTCGTAAGCCGCGAACGCCTCGTCGAGGCTCGCGGCGTCGCGGAGGGATCGCGCGAGGACCATCGCGTCCTCCATGGCCATCGAGGCGCCCTGCCCCGCGCTCGGCGACATCGCGTGCGCCGCGTCGCCGAGGAGGCAGACGCGCCCCTCGCTCCAGCGCGGAAGCCCGTCGACCCGGTGGAGCGGCCAGGGCCCGAGCAGCTCGGGCGTGGCTTCGAGGAGCGCGCCGACCCACGAGGGATCGTCTGCGTGGAGGGCGAGGAGCCGCGCACGGAGCTCGGCCGGCTCGTCCTCGCGCGGCATGGGGCCGTTGTGGAACCACCAGACCTCGCCGTCCGGGGCGCGGAACGCGCCGAAGAACGCGCGCCGTCCGAAGACCATCACGTTCACGCCGGGCGGGATCGGCACGTCGACCCGCGCGAAGCCGCCCACGTCGAGCAGGCCGATCGGCCGCGGGCTCGGCGCGCTCGAGAAGGCGAGCGCCCTCGTCGTCGAACGGAGCCCGTCGCAGCCGAAGACGACGTCGCCTCGGAGGCGTTGCCCGTGCTCGAACGAAGCCGTTCCGTCGTCCGAGAAGCCCACGAGCCGCTGGCCGTGGAGGATCGTCACCCCCTGCGCACGCGCCGCCTCGTCGAGGATCGCGTGGAGCCGGCCGCGCCGGATCATCGTGAGCGGATGCCCGAAGCGCGCCGCGTCGCCTCGCCGATCGATGCGCCCGATGATCTTGCCCTTGGCGTTCACGAACTCGAACGCCTCGCACGGATGGCCCGCCTCCGCGACGCGCTCGCCGAGCCCGAGCGCCGAGAGCACGTGCATCCCGTTGGGCGCGACGCCGAGGAACGCCCCCTCGGCCTCGGCGACCGAGGGCCTCGCCTCCGCGATCGTCACCTCCACGCCGAGCCCCCGGAGCCACATCCCGAGGACGGGACCGCCGATCCCGCCGCCGATCACCAGCGCATTCTCGATCTTCACCATCGCATCACCTCGATGGAGACGATGGGCCGATCGCATCATCACGGCTATTGATGATTCGTGAGGTTATCATTCACGATCGTGAATCTTTCGTCCGTCGACCTCAACCTCCTCCACATCCTCCACGTGGTCCTCGAAGAGCAGAGCGTGGCCAAGGCCGCCGCGCGCCTCCACGTCACCTCGCCCGCCGTGAGCAACGCGCTCCGGCGGCTCCGCGAGCTCCTGGGTGATCCGCTCCTCGTCCGGAGCGGGCGCGGCCTCGTGCCCACGCCGCGCGCGCTCGAGCTCGCGCCCAAGATCGCCGCGGCGATCGCCGCCATCGAGGGGGCGCTCGCGCGCGAGGACTTCGATCCCGAGAAGACGACGCGCACCTTCACGCTCGCCCTCTCCGACGCCGATCAGCTCACGACGCTCCCCCCGCTCGCGGGGCGCTTCACCGCGCGCTTCCCCCGCGCGCACCTCCGCGTCGTGAGCGTGGATGTGATGCTCGCGAGCGGCGGTCTCTCGGGGCCCGAGATCGATCTCGTGATCGGCCCCGTCACGCGGGGACCGAGGCTCCACCACCGGGTGCTCTACGAAGAAGACGCCGTCTTCGTGGTGCGGAAGGACCACCCGCGCGTGCGCGGGAAGCTCTCCAAGGCGCGCTTCTCGACCGAGCGCCACGTGGACACGCACATCGCGCACGGCCGCGGCGGCGAAGGCCATCGCGCCGCCGAGGAGGCCTTCGCCGCGCACGGGCTCTCACGCGACGTGGCCGTCACCGTGCCCACCTTCGCCGCGGCCGCGTGGGTGGCCGCCACGAGCGATCTCGTGGCCGGCATCCCCCGCCGCCTCGCCGAGCGCCTACGAGCGACGCTCCCGATCCGCATCGTCGAGGCGCCGCTCCCGCTCTTCCGCATGCCGATCGCGATGATGTGGCACGAGCGCACGGCCGCCGATCCCGCGGCCGCGGCCTTCCGCGAGGTGGTCGCCTCGACCGCGCGCGCGACGCACGGGCGCCGCGGGCGGCGCGCCGATCACTCCTCGGCGGCCGGCTGATCGCAGACGCAGCGGTCGGCGCAGGGCTGGCCCTCGATCGACTCGGAGCAGGGCACGTCGCAGCCGCACGCGCTGCAGCACGTGCACTCGACCACGGCCGGCACCCGCATGTGGACCCACACGGAGGCCGGGATCTCGTACGGCTGGCCAATGGCTCGGGTGAGCCGGATGATCTCGGCGCTGAGGCGCTCGATCGAGGCGTTCTTCATCCGCTCGATCTCGAGGCCCGCCTGAATCAGGTCGCCGAGCGGGTCGAGGTGCTCTTGGTCGGCCATGCAGCACTCCCTGCTGGCGTCGCGTTCTAGCTTCGAGTCACCACCAACGCACGATCCGCGGCGAATTTTTGTCATGCGAACGGCAAACCTGTGGGAGTCCCGCGAAAATGTCGCAGGGGAGGCGAGCTTCGGCGAGGAGAGGACACCCCTAGGGGGTCGGTGGCGTGGCTCGGACCGGCGCGTCACACCCGTCGCCTAGGCTCGTATCATGACTCATCGGCCGGCACTTCGCACCGCCCTCGTCTACGATTTCGACGGCACCCTCGCCCGGGGGAACATCCAGGAGCCCACCCTCCTCCGCGACTACCTCGAGATGACCCCGGCCGACTTCTGGGGTCTCGTAGACCGGCGCAAGCGGGCGTTGAACGCCGATCCCATCCTCGTCTACATGCAGCTCCTCCTCGAGCGGGCGGCGGAGCTGGGCAAGCCCCTCACGGCCGACGTCCTCCGGGCCCACGGCGCCAGCGCCGAGCTCTTCCGCGGCGTCCCCGAGTGGTTCGACCGCATCGACGCCTACGCCGCGGAGCGGGGGCTCGCCCTCGAGCACTACGTCGTCTCGTCGGCCAACGAGGAGATGCTCCGCGGCACGCCCATCGCCGATCGCTTCCGGCACGTCTTCGGCTGCCGCTACGCCTACGACGCCGAGGGGCGGGCCATCTGGCCGGCGGTCGCCATCAATTACACCTCCAAGACCCAGTTCCTCTTCCGCATCAACAAGGGCGTCTTCGACGTCTACGAGGACACGGCGCTCAACCGCTGGGTGCCGATGGACGAGCGCCCCCTGCCCTTCTCACGGATGATCTACCTCGGCGACGGAGACACGGACATCCCGTCGATGAAGATGGTGCGCCACCAGGGCGGGCATTCCATCGCCGTCTTCGATCCCGACGAGTGGAGCCGCCCGCTCACCCCGACCAAGGTCTACAACCTCATCGCCGAGGATCGCGCGCACTTCGTCGTGCCGGCCGACTATTCGCCGGGCAGCCAGCTCGACGTGACGGTCCGCGGCATCCTCGGGCGGATTGCGCGTGATCAGGCCGGCTACCGCGGTGACTGAACCCCAGGGGTGATCGGTGCGGACCTCGGCTCGCCCTTTGGCTACAGTTCGGCGATGTTCGTGTCCTTGGGAAACGCGTCCGCGTGGTGGCACGCGATCCCGCACCTCTTCGGCTACGTGACCATCCTCTGGGTGATCTACGCGATCGGCCTCTGCGTGTGGATCGTCCTCCAGAAGCGGGAGCCCGCCGCCACGCTGAGCTGGATGCTCTCGCTGATCTTCCTCCCGTACGTGGGCTTCTTCGTCTACTACGTCTTCGGGCCCCAGCGGATCGAGCGGCAACGGCTCCGTCGCGAGCGCTCCCGCACCGAGCTCCGCGGCTACGGCGAGGTGAGCCCGCCGCACCCCGATCATGACGAGCTCGCGCACCTCGCCCTCGAGAGCGCCGGGCTCCCGCCCACGACGGCCACGAGCGTGCGCTTCCTCGTCGACGGCAGCGCCAAATACGACGCGCTCCTCGAGGATATCCGGAACGCGCGCGATCACGTCCACCTCGAGTACTACATCTTCCGGCCCGACCAGACGGGCACGCGCGTGCGCGACGCCCTCGTGGAGCGCGCCAAGGCCGGCGTGAAGGTGCGCGTCCTCATCGACGCCGTGGGCGCCACCAAGGCGAGGCGCCGCTTCTTCCGGCCCCTCCTCGAGGCGGGCGGCGAGGTGGCGTGGTTCCACCCCACGCGCCTCCGTCATTTCACGCGGCCGCGCTGGAACTTCCGCATGCACCGCAAGATCGCCGTGATCGACGGCGAGATCGCCTACACCGGCGGGATCAACATCTGCGACGAGCAGGACGAGCGCCTCACCGACGACGCCTACCGCGATCTGCACATGCGCATGACCGGCCGCATCGTGCGCGAGGCGCAGCTCATCTTCCTCGAGGACTGGCTCTACGTGACCGAGCAGGATCGCGCGAGCTTCGAGGGGACGAACCTCTGGCCCGAGAGCTCGGCCGAAGAGGGCCCCATCCAGGCGCAGATGCTCGTCTCGGGCCCCGACTCCCCCTGGGAGCCCATCCACCGGATGATGGTCTCGGCCATCTACGAGGCCAAGAAGCGCGTTTGGCTCGTGACGCCCTACTTCGTCCCGGGCGAGGCGGCGAGGATGGCGCTCACCTCGGCGGCGCTCGGCGGCCTCGAGGTCCGCCTCGTCGTGCCCAAGATCAGCGACTCGATGTTCGTCACGCACGCCGCGCGCTCGTACTTCGACGAGCTCCTCGCGGCCGGCATCAAGATCCACGAGTACGGCCCGCGGATGCTCCACACCAAGGCGCTCCTCGTCGACGACGACCTCGCCATCCTCGGGAGCGCGAACTTCGATCACCGGAGCTTCCGGCTCAACTTCGAGGTCTCGGTGATGTACCAGAGCGCCGCGATCGCCGCGGAGCTCGAGGCCATCATCACCGAGGAGCTCGCGCAGGCGCCCGAGGTGACGCCGCTGATGGAGCGGCCCTTCTTCAAGCGCAGGTTGCCGGAGGCCGTGGCGCGGCTCTTCTCGCCCCTGCTCTGAGCGCGCTCAGTCGTCGAGGCAGCTCCCGGTGGACCACCGGAGGTGACGCTCGTGGATGGCGCCGTAGATCCAGTTGCCGGCGAAGATGCCGACGAGCGTGTAGAGCGCGCCGAGCTGGCCCTCGCCGAGCTGGACGAGCGCGATGCTCGGGCACGCACCCGAGATCGCCCAGCCCATGCCGAAGAGCGCGCCGCCCGCGAGCGTGCCGCGGTGGACGAGGCGCGGACGCCAGCCGGGATCCTTCTTGCTGAGCTTCTTGATGAGGAAGAAGCCGAGCGCGAGGATCATCACGGCGCCCATGAAGGTGAAGAGGAGGCGGAGATCCGCGAAGGTGAACATCGCGTGGACCTCGCCCCAGTCGGTGAAGCCGATGCCGCTGAGCGCGGCGCCCATGAGGAAGCCCACGAAGGCCGTCCGGAGGGTCTCGCCCTTCATCGCAGACCTCCGAGCAAGAAGGAGGTGACCACGCCCATGCCGAAGAACGCCGCGGTGGCGACGAAGCTGCCCGGCTGGAAGCGGCTCACGCCGCAGAGGCCGTGGCCCGAGGTGCAGCCGCCGGCCATGCGCGTGCCGAAGCCGACGAGCACCCCGCCGCCGAGGAGCATCACCGCGGAGCCGACGGGCCCCTTGGCGATCTCGGCGAAGACCGAGGAGTGGAGCGTGGGCGTGAGCCCGAACGAGCCGGCCAGGAGCGAACTGATCGAGCCGCCGAGCACGAGCGCGCCGAAGAAGGCGAGGTGCTGCTTGGGCGTCTGCGGCGGGCGGAGATCCGCGACGGGCACATCGTCGCCGCACGAAGGCGTCTCGAGCGCGTCGACGCCGTACTCCGAGGCCACCATCTCGCGGAGCGCCTCCGCCATCTCGTCGAGGCTCATCGCCTCGGGCTCGGGCTCGTCGCGATGGCGGAGCCGATCGACGAGCGCGGTGAAGCGACCGCTCACCGCAAGCGTGCGCCGGAGCAGGAGCCAATGCACGAGCGGCACAGCGCCGAGCGCGAGCGCACCGATCCAGAACGGCCAGTACTGCATCTCCCTCACCCCTTCTTCTTGAGGAGCTGGCCGTTCGGCATGAGGTTCAGCGGCACGGCGAGCCCTTCGGAGGCGCGCTTGTACCGCGCGCATTCGGTGTACGCTCCGTTGCAGTACCGCATCTGGAACACGGCCAGGGTGCCGGCGTGCTGGAAGAGGGAATACATCGCGCAGGTCGCCTGATGCTTGCAGCTCTCGGCTCTCCGCCCGTCGTCTCCGCTCATCGATGCACGTCGCCTTCCAGGCCGAGTCCTTACTCCTCGCGCCAGAAGTGCGTCAAGCTGCCCAAGACCCGAGTGTAGGAATGACCCATCCGAACCCCGAACTGTACGAACCCGTGGACCTCTGTCTACCGAACGGGGCGCTGAACCCGGCCGCGCGGGGCCACAGCCGCCGCCCGCTCCATCGCCCCAACCTCCGCGGATGGGGACGGACCAAGCGCTGGGAGTACTGGGGGATCATCACGCCGACGCACGTCGTCGGCCTGACGCTCTCGAGCCTCGACTACGCGGCGGTGCACGAGATCTACGTCTTCGACAGGGGCCGCAAGATCGAGCGGCGCTTCCCCTTCCTCGTGCCCTTCGGCCGCGGCGTGAGCCTCCCCGACGTCCGCCCGCCGGTCGTGGCCACCGCGCGCGCGGGCAAGCTCTCGCTCGAGTTCCGCGAGGAGACGGGCGGGACGCGGCTCACCGCCTCGGCGCCGGGCTTCTCGCTCGACGCCTTCGTGGAGGAGGCCGGCGACTCGCTCGGCGTCGTGGTGCCTTGGAGCGACCGCCTCTTCCAGTACACCGTGAAGGCTCCTGGACGCCCCGCGCGCGGCACGCTCCGCCTCGACGGGGAGACGCATCCGATCCCGGCCGGCAAGTCGTGGGCCGTGCTCGATCGAGGCCGGGGCCGCTGGCCCTACCACATCGTCTGGAACTGGGCGGCCGGGAGCGGCATCGTCGACGGCGCGCGCATCGGGCTCCAGCTCGGCGCCAAGTGGACCGAGGGGACGGGGGCGACCGAGAACGCGCTCTTCGTCGACGGCGTGATGCACTACATCCCGCACGAGGTGGAGTGGCGCTACGACCTCGAGCGTCCGGACGCGCCGTGGACGATCACCGGCGATCGCGTCGAGGTCACGCTCACGCCCTTCCACGTCCGGAAGGCCAGGACCAACCTCGGCGTCATCGGCTCCGAGGTCACGCAGGCCTTCGGCGAATGGCGCGGCTTCATGAGCGACTCGCACGGCGCACGGCATCGCGTCGACGGGCTCGTGGGCTGGGCCGAACAAGCCGAAAACCGCTGGTGAGGCGCGCCGCCGCGGCGAATTCCGCCGTGAATTCCGCCCTTCCAGGCGTGGCCCCCCCGCTCGTGTCAGGATGGATCGAGCGAGGCGATCCTTGAGCGAGTGCTGCCATCATCACGAGCCGACCAAGGTGAAGGACCCCGTCTGCGGGATGAGCGTGAACCCCGAGACGGCCAAGGGCGGGAGCTTCGAGCACGCCGGGACCACGTACTACTTCTGCAACCCGCGCTGCCGCGAGCGCTTCGCGGCCGATCCCGAGCGCTTCCTCTCGCCCGCCCCGGAGCCCGAGCCCGCGCCGCCGGGCACGCTCTACACGTGCCCGATGCACCCCGAGGTGCAGACGACGGATCCGAAGATGCCCTGCCCCTACTGCGGCATGGCGCTCGAGCCGATGACCTTCACGCTCGAGACCCTCGACGAGGAGAGCCCCGAGCTCGTCGACATGCGTCGGCGCTTCTTCGTCTCGCTCCTCTTCACGTTGCCCGTCTTCGCGCTCGCGATGGGCGAGATGATCCCGGGGCGACCGCTCGACGCGCTCGTCCCGCCCGCGGTGAGCCCGTGGGTGCAGCTCGCGCTCGCGACGCCCGTGGTGCTCTACGGAGGCGCGCCCTTCTTCGCGCGCGCCGTCGCCTCGCTCCGGGGCATGAACCTCAACATGTTCACGCTGATCGGCCTCGGCACCGCCGCGGCCTACGGCTTCAGCGTCTTCGCCCTGCTCTTCCCGGGGCTCCTCCCGCACGAGGTGGCGCACGGCGACATGGCGCCCGTCTACTTCGAGGCGGCCTCCGTCATCATCACGCTCGTGCTGCTCGGGCAGGTGCTCGAGCTCCGCGCGCGCCACGCCACCTCGGGCGCCATCCGCGCGCTCCTCGAGCTCGCGCCCAAGACCGCGCGCCGCGTGCGCGCGTGCGGCAAGGAAGAAGACGTCCCGCTCGAGTCGATCCGCGTGGGCGACGTGCTCCGCGTGCGTCCCGCCGAGAAGATCCCCGTCGACGGCGTCGTGCTCGAAGGCGCGAGCTCCGTCGACGAGTCGATGCTCACGGGCGAGCCCATCCCGGTGGAGAAGGGGCCAGGCGACGCCGTGCGATCGGGCACGCTCAACGGCGGCGGCACGTTCACGATGAAGGCCGAGCGCGTGGGCGCCGAGACGCTCCTCTCGCGCATCGTCGCCATGGTCGCGAGCGCGCAGCGGACGCGGGCGCCGATCCAGCGCGTGGCCGACCGCGTCTCCGCGTATTTCGTGCCGGCCGTGATCGGCGTCGCCGTCCTCGCCTTCGTGGTCTGGATGGGGGTCGGTCCCGAGCCGCGGCTCGCCTACGCGCTCGTGAGCGCCGTCTCGGTGCTCATCATCGCCTGCCCCTGCGCGCTCGGCCTCGCCACGCCCATGTCGATCATGGTGGGCACGGGGCGCGGCGCGACGCTCGGCGTGCTCGTGAAGAACGCCGAGGCGCTCGAGCGCATGACGGCGGTGGACGTGCTCGTCGTGGACAAGACCGGCACGCTCACCGAGGGCCGGCCCAAGCTCGATCGCGTCGTCTCGGCCAGCGAGCTCGGCGAGGACGAGGTGCTCCGCCTGGCCGCCTCCCTCGAGCGTGGGAGCGAGCACCCGCTCGCGCGGGCCATCCTCGACGCGGCCCGTGAGCGCGGGCTCGAGACCGCGGCCCTCGAATCCTTCGAGGCGCGCGCCGGCAAGGGCGTGCTCGGCGTGGTGGGCGGCGCCTCCCTCGCGCTCGGCAACGCCCGCTTCTTCGAGGAGCTGGGCGTCTCCCTCGGCGCGCTCCCCGAGGCGGCCGAGGCCCTCCGCCGCGAAGGGCGGAGCGTGGTCTTCGTCGCGCGCGAAGGCCGCGCGGTGGGCCTCGTCGCGGTGGTCGATCCCATCAAGGCCACCACGCCGCGTGCGATCGAGGCGCTGCGCCGCGATCGGATCCGCGTCGTGATGCTCACGGGGGACGATCCGCTCACGGCGGACGCCGTCGCGCGCGCGCTCGGCATCGACGAGGTCCACGGCGGCGTCCTCCCCGAGGACAAGGCGCGCTTCGTGAAGGAGGCGCGCGAGGCGGGCCACGTGGTCGCGATGGCGGGCGACGGCATCAACGACGCCCCCGCGCTCGCCGCGGCCGACGTCGGCATCGCCATGGGCACGGGCACCGACGTCGCGATGGAGAGCGCCGGCATCACGCTCGTCGAGGGCGACCTCGAGGGCATCGTCCGCGCGCGTCACCTCTCCGCCGCCGTGATGCGGAACATCCGGCAGAACCTCCTCTTCGCGCTCGGTTACAACGGCCTCGGCGTGCCCGTCGCGGCGGGCGTGCTCTACCCGGTCTTCGGCTTGCTCCTGAGCCCGATGATCGCCGCAGCGGCCATGACCTTCAGCTCGGTGTCGGTCATCGCCAACGCCCTCCGGCTGCGGCGCACGCGGCTCTAGCTCATTCGGGGCAGGCGCGGAGGCCCGTGAGCACCACGCGGCTCCCCACCTCTTCGTCCTCGCCGATCAGCGCCGCCACGAGGATCGTGTTCGCGCCCGGGGCGCCCACGAAGCGGACGGCCGCGTCGACGACGCGCTCCCCCGAGCTCCGGAGATCGAGGAGCGGGACACGCGGAAGCGAGATGCTCTCGAGCGACGCCTCGAGCACCTGGAGCACGAGGCGATCCCCCCCTTCGTAGCGCTCGGTGACGAGGGCCCCGACTCGACCGTCCGGGAGCTTCACCGCCGCCGGGACCTCGGCCGTGGGCGCGAGGGCGGAGACGCTGGGCGGGTTGATGATGACGGGGATCAACTCACAGGTCGTGTCCTCGCAGGAGTACGGGGTGAAGTGTATCGAGCCGCTCCGGTAGTGGACCAGCACATGCGTCTGCGCGTCGATCGCCACCCACGCCATCTTCCCCGCTTGGCCCGCCCGCACGAATTCGACGAGCGGAGGCGCGTCGATGCCCATGACGCTCCAAGTCCAGAACGTCCCGTCCCCGTCGTAGAGGACGACGAAGTGCGAGGTGGAGGATGCGATGCGCAAACGGGAATCTCCGGGCGCGCCGTGCGTCTCGTTGAACATGAGGGGAGGTCCGCTCGAGTTGATCATCGCCTCGAGGACCACGTCGTCCTCGCTCCGGGTTCGCGCGATCGTCGCGATGCTCGTCGCGCCGACGTCGTCGAGGAGCTCCTCCCCCTCCGCCAGCGAAAAGCGCCCGAGGTTCGACTGGAGCGAGACCAGATCGGTGTGCCCCTTGAAGAACTGGGCGTTCGGGGCGTCGCCGATCATGACGCCGATGGAGGGCAGCGTTTCCTCGCGCGCGAAGGCGACGGACGAAGCCGAATCGATCTCGAGGATGCCGTCCGTGCCCGCGTTGTAGCGGAACGCCCCCGGCTCGGCGGCGAGGAAGTCGTGGAGTGGGATGTCGAAGCGGAGGGGCCTCGTGCCGTCGATGGCGGCGAGAAGCGCCGTGCCGTGCAGCTCGCCGCCTGCCTCGACCGTCTCGAGGGCGAGGCTCGACCGGAGCCCTTCTTGGGCCTCGTAGAGGACGGTGGGCCGGATCTGTCCGAGCGCCTCGCCTTCGAGGATCATGGGCAGGGTCGTCTGGACGATCGGCGGGCAAGCCTCGTCGACGGGTGCGCCGCACGAGGCGGTGGACGCACGCGAGCAGACGTCGACGACGGAACCATCGCTCCCGGCGTCGTCGGAGCCGTCCACGGCCTCGCCGCCCTGGTGTCGCGAGCCGTCGAAGATCGCCGTGCAGGCGGAGAGGCCGCCGGCCCACACGAGGATCGCGAGGGCGATGCGGTGATCGATCTTGGTGGTGCTCATCCGGATCCCCTCAGAACGCGATCGAAAGCCCGCTCGGTGTGGCGCGCACCTTCGCGGTGACCGCCGCGTGCTCGCGATCGCGGAGCACGAAGTGGAGGACGAGGCCCGTCACGAGCCCGGCGGCCGTGACGGCGAGGCCGACGTCGGCCGCGATGGTCCGACGCCTGAGGCCTTCGAGGTCGGCGTCGGTGCAGAGCCGACCGGCGTTCGCCCCGCAGCGATCGGCGAGGGCGCCGTCTTCGGCGAGGACGAGCGCTCCCGAGACGGCGAAGATCACGAGGCCCCCGCCCGCCGCCGCGAACGACGCGAGCGCCGGCATCGGCATCGCTCGCTCGCGCGTAGCCGTCGATGCCGCAGGCGACCCCGCCGCCTCTTCTTCGTCCATCGCGGCGACGCGGCGCCGGAGGTTCTCGAGGCGATGCTCGAGCCGCTCGCGATCCTCCACCTCGGGCGCCTGCTCGAGGTATCCGCCGAGGGCCTGGGCCGCCTCGCGGTAGTGCCCGAGGCGCTCGTGCGCGAGGTAGAGGTTGTAGAGGAGCTGCGGCCGACCGCTCAGCTCGTAAGCGGCGCGGAACTCGCGCACGGCGTCTTCGTAGTCGCCGCGCTCGTAATAACGAGTCCCGGATTGGAAGTGGATCCTCGCCGCTTCGTCGTTCGAATCCGCACGCGCCCCGGGCGCGAGCGAGACCAAGGTCAGAGCGACGGCCACGATGACGAGCATGCCGCGCATGGGCGTCTTATACATGCGCTCGACGTCGTGGCGAATCCCCCCCGCAAGATCGTGCACGTCGACATGGACGCCTTCTACGCGTCGGTCGAGCAGCGCGACGACCCGAAGCTCCGCGGCAGGCCCGTCGTGGTGGCCTGGAAGGGGGCGCGCTCCGTGGTCTGCGCGGCGAGCTACGAGGCGCGTCGCTTCGGGATCCGCTCGGCGATGCCGGCCCTCCGCGCCGAGCGCCTCTGCCCTTCGGCCATCTTCGTGCCGCCCGATTTCACGCGGTACAAGGCCGTCTCCAAGCAGGTGCGGGAGATCTTCGCGCGGCACACCGACCTCATCGAGCCCCTCTCCCTCGACGAGGCCTACCTCGACGTGACCGTCACCAAGACGGGCCTCCCCTCGGCCACGCACACGGCCGAGGCCATCCGGCGCGCCATCCGCGAAGAGCTCCACCTCACGGCGTCCGCGGGCGTCGCGCCCAACAAATTCCTCGCCAAGATCGCCTCCGATTTCCGCAAGCCCGACGGGCACTACGTGGTGCGTCCCGAGCAGGTCGACGCCTTCCTCGCCAAGCTCCCGGCCGCGAAACTGCCGGGCGTCGGCAAGGTCACCTCACAGAAGCTCGAGTCGATGGGCGTCACCACGGTCGAGGAGCTCCGCGGGATCGAGCTCCCCGTGCTCGAAGCGCGCTTCGGACGGTGGGGAAGGCGCCTCTACGAGCTCGCCCGCGGCATCGACGAGAGCCCCGTCCGCACCGAGCGCCCCGCCACACAGCTCTCCGCCGAGGACACCTTCGAGCAGGACCTCCTCCTCGACGAGCTCACGCCCTTCATCGAGCTCCTCGCCGAGAAGGTCTGGGCGCGCCTGCTCCGCGAGGAGGGCCGCTTCGCGCGGACGGTCGTCCTCAAGCTCAAGACGGCCGACTTCCGCGTGCTCACGCGGAGCCTCACCACGCCCACCGGACCGCGCTCGCTCGCGGATCTCGTCGCGATCGCCAAGGAGCTCACGCATCGCGTCGATCAGCCGAAGGGCACGCGCTACCGCCTCGTCGGCGTGGGCGTCGCCGGCCTCGAGGACGTGGGGCCCTTCACGCAGCTCGAGCTCTTCGACGATCGCTGAGGCTCATTCGTCGAGCGGCACGCGGAGCGACTTCAGCGTGGAGGCGAGCATCAGGTAATGCCCCACGAGGAGGCAGAGCTCGATGATCTCGCGCTCGTCGGCCACGGCCTCGAGCGCGGCGTAGGCCTCGTCGCCGATCTCGCGCTGCTCGAGGAGATCGCGCGCGGCCGCGAGGAAGGCCCGCTCCCGCGGCGACCATTCGGCCGCGCCCACGTCGAGCCGTCCGACGCGGCCGATCGCCTCCTCGGTGAGCCCGGCGCGACGCCCGAGCTTCTCGTGGTGGGCCCACTCGTAATCGCAGCCCTCGTGGCGCGCGACGTAGAGGATGAGGAGCTCGGTCTCGGCGCGGCGGAGCGTCCCGCCCGGCATCAGCCCGCCCGCGAAGACGAGCCATTTGCGGAAGAGCCCGCGGTGCTTCGCGAGCGTGGTGAAGACGTTCGGCGGCTTCCCGCCGGTCGCGAGGCCGAGGACCTTGGCCACCAAGGCGTTGACGAAGCCGATCTCCCGCGCGGTGCCGGGTCGGATGCGAGGCGCGCTCATCGTCCACCCGCCTTTCGCCCGACGGCGTCGAACTCGCGGTTGAGGCGCCGCATCACGAGCTCGTAGGGCAGCGGGAAGACGCGCTGGAAGAAGTGGCCGACGGCGATCTCGGGCGAGGTGTAGACGTAATAGCGATCCTTCTCGATGCCGCGGAGGATCGACGCGGCCGCCTGCTCGGGCGTGCGCGCGTGCTTCTCGAACCGGCGCTTGAGGCGCTGGAAGGCGGGGCTCCCGCGATCGGCGCCCGCGACCTCGACGGTCTCGACGAGGCCGGTCCGTACGGCGCCGGGACAGACCACGCTCACGCGGATGTCGTGGCGCTCGAGGTCGAAGCGGAGCACCTCCGAGATGCCGCGGAGGCCGAACTTGCTCGCCGAGTACGCCGCGTGCCACGGGAGGCCGAAGAGCCCCGCGGCCGACGAGACGTTCACGAGGTGTCCCCCGCGACCGGCCTCGATCATCTTGGGCACGAAGCACTCGATGAAGTGGATCGGGCCCATGAGGTTCACCTCGACGACCTTCCGCCAGTCCTCGTGCGGCATGTCCTCGACGCGACCCCAGATCGCGATGCCGGCGTTGTTCACGAGGACGTCGACGCTGCCGTGCGCGTCGTGGACCTCGCGGGCGAAGGCGCGCACGGCCTCGAGGTCCGTCACGTCGAAGGCCCGCGCCAGGAGGAGCGCCCCGCTTCGTTCGAGCTCCTTGGCGAGCGAGTCGAGCCCGGCCGCGTCGCGGTCGGTGACGACGAGCTTGCCGCCGCGTTCGGCGACGAGCTTGGCGAGCGCGCGGCCGATGCCGCTCGCGGCGCCGGTGATGAGGACGTGTTTGCCTGCGATCTGCGTCATCTCAATGCACCGTCTCGAAGTCGCCCGAGCCCTCGAGCTGGGCGCGGAGGAAGTCGGCGAGGCCCGGCGTCTCGGAGAGGGGCCCGACCACGAGCGCGCCGTGGCGCGTGCTCTCGTAGAAGAACTCGCGCTGCGCGCCACCGCTCGTGCTCTCTGGGAAGGTCGAGGTGTAGTCGGAGAAATCGAGGAGACCGCCCTCGAGGCCGCCTGAGGCCGTCACGAAGCCGAAGCCGCTCATCAAGGTGTAGAGCCCCACCACGACGGCGTCGCCGTAGGCGCAGACGACCGAGGAGCGGAGCTCGGGGTAGAGCTCGTGGAGCCGGCCGAAGATCTCGTGGAAGCCATCCGTCTTGCAGCGCCTACACCACCGGAAGAGCGTGTCCTCGAGGCCCCACGCCGCGGCGATCGTCTCCTGGCCCTTCACGCCGAGGTAGGGTGGGCGGAGCAGCGGGCCGCCGTCGTTCACGAGGAAGGGCAGCGGCGCGCCCACGGCGCGGAACGCGCTCGCCACGAGGTGGTAGTTGCCGGTCACGCCCACGCCGCCCGCGCTGAAGCCCGCGAAGGTGATGCGCGAGGCGTCGGCGAAGGTCGGCGCCACCCGACGGAGCGCGCGTTTGACGTTCCCGTGCCCGCGCTGGTGGACCTCGCCGATGCCCGGGTAATCGTTGACCCGGTCCGCGAGGTGGAAGTCGCCCGTGCAATGCGGGAGCACGACGAAATTCGCGTCCCGGAAGGGGTTCTCGGGATCGTCGCGATCGAAGATGCCCGCGGTGAGGTTCGCGTAGGAGAGCGGATCCTCGCCGAGGCCTTCGCGCTCGCGCGGCATGAGGGCGCAGGTGGCGCGGTCGTAACAGACGCCGCCGCCGAGCAAGAAGAGCACGAGCTCGCGGCTCCGCTCCGTGGCGTTCACGAAGAGGCCGGAGGGCGTGCCGTCGCCGCAGACCGAGCCCTCGATGGGCACGAAGGACCAGGTCTCGTCCGTCGTGATCGGGAGGGGCTCCCCGGGGACGAACCCCTCGGCGCCCCAGGGATCGGCCGAGGGCTCGCCGTCGTCGCCACAGCCGACGAGGGCGAAGATCGAGAAGGAGGCGAAGCACCAGAGGAGTCGATGGGGGATTCGGTTCACGTCCCGGATCCTGGGCGAGGGTCGCCCTCCCTCGCCTGTCTGGGGCGGTCAACCGCTTGTCATTTCTGGCCAAACGACGACAATCGGACGCCATGGATGCCTCCCGGCCTCGCGTCGCGTTCGTGCCGACCCGCCACTACGCGGTCCTGCTCGACGTCCTCGAAGCGCGCGGCCACCGCCGGGACGCGCTGCTCGCCCACGCGGGGCTCGACGCTTCCGTCTTCGCCTCGGAGCACGGCCACCTCACGCTCGAGGAGGTGGAGCGCCTCGTCGGTCGGGCCTGCGCGCTCGAGAACACCGACGCGCTCGGCCTCGAGGTGGGCCAGCGCCTCCAGCTCATGAGCCACGGCTCCTTGAGCGTGGCGGCGCTGACGGCGCCCACCGTGCGCGAAGCGGTGGAGACGGTGGTCCGGTTCTTCGCGCTCGTGAGCCCGCTCTTCTCCCTCGAGCTCCGGCGGGGCGAGGCGAAGACGGCGGTGCGGCTCTCGGTGAGATGGCCGATCGATCACGAGGTGGAGCGCTTCCACACGGCCACGATGAGCGGGAGCCTCTACGCGCAGCTCCGCTTCTTGCTCGGCGGTACCCTCCCGCCCGGCGTCGAGCTCGACGCGCGACATCCGCGCCCGCCGGGGCTTCCCCCGTGGGTCGACGAGATCGACGTGACGATCCGCTTCGACCGCCCTCGCTACGAGCTCCGGCTCCCGTCGTCGATCCTCGACGTCCGCCTCCCGCTCGCCGATCCGCGCGCGCACGAATCGGCGCGCCGCACCTGCGCCGCCGAGCTCGCCGCGCGCCCCGATCCCTCGCGCTTCTCGGCCGCGGTCGAACGCGCGCTCCGCGAGAGCGGGCCACCCTTCCCCGATCTCGACGCGACCTCGCGCCTCCTCGGCATCTCGAGCCGCTCGCTCCGGCGGAAGCTCGCCGAGGAGGGGACGTCCTTCCGCGAGATCCTCGCCGTGGTGCGGCTCGCGACCGCGGACGTCTGGCTCGCCGATCCGAAGCGCTCGATCACGGAGATCGGCCTCGCCCTGGGCTATGCCGACGCGGCGAACTTCACGCGCGCTTATCGGCGGGCGCGGGGCACGAGCCCGAGCGAGATCCGTTCCGGTCGCGCCGCCTCGCTTGCCGCATCACGGGACGGCGCATCAAGCTGAGTCGTGGATCCGAACCACGACCCGCGCGTCTTCTTCGCCGCCGAGCGCACGCTGCTCGCCTGGGTGAGGACCGGGATCGGCGTCATCGGCCTCGGCTTCGTCGTGGCGCGCTTCGGTCTCTTCCTCCACCTCGTGCAAGGCGAGTCACCCTCGTCGCACTCCTATTCGCCGTCGTCGCTCCTGGGGGTGCTCTTCATCCTGCTCGGCTCGCTCGGCATCGGGGTGTCGCTCGTGCAATTCCGCCGCTTCGTCCGCACGCTCCCCGAGAGCGACGTCCCCAGGAACTACTTCGGAGGTGCGACGGTGATCTACTCGGCGCTCGTGGGCATCACGGGCGCGGCGCTCGCGATCTACCTCCTCCTCCAGGTCTCCTAGCGACGGAATGCAAAGACCGGCGGGGAGGCTCCCTCGCCGGCCTTCGCACCTCGGCGCTCGCGCTCAGCGGCGGCTGCCCTCGCCGCGGGGCGCGCGCGGCTCACCGCGACCCTCACCGCCGCGCTTGCCCTTGCCGTGCCGCATCTCGCGATGCTTGGCGCGCATCTCCTCGCGGGTGATGGAGCCATCGCCGTTCGCGTCGAGCTCCGCGAACTTCGCCTCCGACGCCTTGCGGACCTCGTCGCGCGTGACGACACCGTCGCCGCTCTTGTCGAAGTGCGAGAACATCCGGTCGTCGTCGCAGAAGTCGCGGCCGCCCCGCCTGTGCTCGAGCTCCTCCTGGCTGAGGTAACCGTCGCGGTTCGTGTCGAGCGCGTCGAAGCGTTCACGCGGCATCCGCGACACCTCCTCACGCGAGAGCTTCCCATCCGAGTCGCGGTCCATGGCGGCGAAGCGATCGGCCTTCATCGACTCGCAGTGCGTTCGCGACTCCTGGCGCGTCACCTTCCCGTCGCGGTTGGTGTCGATGGCGTCGAAGCGTTCGAGCGCGCGCTTGGTCCACTCGTCCTTGGTGAGCTTTCCGTCGCCGTTCGCGTCGGCGCGCTCGAAGAGATGGTGGCCGGCGCCCGCCTTTCCACGCCCACCTTCGCCGCGATTTCCGGGGCCGTGAGCCAACGCCGAGGCGCTCGCGAGGAGGGTGATGGCGGAGATGAAAAGTGCTTTCTTCATGGTAGTTCCTCTCTGACCCGGAGGTCGCTTCGTGGTCTCGCTGAAGGAACGTCGGCCGCGTCCGTGCATTCAAACGACGCGTCGATTTTTTTCATTCCCGCGTGGGCTAGGTGGACGCACCACGGCAACACGACAATCGCCGTCGTGGGGAGTCCTCCACCGCCTGCTTTCGATCGCGGCGCGATGCGCGCATACTCGACGGGCTCCCGAGCGGAGCCAAGGAGCTATCCGTGGAACGCAACGACTTCGACGTGGTGATCGTGGGCGCGGGCCTCTCCGGCATCGGCGCCGCCGTCCACCTCCAGACGCACTGCCCCGACAAGCGCTTCGTCATCCTCGAAGGGCGCGAGCGGATGGGCGGGACGTGGGACCTCTTCCGCTACCCGGGCATCCGCTCCGACTCCGACATGTACACGCTCGGCTATTCCTTCAAGCCGTGGATGGGCAAGAAGGCCATCGCCGACGGTCCGTCGATCCTCCGCTACATCGAGGAGACCGCCGCGGAGCACGGCGTCGATCGCCGCATCCGCTACGGGCATCGCGTCGAGCGCGCGAGCTTCTCGTCGCGCGACGCGCGCTGGACGGTCGAGGCGAAGCACGGCGACGAGACCGTGCGCTTCACGTGCAAGTTCCTCTACACGTGCGCGGGCTACTACGACTACGACGAGGGCTTCACGCCCGAGTTCGCGGGGCGTGAGCGCTTCCAGGGCCGCATCGTCCACCCGCAGTTCTGGGACGAGTCGCTCGACTACCAAGGCAAGCGCGTCATCGTCATCGGAAGCGGCGCCACCGCCGTCACGCTCGTGCCCTCGCTCGCCGAGAAGGCCGCGCACGTCACGATGCTCCAGCGCTCGCCCACGTACATCGTCTCGGCACCCGAGCGTGATCCCGTGGCGGCCTATCTCCGCGACAAGATCGATCCCGACGCCGCCTACGCGATCACGCGGTGGAAGAACGTGCTCGTGAGCATGGCGCTCTACACCTACTGCCGGAAGTTCCCGGAGAGCGCCAAGAAGATGATCGTCGGCCAGGTGAAGAAGCGCCTCGGCGACACGGTCGACGTCGATACGCACTTCACGCCCCGCTACGACCCGTGGGATCAGCGCGTGTGCCTCGTGCCCGACGGAGACCTCTTCAAGGCCGTGAAGCAGGGCCGCGCCGACATCGTCACCGACCACATCGAGACCTTCACCGAGAAGGGCATCCTCCTCCGCTCCGGCCGCGAGCTCGAGGCCGACATCATCGTCACGGCCACCGGGCTCAAGCTGAAGTTCCTCGGCGGGGTCCAGATCGAGGTCGACGGGCAGCCCGTCGATACGTCGAAGACGCTCATCTACAAGGGCATGATGTGCAGCGACGTGCCCAACATGGCCTTCGCCATCGGCTACACGAACGCCTCGTGGACGCTGAAGGCCGACCTCGCCTCGGAGTACGTCTGCCGGCTCCTCAACTTCATGGACGAGCGCGGCTACGACCTCTGCTGCCCGCGTCGGAACGACCCGAGCCTCCGTGAGGAGCCGCTCCTCGACTTCACCTCGGGCTACGTGCAGCGCGCCCTCGACATCATGCCGAAGCAGGGCTCGTTCTCGCCGTGGAAGCTCTACCAGAACTACGTGCTCGACCTCGTGACCTTCCGGCGCTCGCGGCTCGACGACCGCTACATGGAGTTCCGCAAGGTCGAGTCGAAGCGCGCGTCGGTCGAAGCCCCGGCCGTCGAGCGGGCCCAGGCCGCGGACTGATCCTCCCCCTCCCCCGGGCTCGACCCTAGCTCCTCGGCATGCACGCGCTCTTCGTCGTCTCGGTCTGGCTCCACATCCTCGCCGCGATCGCCTGGGTGGGCGGGATGTTCTTCCTCGTCCTCGTCGTGGTCCCGTGGCTCAGGCGAGGGGGCGGGATCGACGCCGGGCGCTTCCTCCACGAGACCGGGGTGCGCTTCCGCAACGTCGGCTGGGCGTGCTTCGGCGTGCTCCTCGTCACCGGCCTCTTCAACCTCGGGTACCGCGGCGTGAGGCCCACCCACCTCGTCGATCCGAGCTGGCTCGCGACGCCCTACGCGCGCGCCGTGCTCGCCAAGCTGGGCCTCTTCGCCCTCATCCTCCTCGTGAGCGCGGTCCACGATTTCGCGATCGGCCCGCGCGCTACCCGAGTCCTCCGCGAGTCCCCCGGCTCCGAGGAGGCCCTCGCCCTGCGTCGACGCGCCTCGCTCCTCGGCCGCTTCAACGCCCTGCTCGCCCTCGCGATCGTCTTCGTCGCCGTCGTCCTGGTCCGCGGGTGGCCTATTTGAGCCCCCATCCGTGAGATTTCACGGATTGTCATCGCGAATCTTTTCGTTTTCCGTGAGCTCGAATAGAGGGCGACCGTAGAACGCGGAAGCTCCACCCCAGCTCACCCCCACGAGGCGCCGACGTGTACTCGTTCCGACCCCGGAGGACCCTCACCCTCGCCCTCTTCACCACGCTCTGCTGGCTCCTCCCCGTCCGTCGGGCCGAGGCCGAGCCCGCCGAGGCTCCCGTCCCGCCTCCCGAGGAGGCGCCGCGCTTCGAGCTCCGCGCCGCCCCAGGCGACGGCGCGACCATCTGGAGCGAGCGCTTCTCGCTCAACGTCAAGACACGCATCCAGCTCCGCTACCAGCTCCACATCCCCGAAGCGGACGACGCGGGCGAGCG
>JAAYBZ010000236.1 GCA_012744445.1 Myxococcales bacterium | reverse complement strand
GTTGTCCGGCGAGAGCTCGGCGCTCGCGAACTCGATGCGCACGTAGCGAAGCGTGCCGCAGTCGAACGTGTCATCGTCGCCACCGTAGATGCCGCGCGCGTCGTCCGGATCGATGCCCTCGATGTTCTTCACGAGGTAGGTGTCGCTCTCGTCGTTCCGGCCCTTGTTGGTGTGCGCGCGACCGAGGAGGACGACGCCGCCCCAATCGCTCGACGCGCGCTCGCCCTCCGGGTTCGACGACGTGAAGACGATCGGGCGATCCGCCGTCCCCTGCGCGTCGATCTTGCCGGCGCGCGTCTTGATGAGCGCGCTCGGCAGACCCGAGGTGGAGTTCGCGAGCCCGTAGATCGTCGTGCCCGGCTCGATCGTGAGCTCTCCGCCCTCGTGCACGAAGACGAGCCCGTCGAGCAAGATGGCCTTCTCGGCCGTCCAGGTGACGGGGCAGGCGATCTCGCCGCGCACGGTGATCGTCGAGTCGTCCTCGGCGACCACACCGTCCTGGCCCGGCGCGCACTCGCCCGCGTTCCCGTCGGGAAGCGATCCGTCCGGACCCCTCGCGGGATGGTCGTCACCGCACGCGACGAGCGCCATCGCGGCGAGCGCGATCGCTCCACTCACGAGATGTTGGAGTGCAGTTCTGTCGTTCATCGGAGCCTCTTGGTCTTGCGGCGCCTTCGCCGCGGATGAGCGGGTCTCGATCCTCGCCTCAGTACGAGAGACCGATCCCGAGAGTTGCGGTGAGCCCTCGGTCGATGGACCGGATGACCACGTCGCCCTGCTCGAACTCCTGCGTCGAGAACGTGAGGTTCTGCACCTTGAGCTTGAGGCCCCACCGCTCGTTCGGTCGGTACGAGGCGACGAAATCGAGCGAATGGAAGGCGCGTTCCACGATGTCGGGGAAGAAGTTCTCCGCGTCCGCGCGAACGCCCACGTCGGTGATCCGAGGTCCATAGACGTTGTAGACCAAGGATGCGCTCACGCCTGCGTCAGGGAGGTCGAAGCGCAGTGACAAGTTGGTCACGTACGGCGACTGATCGAAGAGCGGCCGATTCGATCGCACCGCGCCCGACAGCTCGTCGGGCAGCGTGACCCTCGAGCGCATGAGCGCGAGGTTGCCTTGGATCGAGAAGAACTTCAGCGACGGGTGGATCCGCTCGAGCCCGACGCGGCCTTCGATCTCGGCGCCGTACGCCGTCGCCGAGTCGGCGTTGATGAAGCGCGAGGTGAAGTTCGACGGATCGCGGATCTGGAGCTCGATCGGATCGTCGAAGTGCTTGTAGAAGACGCTCGCCGAGACGAGATCCGTCTTGCCGAAGTACCACTCGTAACGCGCGTCGACGTTCTGGATGCGTGTCCGCTCGAGCTCGGGGTTGCCCACGATGAGCCGGTCGAGGTGGAAGTCGTAGAACTGGAAGGGCGCAAGCTCTCGGAACTGCGGCCGTGCGACGGTCATGCCGTAGCCCACGCGGAAGACGTGCTTCGGCGTGCCCGTGGCGTCGGGGATCGCGTAGGTGAGCGAGAGGCCGGGCATCACGTCGACGTCGTCCCGCTGCGAGGAGAGCGTCGGATCGACCTGCGCGCCCGGATGCGGCGAGCGCGCCTCCACCGACTGCGAGAAGAACTCGGCGCGCACCCCGCCTACGAGCTTGAGGTGCTTCGCGAGCGGCGCTTCGATCATCGCGAAGGCCGCGACGAGGTTCTGCGCGCCCGAGTAGCCGTCGGTGGGCTGCGTCGACTCGGAGAACCAGGCGAGCGTCGAAGGGTCCGCCGGCGCGCCGATCCGCTCGGGCGCGAAGATGTGCTCGGGGCCCATCGCATATTCGAGCGGATCGGCCACGGACGAGCCCTTCCGATAGCGGAAGCGCCGCATCTCGAATTCGGCCGTGGTGCGGCGGTAACGCGCGCCCGTCGTGCCCCACATCGACCCGAAGAGCGGGAAGCGGAGGTTCGCGTCGAATCCGTAGTCGGCCTTGGAGAAGGTGTCGTGGAAGCGCCCGCCGGAGGTGGTCGTCTCCGTCCAGACGAGCTGCTCGCCTCCGAAGTTCGAGTACTGGATCACGCGCATGTCCGGCGTGTCTCGCGTGGCGAGGCCGCCGAACGCGGTCCATCGGAGGCGCGCCTTCGTACCTCCGAGGTTCCTGTGGTCGCCCAGGATCTGGTTCACCGAGAGCATCCGCTCGACGTACTCGAGCTGCCACCGCCTCGAGCGAAGCCCGGCCACGTCGCCCTCCTGCACCGAGGTGCGGTCGTCGGCCTCGCGGTGGAAGAGGGAGACCACGCTGATCTCGTGATCGCGGCCGAGGCTCAGGCCGGCGGAGAAGAGGCCACCCCACGAGGCGCGCATCGCGCCGTTCTCGAAGCGGAGCTCACCGAGCGGCGAGACGCCGGAAGGCGACGAGGGATCGACGCGATTGCGCCGCACCGTCCCGGTGCGGCGGACCTCGTCGTAGTCGTAGCCGAGCGCGAGCCGGACCCCGAGCCGCGCGTCCTTGCCGAGGCGGTAGGAGTTTCCGAAGCCGAGATCGAAGCCCATCTTGGGCAGGGCGCTCCGTCGATCGACCTC
>JAAYBZ010000053.1 GCA_012744445.1 Myxococcales bacterium | reverse complement strand
GCGCTCTACCGCGAGCGGATCGAAGAAGAGCTCGGGATCATCTGCCGGATGGGGTTCGCGGGCTACTTCCTCATCGTCCAGGACTTCATCAACTGGGCGAAGCAGCAGGGCATCCCGGTGGGTCCGGGGCGCGGCTCGGGTGCCGGTTCACTCGTCGCCTACGCGCTGCGGATCACCAACCTCGATCCCATCCCCTACGGCCTCCTCTTCGAGCGCTTCCTCAACCCCGAGCGCGTGTCGATGCCCGACTTCGACATCGACTTCTGCACCGATCGGCGCGAGGAGGTCATCGAGTACGTGCGCGGCAAGTACGGCCGCCACTCCGTCGGTCAGATCGCGACCTTCCACCAGCTCAAGAGCAAGAGCGTCGTGCGCGACGTCGGCCGCGTGATGGGCATGGCGCCGCAGGACGCGGGACGCATCGCCGGCCTCATCCCCGAGCCCGTGGGCGGCAAGGCCGTGCCCATCAAGACGGCGCTCGCCGAGGTGCCGCAGCTCGCCGCGCTCGTCGAGACCGATCCCGAAGCGCGCGCGGTGATCGAGACGGCGCAGGACCTCGAGAACCTCACGCGCCACGCGGGCATGCACGCCGCGGGCGTGGTCATGAGCGAGGGGCCGATCTGGGATCACGTGCCGGTCTTCTGCCCGGAGCCCGGCGTCATCGTCACGCAGTACCACAAGGACGACGTCGAGGCGGCCGGCCTCGTGAAGTTCGACTTCCTCGGCCTGAAGACGCTCACGGTGCTCGACGTGGCCGTGAAGCTCGTCAACAAGCGCCCCGATCGCCAGGACAACCCCCTCGATCTCGACACGCTCCCGCTCGACGATCCGGCCGCCTACGCCCTCCTCCAGTCCGGCGAGACCTCGAACGTCTTCCAGCTCGAGTCTCAGGGCATGCAGCAGTTCTTCAAGCACATGAAGCCGGACTGCTTCGAAGACATCGTGGCTGCCGTGGCGCTCTACCGACCTGGCCCGATGGGCGCCGACATGCACATCGAGTTCGCCGAGCGGAAGCGCGGCCGTCAGACGGTGAAGTACCCGCACCCGGCGCTCGAGCAGATCCTCCGGCCGACGCTCGGCGCCATCGTCTACCAAGAGCAGGTCATGCAGATCGCCCAGCTCATGGGCGGGTACACGCTCGGCGGCGCCGACCTCCTCCGCCGCGCGATGGGCAAGAAGAAGGAAGACGAGATGGCCAAGCAGAAGGCCACCTTCGTCCAAGGCGCCGTGGAGCGCGGCACGCCCGCCGACGAGGCGAGCTACGTCTTCGATCTGATGGCGCACTTCGCGGGCTACGGCTTCAACAAGAGCCACTCCGCGGCCTACGCGCTCCTCACCTACCAGACGGCCTACCTCAAGGCGCACTACCCCGCCGAGTTCATGTGCGCGGCGCTCTCCGTCGACAAGGAGAAGAGCGAGAGCGTCGTCGCCACGGTGCAGGAGGCGCGCTCGATGGGCATCCACGTCCTCCCGCCCGACGTGAACCAGAGCGCCGTCGACTTCACCGTCGTCTACATGCGTCGCGACGGCGGCTCCGAGAGGCGTCCCCTCGATCGCCCCGCCTGCGAGAACGGCCGGATGCGCGATCCCTACGAGCCGAGGATCCGCTTCGGGCTCGGTGCGCTCAAGGGTGTGGGTCAGGCCGCGCTCGAGGCCATCTTCGAGGTGCGCGACCCCGTCGGCGAGTCGGGCGAGATCGAGCACCAGCCCTTCACCGATCTCTTCGACTTCTGCGCGCGCGTGGATCTCCGGCGCGTGAACAAGAACGTCATCGAGGCGCTCGTGCAGAGCGGCGCCTTCGACGAGGTCCACGCGCAGAAGGGCGTCCACCGCGCGCGCGCCTTCGAGGCCATCCCCGCCGCCATCGAGGGCGGGAAGAAGCGCGC
>JAAYBZ010000052.1 GCA_012744445.1 Myxococcales bacterium | reverse complement strand
CGGTGTCGATGAGCACGAGGCGATGTCCGTCGCGCTCGACGAGCGTGTCGACGCTGTCGACCGTGGTGCCGGGGCGGTCGTCGACGAGCTGGCGCTCCTCGCCCACGAGGCGGTTCACCATCGAGCTCTTGCCGGCGTTGGGACGGCCGACGATGGCGACGCGCGGGATGCCCTCGTCGAGCTCTTCGGCCGGACCGTCGGTCTCGGGGAGGACCTCGGCGATGCGCTCCTCGAGCTCGCCGAGGCCGCGGCTGTGGAGCGCGGAGATCGGGAGGAGCTCTTCCATGCCGAGCTCGTAGAGCTTCATGGCCTCGTGCGCCGAGCGCTGCGAGTCGGCCTTGTTGGCCACGTAGATCACGGGCTTGCCGGCGTCACGCAGGAGCGCGACGGCTTCGTGATCGGTGGGCGTGAGCTCCGTCGTCCCGTCGAAGACGCAGATCACGGCGTCGCATTCGGCGAGGGCGAGCTTCACCTGCGAGGCGATGCCGGCCGTGCGCGGATCGTCGTCGAAGGGGTCGAAGCCGCCGGTGTCGATGAGGACGTACTCCTTGCCGAGCGCCCAGCAGTCGGCGTAGTGCCGATCGCGGGTCACGCCGGGCTCGTCCTGCACGACGGCGATCTGCTTGCGCGCGAGCTTGTTGAAGAGCGTGCTCTTCCCGACGTTCGGGCGGCCGACGATGGCCACCATGGGGCGCCCCGCGGTGGCGCCGGCCGGCCTCGCGCTCCCGATGTAGCGATTCCTGCGGCTCACGATCCCTCGATCTCCGTCGACAGGGTGCGCGCCTTGGTCGGGTCGGAGGTCCAACCCTTCTCGACGCGTACGAAGAGTGAGAGGTGGGCCCGCTTCTCGAGGAAGGCCTCGATCTGGGCGCGCGCCGCGATGCCGATGTCCTTGATCTTCTGGCCGCCCGCGCCGATGACGATGCCCTTGTGGCTCTCCTTCTCGACGACGATGGTGGCCTCGACGATGACGCGCGGCCCCTCGTCGATATAGCGGTCGATGAGCACCGCGACGCCGTGCGGGACCTCCTGCGCCGTCTTCTGCATCACGGCCTCACGGATGAGTTCGGCGACGAAGAAGCGCTCGGAGCGATCGGTGAGGAAGTCGTCGGCGTAGAGCAGGCCCTCGGGGAGGCGCTCGCGGAGCTCCTTCACCAAGGCGTCGAGGTTCACGCCCTTGAGCGCGGAGATCGGGACGATGGCCTCGAAGTCACCGCGCTCGCCGAGCTCGGCGAGGATCGGGAGGAGGAGCGCCTTGTTCTTCAGGCGGTCGACCTTGTTGAGCGCGAGGACGACGGGGCGCCCGGTGGTCTTGGCGAGCTCCAGGATCTCCTGGTCCTCCTGGCCGATGACGGGCGGGAGGTCGCCGCCCGCCTTGGGGGGCCGGGGCATCTCCGCGACGAGGAGCACGACGTCGGCGCCCTCGAGGCCGAGCTGGGCCTCTTCGCGCAACACCTTGCCGAGCGCGCTCTTCGGGCGATGGAGGCCCGGCGTGTCGACGAAGGCGATCTGCGTGGGAGGCGCGTCGGAGACGAAGACCGCGAGCACGCTCGAGCGCGTGGTGCCGGGCTTGCTCGTGGCGATCACCAGCTTCTGCCCGAGGAGCTGGTTCAAGAGCGTGCTCTTGCCGGCGTTGGGCCGGCCCACGATGGCGCAGCGGCCGCTTCGGGGCGTCGTATCGTTCGTCGAGTCGCTCATGACGGCCGGGGAAGGTAGCAGCCGAGGCGCGGTCGCGCCCGACGAGAGGCGGGGGCCCCCGGGGCCGAGG